>JAGHTX010000110.1 GCA_018065105.1 Bacillota bacterium
GTCTTTTCAGCTTTTTTATCTAACAGTGCTTTTGAGTGGCCCTCTTTTTTTGGAGAACCATTCGTTGACTTTCTTCGTTTCATTACATTACCCCTTAGCGTTTCTATTTTAACATTACAGTAATCAATTGAAAAGGTCATTTATTTTTTTCTTGCATAGACTTATTCTTTTCGATATAATATATGGGCAAATGCTCGAATGGCGAAATAGGCAGACGCACAGCACTCAAAATGCTGCGGGGCAACCCGTGTCGGTTCGAGTCCGACTTCGAGCACCATATAAAACACAAAAAGTCAGCATAAGCTGGCTTTTTTTATACAAAAAAGAACTGTTTGAAATGAATCCATTTCGTTACAACTCTTCACAATTCTGAACGTATTGTTTTCCTTTTTCTAAATATTCCACATTATCCGTTTCAGTATAATTCCATACACCATCCTTGATTTCCAATTTAAATACCGAACCATTACGCACCTGGTGAACAGGAATGCGATCCCAGTTTTCTTTTTCAAAACGTGTATGAATATCGATGTGCAAATAATAGACATACGTTAAAAAGAAAATAAAACCATGTCCTACCAGAAGAATGTTATCACCATCTTCGGCTTTTTCATAAATTTCGTTTAGTGACTTGGTAAAACGAATGGCGGCTTGTTCTTCATCTTCTTGAGGAATCAAGGTTAGTAATCGTTCATCCTGACTCTCACGAAGCATCCCTTCTTGGGAACCATAGTATAATTCCTTTAGTTCTTTTAAAGAAGTCAGAGGAATATCTCTACCTTCTATAATAAGACGAGCCGTATCAATGGCTCTTTCACTTGTGGAAGAATATGCCTTATTGATAGGAATGTCTTGAAAGCCGTATCGTAAAGTTTTGGCTTGTTCAATTCCCTTTTGTGTAAGTGGAGAATCACACCATCCCTGATGACGATGTAATACATTAAATAAGGTCTCTCCATGACGTACCATATAAATTGTTACTTTTTTCATAATCCATCACCCAGTCTCATTCTAAATGAAATGTGTTTTTTTCGGTCAAACAGACTCAGTGGATTGTCAAAATGTTGACAAGAAGAGAAATTTGTAAAAGTTGTATTGTGCCAAGATTATTTTTCATGATGTTCTTACCTACAAAATGGAATACTAAACGTGTATAATGCATACAAGTGATTCCTGGAGGGTGGCAGAATGTTTCAATTGGCAATGAAGATGCTTCGAAAAAACTTTAAATCCACGTTTTTTTACTTTTTTGTGATGACCTGTACGATTGCGATCAGCTTCTTATTTACAGCGGGTTCCAATGGACAAGTCTTAAATGAAAACATTGCCTTCGCAGGATTTTCCAGTCCTGAACAACAAGCCTTGATCCAGGGAGCGAAAACCGTTAGTGAAATCACAAAATACATTCCAACCAGCGATTATTTAAACTCGATTATTGTGATGTTTTGTTGCTTCCTGATTTTTTATGTCAACAACTACTACATCTATCATAAGAAAAATGAAATTGCGATCCTAGAAGTATGTGGAGCCAGTCAAAGCCAGATTATTTACTATTTTCTTCTACAAACGGCTCTACTCTTCTTAATCGCCTGTATCCCTGGTATGCTTCTAGGCCTTATTTCTATTCATTATTTCTTTAATTTGGTTGCCCAAATTATGCATACAGCACCAGGGGATCTTACTTCACAAAGTTTTATTCAAACAATCATTCTGATTGCGGTTATTTTTGTATACATGGTCTTTTATATTCTTGCTTATATTTCTCGTCTAAAAATAAAGGACTTATTGGCAACGCATGATTCTGTAAAAGTAAAAAACGAGCCACCAGTTAGAGCCCTTCCAAATATTGTATTTCCTTTTTGTTTGGTGATGGCTATTGTGGTTACTTTACTTCCGGAAATGCCTTATTCAAACCAGACCATTCAGTTAATTCTTGCCTTTACTGGTTTATATGGAATCATAAATGGATTTATCAGCGATTTTGTACATTGGTGGAAACGACACTTCTTTCATAAACATCCGCTTCTTTCCATTTCTATTTCCAACTACAACACTACCCTTTTAACCAGCCGGGTAACGATAATGATCTTATTGTTCGCTGTGCTTATGATGCAGTTTATTACTTTTACCTACGCTTCGATTCTGAATGAATTTCTACTATCTATTTCTGGTTATGTGATTGCGATCGTACTTCTTTCGATTACTATTACTTTTGATTTATCCATTCAGGCCAAACAAAAGAGAACATATTTTTTAAATCTTTGGAAAATCGGCTACACTCGTAAACAACTTGTGCATCTTATTTCTCAGGAAATGATTCTATTCTATGGAACCATTCTAATTTTGGTTCTATCCATATCGCTTCCGATGAGCTATCGTTTTTTACAGGCAAAAGCCTTTGATCCAACCGTATGTGCTTTTATGATTCTTTTCTTTATCGGCTTTGTCGTATGCACAGGTTTACTTTCTTATTTTTCCTATGTGCATACAACTTTAAAAGCGATCGTTTCGGAAAAATAAAAGAAGAAACAGTCTGTTTCTGTTCCTTCTATATGTTCTTTAAATTTTTTGAATACCTCTTTCTTCTAAGAATTCAACAAATTCTTTCGCTTTTTCCAAAGCTTCGTTTGGATCTATTTCTTTTGAAGAAAGATAGGGATCAAAGAAAGTGGCAGTGAGTGGATAAGGAGAAAAATTGTCTCTTCCAGAAACGGAAATGAAAACATTTTCTAAGATATCCTCACTATCTATATCATCAAAGTCATTCGTAAGTTTTTTGTTTCCCGGTGTGGAAATCAATAAGTTATATCCAAAAATCATCGAAATTCGGTATATATTTTCTGGTTCTTCGTTGTGACGATAATATCCATGATCTAGATCAAAGTCTAAACGATCCACAATTTCTTTGCCATTTTCTAAGCCACCAAAAGAGATTGTGGTTTCAAAATCTTCAGGAAGTAGATTTTCTTCTTCCTCTTGTTCTTCTTCAATCGTTTCACTTACGTATTCCACGTGGATTTCTTCTTCTTTTTTCTTTTTAAATCGATCAAACAATCCCATAAAATATATTTCCTAATACGATAATACAATCACTGAATTGCCTAAGTTTTCTTTCACATCAATGACATTGTCTTCTTTGATCAAAACTTGATCAAAATATTGGGTAAATTGATCTACACTCGCTAATACATCGTACCCAAAACCATCTCCACGATAATGCATAGGAATCACAATCTCTGGTTGGATTTGATTCACAATCTCTTTTGCCTGACTGGCATCGATTGTATAGTAACCTCCAACGGGTACTAGTAGAACATCAACATTTTTTAATTGTTCAATCTGTTCACCAGTAAGTGCACATCCTAAATCTCCCAAATGGGCGATTGTAAACTCTCCATCATCTAATATGTGAATACGATTCTTTCCACGAAGTGTTCCTTGTTGATCGTCATGATACGTATCGATATAAGTAATGTGGAAAGGTGTCTCACCATCTTTTATTGTGATTACTTCTCTGGCGTTATGATCGGCGTGTTCGTGGGAACATAAAACCATATTTGCGCTTTCTCTTAATGGTTTCAATCCAGTTACTTTTCCATCTGCGTATGGATCCAAAATAATACTTCCATTCTTAGATTCAATCTTGAAACAAGAATGCCCTAACCATGTAATTTTCATATGTAAATCTCCTGTTTTTTTTATTATATCAAACATTTTACTTTTCATATGCATAACGAGGATAGTTATCTTCTATCACATGAATAATTCCTCTTTGTTCAAACCCCAGATTTTTCAATAATCCTTGCATGACCACATTGTCTACATGGGTATCGACTTTTAAGTGTCCGCATTGTTCATATGCATAATTAAGACAGAAGGTTCCTATTCCTTTTTGAGAACCATCTCCTGCCAAACGGTGTACCACCCCAAAAGGACGGTCGTCTTTCCAGTTTCCTTCTTCAATGACACGATAGGTTGGCTCAATATCATAGCCCTGATCAAAGAAAAAAGTTCCAATGACCTTTTCTTCTTCATTTACACATACATAACTCTTTCCCACTTCAACATCTTGCTCAATTAAAGACTGAGGTGGCCAGTTTGTTGGCCCCCATTGGTTGGGATTCCCTGTTTTGTTCATAAAATCTCTGGCATACGCATAGATTTCCATCATTCTTTTTATATCTTCTTTTCTTGATTTGCGAATATACATAATAAAACCTCTTATAGTTGTAACACAATTCCGACAATAGCTGCGGATAAAAACCAAATAGCAGGATGTAATTTCTTCGTCTTATCCCATTGAAGGAAAAGGAAGATAATAATCGCTAGAATAATGCTTGAAATACGAACTTTCGTAACGTCGTTCTCCACATAGATTAGACTAGCTTCAAAAATATTTAATACGGCTACCGCAATCAATGCCGTTACGGCTGGTTTGATGCTTCCAAATATCGCTTTAACAGTTCTGTTTTCTTGAAATCCTTCCAAGAATTTGGCAATGATAATGATAATTACGATACTTGGTAAAGTTAGAGATAATGTAGAAACAATACCTCCGAAAGGACCTAGCGTTTTAAATCCAGCATAAGTAGCCATATTGATTCCAACAGGGCCTGGTGTCGATTCACTGATGGCGATCATATCCATCAGTTCCGGTTTTGAAAACCATGGATATGTATTGGCAATATTGATTAAAAATGGAATGGTAGCCGGTCCTCCACCTATCGCAAACAATCCCGTTTTAAAAAACTCCCAAATGAGTAAAAGTGCATCATTCATGGCTTTTACCTCCTTGTATGCGATCTAAAATAACACCGGCAATTCCCGCAAGAATAATCAAGCATATGGTTGGTACAGGACTAAATAGAGCAAGAACCAAAGTAACAAGACAAATTCCAATTGCCTGTTTACTGATTAAACTCTTTTTTGCCAAAGAAATAACAGTATTCAACATCAAAGCACACACAGCTCCACGAATTCCTACCAAGGCATGTAGTAGAATGGGTGAATTCATAAAGCTATTTAAAAACATCGCTACAATTGTAATAATCAGAATGGAAGGTGAGATCATACCCAAAGTAGCACTGATACCTCCGATCACTCCTTTTTTTATATATCCTACATACGTTGCGGTATTTACCGCGATAATTCCTGGTGTACATTGTCCAATGGCGTAACAATCCAACAAACGCTCTTCACTGATCCACTTTTTCGTTTCTACCAATTCGTATTTCAACATAGGAAGCATGGTCAAGCCTCCTCCAAAGGTTAAGATTCCAATGCGAAAAAAGGTTAGAAATAAATCTAAACATTCCATACTATAAACCTCCACTGTTTCATGTTAACAAAGAAGCAAACTAAATGGAAACCCATTTATTTTTTCTTTGATAAATTCCATAAAAGTGATACTATTTATTTGAGCAAAGGTGTTCTACAAGTTAAGTAGGGCGCCTTTTTTTATTGGTTTAAACAAGATTTTCTTGTTTAAAATATATGCCTGTCTCCTTTTCTCATCATCGTTCTATAGAAGAGTGTGCTTCTCTCTTTATTCTTTTTTTCACACACTCCAATATTCATAGGAAACAGGTACGAAAAAAGACCTGGCTTTTCCTTCTAACTTGTCAGGTCTTCCTATTTTAAATTGATTAAATACAGACCGAATAAACAAACAACAATGCCGGCAATCTTATTCCAGGTAATGGCTTCTTTATATAGAAGGTATCCTACAAAGATTAAGAGAATCGCCAAGATTACCGATTGAACAATTTGCGCTGTACTCACTTGCCAGCCTAATTGAAAAGCGTAAATATATCCCACTTCCAGTCCAACGATAGATATACCAAGGACAACCGGCGCCCAGTTTAGTTGATGATATTCTCTCATAATGTTCGCATCTTTTGTCAACAGATAATAGAGTGCAAAAGATACAAGTGTTCCAATCGCATAGGTAATTGTCAAAGAAGCAAGAGGTGCCATAGATTCGGGAACGGACTTTGCGCAGATCTGATAAAACACATTCGATAACACAACCAGCCCAATTGGCCAAATATATTGAAACATGTTTTTTCTCCTCAACTAATATAGATACAACAGTCCTTCTGGAAGCCAGTTTAAAATCGCATATTGAAGATAGAACAATTTTTCCTCTTCCTGTGAGCATTGCACATAGATACATTTTAATACCTTTGTGATTTTGTCTTCTCCCAGTTTACTTAAGAGCTTGATAATCACATAGCGAACATGACTTTCCAAACTTTCCCAATAGTTATAATCCGATAGATCACTGTTTAAAGATATCCTTGCCAAACCACTCGGTGTAAATTCCATAAGTTTTGGCTGATTTTTATTTGTCACATAAAAATCAACATTGTCTTTTATTCCTTGTCTTAGAAACGTTTCTTCAACCTTCTTATGAAACATCGAAGTGACTTGAATATGCGTTTCAAACATTTCCAAAAGAATATCAAAATCTTTGAAAGAAATTTCCAAAGATTCGAGATTGGCATAATCGTATTGTTCTAATTCCTGATCTGTTAATTTTTCAAAAGGTTCAAACTTCATAGATTCCTCCAAGCATTAAGAAAAAAAGGCATTTCTGCCTTTCTCTTAGATTGTTTCAATATTTGGGTCAAACATTGGATACATTTCCAATTTGAATAGATTGATTCTGTGCATACGATCGATTTTAGCTTTCTTTTCTTCGTCATCGATTTCTCCATAACGAATATAGTGATCTAACATATCGTATGTGAATCCTAAATTTTCTTCGTCTGTTTTACCGCTATATAATCCATCGATAGGAACTTTTTCTACCAATTCGAATGGTAATCCTAAAGAGTGTCCAATTTGTTTCACTTCTGTTACTGTTAATTTTGCCAATGGAGAGAAGTCACCTGCTGCATCTCCATAACGAGTTGAGTATCCAACCCAGTCTTCAGACAAGTTACAAGTATTGGCAACACGTCCATTCATACTTTGGCTGACTGCATATAAACAAGACATACGAATACGTGGTGGTAAATTTGTCTTTGTTTGTGCGGTAAATTCTACTGGATCCATTCCTGTTACTTTTCCATTTTCAATAGCTTCTGTTAATCCTTTTACAGCGGCTTCTACATTTACTTCTACATTTTTAATTCCTAAGTGTTCTACTAATTTTCTTGAAGCAGAGATATCTTTTTGAACACCACAAGGCATTAATACTCCAATAACACGGTCTTTTCCTAAAGCTTCTACACAAAGTCCGGCTACAACAGAACTATCTTTTCCTCCAGAAATTCCGATTACGGCATTGCATCCTGGCCCATTTTGTTCGAAGAAGTCACGAATCCATTGCACAACTTCTGCTTTTGTCTTTTCTACATCAAATTTATATTCTTTCATAATCAACACACTCCTTAATCATTATCTGTATTCTATCACAAGAAATTCCAGGAATCACGAATTTGTTGATTTTACACTTGTCTTGACACTAGCTAAAGAATCTTTCCAAAAGGGAAAACATCACTTGAACTGTTGTGTATACATCGGCTGTAACTCTCTTTTATAAAACGTTTTCTCTTTTTTCGCATACGATTGTCTCTATTTATTGACAAACTTTTACCAAAACTAATAATTGATATTTTCATTTCTACCAATCAAATTTATACTATAAATAAGGATTTTGGAGGATACTAAAAAATGAGTATTAAAGTAATTTTAATGGATATTGATGGAACTCTTGCCAATACTGAAAAAAAGATTACCCCAGAAACTAGAGATGCACTATTAAAGGCACAAGATGCTGGAATCTTACTTGTACTGGCAAGTGGAAGAACCGATAATGGATTACGCTATTTTGCGGATGAATTAAATATGGGAGAACACGATGGGCTATTGATTTGTAACAACGGAGCCATGGTTGTAAATTATCAAACCAAAGAAGTATTATTCTCTCAAGCTTTATCAAAAGAAGAAGCAAAAGAAGTATTAGAGTACATCAAACAATTTGATGTTTGTCCAGTTGTAGCCAAAGGAGAATACATGTATGTCAACGATGTATTCAACTGTATGATCGAAAGAGATGGAAAACCTTGGAATGTACTACAATATGAATCTCGTTCAAATAACTACAAATTAGCAGAAATTACGGATTTAGCAGCCTGGGTAGATGGAGAAGTGAGCAAGATCTTAACCTATGCGACACCTGCATACCTACAAGAACATGCTTCGGAATTAAAAGGACCTTTTGCCGATCACATTAATTCTATGTTTACGGCTCCTTGGTATTATGAATATACAGCCGTTGGTGTCGATAAATCGAAAGCAATTCGTACAACCATCGAAATGTCTGGCTTCAAACCAGAAGAAATGATTGCCTTTGGAGATGCGCAAAACGACAAGACGATGTTGGAATACGCAGGTATTGGTGTTGCGATGGGAAATGCCACAGACGAATTAAAAGCCGTTGCCGATTATGTTACAGACGATCTAGATCACGATGGAATCGCCAAAGCACTATATCACTTCTTACCAGAACTTTATAAATAACAAAAATGCTTCCGAATCGAAGCATTTTTTTCTTACTTTTTATTTATTACCGTTTCTACAATATGATTCGCAACGGAATATTCATAATGTGGCCCTAGTATATGTTTGGCCTTTTTCTTCACATAATCCAATCCATTAACTGGGGCATACGAATGTTCAAATCTTTCTAACATGGGAATGTCATTGCCACCATCCCCATACGTTGCGACTTGCTCTTCTTGAATACCTAAATGATTCGCTAACCAGGCAACCGCGCTTCCTTTATCCACTCCTGCACAAGTTATTTCATACATACCATCATCGCATGGTAAATTCACAAGCTGATCCTTGTGTTTCTCTAGAAATTTATCGAGTGCATCGGTGTCGTAGTTTTTATCATGGAGATGAAGATTCACTTTACAAATATCCTGAGCAAGAATTTCTTCTATTGTTTGTTCAAAACAGTTATTTTCCAAGATATCCATCATAAATTTCTTATGCCAGTCTTCATCCACTTCCTCTCCTGGTTGTAGATGTTTGGGCTTAAAAGGTTTGCTCATTTGTTGCATCCATTCTTCTTTTGTACTTCTTCGATACGACTTATTTATCGTAATGCATTCAAAATCTATGGTTGGAAAAGTTTCTAGCAACTCTTTTAAAACATCCTTATCCATGAGGGATTGGTAAATCAGCTGATTTTCTGTATCGGTAATGATTGCTCCATTCATACAGATGTGATAAAGCGGTTGGTCTATTTCATCCGGTGTTGCACGATTGGCACTTCTTCCTGTCGCAAAGGCAAAGGTACAGCCATTTTCATTTACTGTTTTGATCATCTGATTGATTTTTTCATCCGCATGATGATGCTTCGCAAGTAAGGTTCCATCTAAATCTGTTACAAATAATTTAATCATCATTTCACTTCCTTAAATACTTGTCTATTATAAGAAAATTAAGGAAAAAAAGGAAGATTTTAAGTTTATTTAAAGA
>JAGHTX010000057.1 GCA_018065105.1 Bacillota bacterium
GATTTTATATAATATATAAGAATATGGAGGAATAATCAATGAGAGGTGTATACAACTCAGTAACGGATATTCGTAGAAAAGTTTTCACTGCCATCGCTCAAATGGCATATTCAGACAATACAGATTATGCAAAACGTATCGAAGAAATCCCTTACGAAATCTTACCAGGAACAAAAGCTAAATATCGTAACAGTATTTTCTTAGAAAGAGCTGTTATCGGAGAACGTTTACGTTTAGGAATGGGATTACCTTTACGTGAAATGGGTGAATACGGAGCATTAAGCGATGGAATTGAAGAAAGTACAATCGCTAAAAAATATTATGATGCACCATTAATCAACATCATTAAATTTGCTTGTAACGGATGTCCAGAAAAGAAAGTCATTGTTACTAATATGTGCCAAGGATGTTTATCTCACCAATGTAGTGAAGTATGTCCTAAAAAGGCAATCACAATCGTTAATGGAAGAAGTACAATCAACGAAGATTTATGTATTAAATGTGGTCGTTGTATGGATGCATGTCCTTACCACGCAATCACTAAAATTGAAAGACCATGTGCAGTTAACTGTGGTATGAATGCCATCATCAGTGATGAAGAAGGTAAAGCACAAATCAACTACGACAAGTGTGTAAGCTGTGGTCAATGTTTAGTAAACTGTCCATTCGGAGCTATCGTAGACAAAGGACAAATTTTCCAAACTATCTACGCTATGAAAGAAGGATACGAAGTAATCGCTGCTGTTGCTCCTGCATTTGTAGGACAATTCGGTGCTAAAGTAACTCCAGAAAAAATGAAAACTGCATTATTAGAATTAGGTTTCGCTGATGTAGTCGAAGTTGCGATCGGAGCTGACTTATGTACAATCGAAGAAGCGGAAGACTTCTTAAATAAGGTACCAGAAAAACAACCATTCATGGCAACTAGCTGCTGTCCAGCTTGGTCTGTAATGGCGAAAAAAGAATTCCCTCAATTTGCACCATATATCTCAATGGCATTAACACCAATGGTTTATACTGCTCGTTTAATCAAGAAAGACAAACCAAACGCTAAAGTTGTATTTATCGGACCATGTGCTGCTAAGAAATTGGAAGCAAGCCGTCGTACAATTCGTTCCGATGTTGACTTCGTATTAACATTCGAAGAAGTTATGGGTATGTTCGAAGCCAAAGCTATTCAATTAGAACAAGTTGTTGAATCTGAAAAAATGGTAGAAGGTTCAAATACTGGACGTGAATTCGCCGTAAGTGGTGGTGTAGCTAAAGCGGTTAAATCATTAATCAACAAGAACCACCCTGGATTGGAAGTTAAAGTACAAGCTGCTGAAGGATTAAAGAACTGTCGTACAATGTTAATGATGGCAAAAGCCGGACGTTTAAATGGATACCTATTAGAAGGTATGGCATGTCCTGGTGGATGTGTTGCCGGAGCCGGAACATTACAACCAATTACGAAGTCTACTGCATTAGTTAAGAAATATGCTGGTGAAAACGCATTAAAATTAGCGGATGAATCTGCATATGGACACAGACTTCACGAAGTAAGCGAATAAAAAAATGAATAGGAAGAATCCAATGGATTCTTCAATGTCATTAAGATAAAAATGGAAAAAATAGAGAGAACTGAAGAAATGTGCGATTTTTCTTCAGTTCTTTATTTTTAGGCATGACAAAAACTACAGTATTGATACTGCATTTTTAAAATATTATAATAACGTTGTTATATGAAGCGATATACAAAGTATTGTGCCTGTTGCTTTCTAATTTTGCGAGGATCAGACCGCCCAGGCCTTACTGGTTCTAATTCTTTAGAGATTATCGTTTCTATATTTGGTGGCTCTTTGCCACCTTTTTCTATTCTTAGATAAGTTCTAAGGTTATGAAATGCTCTTGTACTGTTTATTTTATATGCATAACCTTTCTTGCTCTTCACCTTTTTAGGAACAACATTCTGTATAACTCTCTCGCAATAGTTATAAAATAATAATGAAGTATAAATTTCCTGTTCAATAAATTCTCGTTTCTTTCCATGAAAAGATACAATGGCTGCTGTATATTTTAATTCTCTAAATGATGTTTCAATTCCCCAGCGCATATTATATAGCTTTTTGATTTCTTCCATTGGAAATTCTTCTCTGTCAAGATTTGTGATAATCAATTCATAACTGTCTTCACTAATTTTGAAATGAACTACTCTCAAATTAATTTCATAGAATGGATTATC
>JAGHTX010000103.1 GCA_018065105.1 Bacillota bacterium
GACAAATTTGTTTTCACGTCTAGAAAAGTGAAAAAAAATATGTAAAATTACTGTATAAGGAACTTTTTTATGAGCACTATAATAATAGTAGAAACAGATATTTCCGTCTATGAAACGTTTGTAGAGAGAATAAAAAAATTTAATAATAACTACAATTTTATTTTATGTAATTCTATGGATGAGGCAGAAAAGCTTGATCTTGACCAAAGCGAACATGCGGTATACTTAATCAACAAGAAACTTCAAAGATATGCCGATTTTCCTACTCCATATTCGATTATATATGATATGAATGGTACGACCAATATTGATGAATATGTCTTATATGTTCATGAGCATCTATCCAGTTTGAATGAAGTGCTTTTAAGCATATCGAAATATTCAAATTTATTTGATCGTCTGGTATTAAAAGATACAAAAGATAATATTTTGATACCATGGAATGATATTGTCTTTATTGAACGTGTAAAACGATACAGTTTAATAAAGACAACCGATGAAAGGATTTATTCCACTCGCCAGCCTTTTGAAGATTTATTACGACAATTGGGACCTCATTTTGTTCAAACTCATCGTCGATACATTGTGAATTTGGCTTACGTAAAAAATTATGCGAAATCGAACTTTACATTAAAAAACAAAGTGGTCATCCCAGTTAGTCGCGGATGTTTAAAATCAGTATTAGAAATTTGGAATAGATATAGAGAAATCCATAAAATTAACTAGGTAAGTATGATACAATAGGCTTACGAGGTGAATACATATGATTCAATTATTAGAAAAAAGAGACAATGGCATTGAGATTTATTCTATGAAAAATGATATGGCAGAAGTACATATCATTAACTTTGGAGCGACTATCACAAAATTCTTTACAAAAGATGCACAAGGAAATTTTGATGATATCGTTTTAGGGTATGATGATTTATCCCTTTATGATTCTTTGGATGCTTGTTTAGGAGCAACCATTGGACGTGTCGCAAACCGTATTAAATTAGGTCAGTTTACAATTAATGGCAAAGAGTATAATGTGCCTATTAATAATGGACCAAATTCATTACATGGTGGTATCAAAGGTTTTGCGTATCGTATGTTTGATGCGAAGATTGTAGATGAAAATTCTTTAGAGATGACATATGTTGCACAAGATGGGGAAGAAGGATATCCAGGGAAACTAACTTGTAAAGTTACTTACACATTAAGTGGTAATACTTTTAAAACTTCGTATTGGGCAACAAGTGATGCCGATACACTTTGTAACCTAACAAACCACTCTTATTTCAACTTAGCAGGTGCTAAGGAAAATGTATTAAATCACACATTACAAGTTCACGCCGATCAAATTGCATGTGTAGATGCAGATGGATGTACTACAGGTGTATTTAAAAATGTAAAAGATACACCATTCGACTTCAATGAACCAAAGAAAATCGGGGATCAAATTGTTCTAGAAGATGAACAATTGACATTAGGAAATGGATATGACCACCCATTTATCTTTAACACAGATTCTAAGCAGGTGACAATCTCTCACGAAAATGGAAGAAAGCTTGTTGTTACAACAACATATCCATTGGCTCAAATCTATACCGCAAACTTCTTAACAGATCGTCCTGGTAAATATGGAATTTCTTATTATGAAAGAAACTCTGTTTGTGTAGAATGTCAATTCTTACCAGATTCTATTCACTTAGAAGAAAATTCTCCAACTCTATTAAAAGCTGGAGAAGTATACGAACAATCGGTTTTATACGAATTCTAAAAAAGTACAAGGAATCCAGTTCGGATTCCTTGTTTTCTTATCGAATATCCTTATAAGCAGGAACACCAAATAAGCTGGTTGCGTTTGTTGCCGCATTCACAATGGCTTGTTCCATAGCTTTGATTGCCATAATGGCAACTAAATCAATATTGGCTTCTACATTGGCTGTTGTCATGGTAAAGATAGTATCACCATCGTTTGGTGTGTGTACTGGATGAATACAGTGAGCATATGCGTTATGCGACATACTCGCCAGCTTGTTCATTTGCGCTTTATCAAGTTTTGCGTTGGTGATGATGCAACCAATTGTGGTGTTCATACCAGTGCTTGATACAATCTCTTCTGCTTGTGCGAGGATTGCTTCTTCTGTAATGATATGTTTTTTGTTTTCGCAATCATAAGCAGTGGCGATTGGTTCATTAGAGTTTGGATAGAAGACATCTCCACATGCATTTACGGAAACGATGGCACCTACCTGAAGATCATTAATTTGAAAAGCAGCTTGTCCTAGTCCACCTTTCATAGCTTTATCAAAACCAAAGAATTTACCAACACTAGCTCCAGTCCCAGCTCCAACACAACCTTGAAGATCGTTTTCTTGGATGTTCATACATGCGTTATATCCATCAATTTTGTGTGGATAGGCTTTCATGTTTCCAAGGGAGCAGTCAAAAATACTCGCTTGACAAACGATAGGGATAAAGATTCCTTTCATGTCAAAACCAATTCCATTTTCCGATAAATAATCCATGACCCCTGAACTGGCTTCCAGTCCAAAAGCACTTCCTCCAGACAAAGTAACGGCATGAATTTGTTGCACCATATTTTTAGGATTTAGTAAATCTGTTTCTCGTGTTGCAGGTCCACCTCCACGAACATCTACTCCGGCAAAAGCACCTTGTTCACAAATGATGACTGTACATCCAGTTCCGTTTTCCTGGTCTGTTGTATGACCCACTTTAAATCCTTTTATATCACTAACTTGTATTTGTTTCATAGATTTCCTCCGATTCATATTTATGGATACTTTCTCTATTTCAGTATACAATAGGAACAATGAAAGTTGTGAAAAATATGTATCAGAAAAATCTATTAGAATGGTATCAGGAAAATAAAAGGGAATTAGAGTTTCGCAAGAATCGCAATCCGTATTATATCTGGATTAGCGAAATAATGGCCCAGCAGACGCGGATTGAAGCTATGATTCCTTACTTTAAACGCTTTGTTTCAACACTACCAACCATGAAAGATCTAGCCGAATGTGAAGAAGATGTTTTGAAAAAGTTATGGCAAGGCTTGGGATATTATTCCCGGTGCAAGAATTTGCAGAGATGCGCTCGTGTTTGTATGGAAAAATACGATGGGAAACTTCCAAATAATAAGAGGGAATTGATGGGTTTACCTGGCATTGGCCCATATACTGCAGGTGCCATTGCTTCAATTTGTTTTGATGAAAAAGTCAGTGCGATTGATGGAAATGTTATTCGTGTGTTCTCACGATTATACGATATTCAAGAAGATGTTACGAAATCTAAAACGAAGAAACAAATTGAGGAATTGGTAAACCAATCTTTATACGAACCGGTAAGTGAATATAATCAGGCTATTATGGAATTAGGTGCTATGATTTGTATTCCTAAAAATCCACGTTGTGCATTGTGCCCAATTCGCAAAGATTGTCGTACAAAAGAGCCAGCTAAGCTTCCCGTATATCCGGAAAAAAAGAAGCGGAAGATTGAGAAGAAGACATTCTACGTATTGGTTTCTAAAGAGGGAATGCATCTTAAAAAAAGGGGAGAAAGTGGCTTGTTAGCTGGATTGTATGGATTTGAAGAAACATGTCCTAAAGACTATATAGAAAAGATACCTTTAGAACCATATGTACATATTTTTTCTCATGTGGAATGGCACATGGATGGATACCTAGTGTTTGTGAAATCAGGAAAAGATTTCTATTCCATTGAAGATATTAAAGAAAATTATGCTCTTCCGAGCGCATTTATGCCTTTTTTTAATCAATCTGTGAATTTGTTGTCGAAAAAGGCAAAGAGTTATGATAAAATAGGAAACTGAGTTAGACTCGCTAAGGAGGAACTATAAAAAAGGGGGTTTTTAGTCGTTTATTCTCTGAAGAAGAAAGAGAATTAAAAGAATTAGAAAAAATGGCTGACAAGGTTCTAGCCCTAGAACCAACTATGAAAAAATTGTCAGATGATGAATTAAGAGAAAAGACAAATGAATATAGAGCTCGTTTAAGTAAGGGAGAAACAGTTGACGACATCATTTATGAAGCATTCGCAACAGCTCGTGAAGCAGCATATCGTGTAATCAACGAAAAACCTTATAAAGTGCAAATTATGGGTTCATTAGCAATGCACAAAGGTGACATTGCTGAAATGAAGACAGGTGAAGGGAAGACCTTAACTGCAACTATGGCTGTATACCTAAATGCCTTAACAGGTAATGGGGTACACGTAATCACAGTTAACGAATACTTAGCTGGACGTGATGCTGCCTGGATGGGTGAAATTTACCGTTTCTTAGGATTAACAGTAGGGGTAAACAAACGTGAATTACGTGCGAAAGAAAAACGTGCAGCTTACGCTTGTGACATTACATATACTACCAACTCAGAATTAGGATTCGACTACTTACGTGACAACATGGTTACTGGAGTTGAAGATCGTGTAATGCGTGGATTAAACATGGCTATCGTCGATGAAGTTGACTCTGTATTAATCGACGAAAGTAGAACACCATTGATCATTTCTGGTGGTAAGAAACAAACCGCAAATCTTTATGTTCAAGCCGATGCGTTCGTTAAAACATTAACAGCTCCTGAATATGAAACAGACAAATTTACACACGAAAAAGTATTAATTTCTGGAGACTATGACATTGATGAAAAAACTCGTCAAGTTATGTTAAGTGAAGTTGGGGTTACTAAAGCTGAAGAATTCTTCAAAATCGAAAACTTATACGATATTGAACACACACAATTAGTACACCACATCAACCAAGCATTAAAAGCCAACTACATTATGATGCGTGAAGTAGAATATGTAGTAAACGAAGAACAAGAAATCGTAATCGTAGACCAATTTACTGGTCGTATGATGCCTGGTCGTGCTTATTCGGATGGATTACACCAAGCAATCGAAGCGAAAGAAGGTGTACCAATCAAAGAAGAAACTTCTACATTGGCAACTATTACTTACCAAAACTTCTTCCGTCTATACACAAAATTAGCAGGTATGACTGGTACTGCAAAAACTGAAGAAGAAGAATTCTTAAATACATACAACATGAAGGTAATCGTTATCCCTACAAACAAGCCAGTAGCTCGTAGAGATTTACCAGATGAAGTATACGCTCGTAAAGAATTAAAATATGCTGCTTTAGTAAACGAAGTAAAACGCTTATACGAAAAAGGACAACCAGTCCTTGTTGGTACAATTGCCGTAGAAACTTCTGAATTGATTTCAGGAATGCTTCAAAAAGAAGGAATTCCTCACCAATTATTAAATGCGAAAAACCACGAAAAAGAAGCTGAAATCGTTGCAAAAGCAGGTCGTCCAAAATCAGTTACAATCGCAACAAACATGGCTGGACGTGGTACTGATATTAAATTAACAGCACAATCAAGAGAATTAGGTGGTTTAGCTGTATTAGGTTCTGAAAGACACGAATCTCGTCGTATCGACAACCAATTACGTGGACGTTCTGGACGTCAAGGAGATCCAGGTTTCTCAAGATTCTATGTATCTCTAGAAGATAGCTTAATGGTTCGTTTTGGTGGAGATAAGTTACAAGGATTAATGAGCAAAGCTGGTGATGAACCAATTGAATCAAAGATGATCACAAAATCAATCACTATGGCTCAAAAACGTGTAGAAGGATTCAACTTCGACATGCGTAAAAACTTATTAGACTACGATGATGTATTAAGAAGACAACGTGAAATTATCTACAAACAACGTAATGTCATTCTTGAAAGTGAAGATGTACACGATATGGTTCGTGATATTTTCGAAAAGACTGTAGAACAAACTCTACAATTAAACTTAGAAGAAGGAAAGAAAGCTGTTGTAGACATTGCTGGATTCTGTAAATCATTAGAAATGATGGGATTAAAAGACGAAGATCAAGATTTAGTTGCACAAAGCAAAGGAATCAAGACAATCAAACGTTCTATTCACCCATTGGATTTAAAAGGAAAATCATTCGATGAAATCAAGAACTATGCAGTAGATAGAATGTGGAGCGCTTACGAAGAAGAAATTCTTCCAGTAAAACGTCAATTCTTCCCATTCGAAAAAACAGTTGTTCTTCGTAACATCGACCGTAACTGGATCCAACACATTGACTTAATGGATAAGTTACGTAGCGGTATCTATCTACGTTCTTATGCACAAAACAACCCACTTCAACAATATGTAGAAGAAGGATTCCAAATGTTCGATGAAATGAACCGTAGAACAGACCGTGAAATCGCATTCTTCTTATTAAAAGTTCGTATCCACCGCGAAAAGAAGTAGGATGGAACTTTACGAATTAAAACAAGGCGTCAATACTCACCTGGAGAAATTAAGGGCTCTGGGTGAGTCTCTTTGACTTAGAGACTAAAAACGAACAAATTGAAAAATACGATCGATTAAGTGCGGAAGATTCTTTCTGGAACGATCAAAAAAAGGCTCAACAAATATTGCGTACCCGCAATGCATTGAAAGAAGTAGTGGATGGATACAACTCATTAGTCGAAACCTTTGAGTCTTTGGAAGAAAATGTGGAAGAACTTAGTCAATTGATGGATGAAGAATTGTTGATGTTGATTGAAGAAGAATATTTAGAAGGACAAAAACGATTTGAAAGTTTTGAAATTCAAGTATTATTAAGTCATGAATACGATCAAAACAATGCCATTTTAGAATTACACCCAGGAGCTGGAGGAACAGAATCTTGCGATTGGGCGAATATGTTGTATCGTATGTATACTCGTTATGCAGAAAAACGTGGATACAAGATTAGTGTACTAGACTACTTACCAGGGGATGTTGCAGGAATCAAGAGTGTAACATTCTTAGTAGAAGGGGATAAGGCATATGGATACTTAAAAGGAGAAAAAGGAGTTCACCGTTTGGTACGTATTTCTCCATTTGATTCGGGTGCAAGAAGACATACTTCTTTTGCCAGCTTAGATGTTATGCCTCAATTTAATGATGAAATTGAAATCGACATTAAACCAGAAGATTTAATTTTCGAGACAAAACGTGCGAGTGGTGCTGGAGGACAACACATTAATAAAACCGATAGTGCGGTACGTTTGGTACATAAGCCTACGGGAATTGTTGCGACATGTCAGAATGGTCGAAGTCAACATGAAAACCGTGAAGAAGCATTACGTGTATTAAAATCTCGTTTGTATCAATTAGAAATTGAGGAACAAGAAAAGAAAATGGCGCAAATTAAAGGGGAACAACTTGCCAATGAATGGGGAAGTCAAATTCGAAATTATGTCATGCATCCATACAGCATGGTCAAGGATGTTCGTACTTCCTATGAAACAAGTCAGGTACAGGATGTATTGGATGGTAACTTAGACGAATTCATCTTTGCGTATTTAAAATCAAAAATCAAATAAAAGGCTTAGCCAGGCTATATGGCTAAACCTTTTTTAATGTTTCAAGTACTTCTACTAAATTGTTGCAGACAGTATATAGAGAAGGTACAATTGGTCGAATAAATTGATCTTCTACACGTTGGTTCATAAAATTTAACAATCCATCATAAAAACCAAAGGCATTGTATACAATGATTGGTTTATCATGACGATTTAATTCTCTTAATGTTAAACATTGGAAGAATTCATCATAAGTTCCGATTCCTCCAGGTGCAATAAAGAATACATCGGCTTTTTCTTCCATGATAATTTTTCTTTCCGCTAATGTTTCTACAATGATATTTTCGGTACAGGCATCGTACATTTTTTCATATTCATGGATGTAGGTAGTTATGACCCCAATGATTTCTCCATTTCCTTCAGAAAATCCTTTGGCAGCAGCGCCCATAACGCCACAGTCTCCACCACCAAACACTAAAGAATGTCCTTTCTGGGCTAATGTTTTTCCAACGTTTTCAATATCTTGTAAGTATTTTAATTCGATTTTGTCACTGGCTGCCCCATAGATACAAATACGCATATGGATCACCTCTTCTTTTTTTTATTATATTTGGAAATGAAGAATTATGCGTCTTTTGTACTTAATTGGTCCAAAATTCGATATAATCAGTCATAGAAGAGAGGGATTTGTGATGCGTACACAATTGATACAAGAATTAAAAGAATATAAACCATATAATGAACAGGAACAAAGAGATCAGAAGATTATTTTGAAAATGTTGGAAAAAGAAGATATCTTTACACGAGACAATCAAATAGCTCATATTACTTCATCTGCTTGGGTTACTAATAAAACACGTGATAAAGTGTTAATGGCATATCACAATATATACGATTCTTGGGCCTGGTTAGGTGGACATAATGATGGAATCGAAAACTGTTTAGAAGTAGCTATGAAAGAAGTTAGCGAAGAGTCTGGCGTTGTCGCAAAACCTATTTCAGAACAAATTTTTTCCATTGAAATACTAACCGTGGATGGGCATGTGAAAAAAGGAAAATACGTTTCGAGTCATCTTCATTTAAATATTACTTATTTATTGGAAGCAGACGAGAGCGCAATCTTAACAAAAAAAGAAGATGAGAACAGTGCCGTGGCATGGTTCGGTTTAGAAGAGGCCATTGAAAAATCTTCGGAAAAATGGTTTAGAGAAAATGTGTATTCAAAATTAAACGAAAAATTAAAAGAAGCCTGCTAGACTTCTTTTTTTAGTGCGTTTGATTTACGAGTATAGATTCCATAATTAGATTGAATAAAGATTGGAGAATCAATGCGATACCTACTATAACCAGTAATATATTCAAATCTTTGAAGAATTGAAAGAAAATAATAATACTAAAGAAAATAACTAGACAAGCCCAGACGGTAATGGGAATCCAATGCTTGTATTTATATCTTCGTAAGTTTATTGCCTCATAGATTTCATCAACACTATGTAAAATTAAAATTACCGCAACAAAATAAGGTAAATACTTTAATATGAGATCGGATAAGGCAAAGAACACAAAGCCGATAACTAATAATACGATTCCACCTCCAAAGACAAAGATATTCACATTCGTTTTCTTTTGAAAGTAGGTAACAATCAATCCAATACCGGCCAACATCATTACAATGCCGGCATAAAAAGAGATTGATAATAATTTATCTTGATTAAAAAGTAATAAAAAAATACCTAATACTGTATAAAAAGTAGAGATTAAGTAGACATGTTTACTTCTTATCCTTAATAGTTTTCTCATAATGATTTCCTCTAGGGGTATTTTATCATTATTTCTTTTATTTGCTCAAGTATCTTAATGGGAGTATACTCATTTTAAGAGGTGACCAATATGACAACAATTGCAGTATTATTAGAAAATGGATTTGAAGAACTAGAAGCGATGGGACCAATCGATTTATTAACTCGAGCTGGTTGCAAGGTAGATATGATTGCCGTAAATAACGTAAGTGCGACAGGACGTTGTGGTGTACAATATGGACCTACAACACCTATGAAGGATTATGATTTCTCACAAGCAGATTGCTTATTCTTGCCTGGTGGAGGACACCATGTAAAATTACGTGTTAATCCAGAAGTATTAAAGCTAGTGCATGAATTTACCGAAAAGAAGATCATTGCCGCTATCTGTGCTTCTCCAACTATTCTTGGACAAGAAGGATTATTGAAAGGGAAGAATTACACTTGTTTCACTTCCATGAACCAGGATTTTGGTGGAACGTACCACGATGATTACGCGATTGTTGATGGAAATATGATTACAGGAAAGTCAGCAGCCGCTGCCATTGATTTTGGTTTTGCGCTAATGGAAGTTCTTTGTGGAAAAGAAAAGGTTCAAGAAATTAAAGAATCGATTTATTACTAACAGTGGAAACCCCACTGTTTTTTTCTTATAATATTATTTGTGTTGGAGGACTACAAAAGAATGACATTTGAAGAATTATTGGAAAAAGATGGAAGAATTGTATATACCAACAAAGGCGTTTCGATGCTTCCTTTATTAAGAGAAGGAAAAGACATCATGCACATAGAAACATTACAAGAAAAACCAAAAGTATACGATGCTGTTTTATTTAAAAGACCTGGCGTAGTCGGAAGAGGGCTTATGTCTTGCATCGCATAATGCGAATCAATCCAGATGGTACGTATTTTATCATTGGAGATAACTGTATTACTGGAGAAAACGTAAAAGAAGAAAACATTTTAGGACTATTAACCAGCGTTATTCGAAATGGCAAGGTTCTAGATATGAACGATAAAAACTATATTCGTTTTGTGCATTTCTGGTGGTTTATTTTTCCGCTTCGAAAAGTATATAAAAGAATGAAAGCTTTTGTGCATAGAATAGGAAGCTTTGTGAAAAGAAAGGTATTAAAAATAAAGTAGGTGGCAATATGATTCAATCGGCAGCAATTCTAGGAACCGGAGCCGTAGGAAGTTATTTATTATGGGGACTTTCTCAAAAAGAAGATATTAATCTTTGTGTAATCGCAAAAGGAGAACGAAAAGAACGATACGAAAAAGAAGGTTGGATAATCAATGAGAAATTGTATAAACCAACGATTAAAACACCTGCACAAGCTAGAGGGGTGGATGTTTTATTTGTCGCTGTTAAATACAATGCTCTAGAAGAGGCTTTGGAAGATATTGCGCAAATTGTAGATGATCATACTCTAGTTCTTTCTTTGATGAATGGGGTAGATAGTGAAGAAAAGATTGGAAAAGTAATGAATCCAAACCAGATTCTTCATTCTTTGATCAAAATCGCTTCTGAAAGAAGAGGACGTTCAATTGTATTTGATCCAGAACCTACAATTGGCATTATTTTTGGAGAATTGGATCCCGATCGTACAGATAGAACGGATTTAATAGGCGAACTTTTTGAATCTACCGGCCTTCATTATTGTGTAACACCCGCTATCTTACCAGATATCTGGGATAAATTCCGATTGAATGTTACCTACAATCTTCCTCAAGCTATGATTGGATGTGGCCTAGGTGCTTATCGTGACAGTGAACATTTAAAGTACATTCAAACAAAGCTAAAAGAAGAAGTAGAAGCCATTGCCCAGGCAGAAGGAGTCGATTTATCAAAAACTTCGGCTGTGTATCCAAAAGGAAGTCGTGGAAAAGATACAGCGCGTTATTCTACACTTCAAGATTTAGATGCCAAAAGACATACTGAAATTGATATGTTTGCAGGAACTTTGGTGAAACTTGGAAAGAAGCATGGAATTTCTACGCCTTATAGTGAAATGACGTATCATATCATTAAAGCTTTAGAAGAAAAGAATGACGGAAAGTTTGATTATTAAAGAACATGGGAAAATATATTAAACCAATACGATCAACCAATGTGGATCTAGAATGGATGGATTCTTTTTTAGAACCACGCTTTATTCAAAAAGAACAATTAGACAACAAAGAACTGGATGCGATACTTACATATTACCAGGCACAAGATATTATATATTTTGATTTATCCGAGTTTAAAAGCCTCAATTCTTTAAGAGAAGCTTTGATTCAAGAAATGGATCAGGAGTATCCTTGTAAAATGGATTCTTTTCACTATCTAGATGAGGCTATGGAATTCTTAGACGAAAACTATCGTATGAACTGGGTTTTAATTCTTGAAAACTGGGATGCCATGGATTCTTTAGAATACCAGCGATTCTTAAAGAGTATTCTAAAAAATGGTATTTTGAATAGAGGATTAAAAAAGGTTATTGTGACTGGTAAAAAGAAAATCCAAGATTATGGATTCACACAGTTTATTACACTATAAAAGGCTATCATGCGATAGCCTCGTTTTCATTTTATTCCACTGTGACGCTCTTAGCTAAGTTTCTTGGTTTATCCACATCAAGACCTTTGGCAACACTGACATAGTATCCCATTAATTGTAGAGGGATAATCGCAAGGGTTGGAGTAAAGTGTTCATCTGTTTTTGGAATGTATACGACAAAGTCTGCCGTATCTTCCATTTCATAATGTCCATAACTTGTAAGTCCCATTAAATAAGCTCCACGAGATTTACACTCAACCATGTTGGATACAGTTTTTTCATATAAATCGTGTTGTGTTAAAATTCCAATTAATAATGTATTGTCTTCAATCAATGAAATTGTACCGTGTTTTAATTCACCAGCAGCATAAGCTTCTGAGTGGATATATGATATTTCTTTCATTTTTAGAGAACCTTCTAAAGATACGGCATAATCGACCCCACGACCAATGAAGAAGATATCTTTGGCATTGGCATATTTTGCCGCAAACCATTGGATACGTTCTTTATCATCCAAAATACGTTGAATTTTTTTAGGAAGGGAACGAAGTTGTTCAGCATAATTACTTATATCGTCCAATTGCCCTTTAATTTGTCCAAACTTTAATGCCATACAATACATCGCAATCAATTGAGCAGAATAAGCTTTTGTGGTTGCGACCGCAATCTCCGGTCCTGTAATCGTATAAAGAACGTGTTTCGCTTCACGCGCAATACTACTTCCAACCACATTGACTAATCCTAATGTAGTTACACCCATATCGTTTGCCAAACGAAGAGCCGCTAAGGAATCGGCTGTCTCTCCAGATTGAGAAATAACGATGACTAAGTGATTTTTACTCAATAATGGTTTACGATAACGGAATTCACTGGCTAATTCCACACGAACTGGAATTTTTGCCAAGTCTTCAATTACGTATTGTCCTACCATTCCAACGTGCCAGGCAGACCCACAAGCTACAATGGTAATTTGATCGATGCTGGCCATTTCTTCATCGGATAATCCAATTTCAATGTGATTATCTTCTTTTAAATAGCTATTTAAAGAATCTTCAACCGCCTTTGGTTGTTCGTGAATTTCCTTCATCATAAAGTGTTGGAATCCACCTTTTTCTGCAGCTTGGGCATCCCATTTAATTTCGGTTAATTCTTTCGTTAATTCATCTTGATCAATGTTGAAGAAGTGAACTTCTCCAGCTGTAATACAAGCCATTTCCTGATTCCCAATGTAGTAGACATTACGAGTGTGTTTTAAAATGGCAGGTACATCACTGGCAATGAAGCTTTCTCCATTTTTTACCCCAATGATCATTGGACTGTCTTTTCTCGCAACCCAGATTTGATCTGGATAATCGCGGAACATAACTTCTAATGCGTAAGATCCTCGAATACGGATCATCGCTTTAGAAATGGCTGCTGCACAATCTTTATATTTTTTAAAATAGTAATCAATTAATTTGATGGCAACTTCTGTATCTGTTTGAGAATAGAAGATGTATCCATTTTTCATTAATTTTTCTTTTAATTCGTTATAGTTTTCGATAATTCCGTTGTGTACCCCCACAACATCGCTATCTTCTTCTCCCATACCCGAAAGAGAATTCCCACTGACATGAGGGTGCGCATTTAGAACACTGGGTTCTCCATGTGTTGCCCATCTTGTATGACCAATACCACAGTTTCCTTCAAGAGCTCTACCTTCATCGGTCATATCACTTAATACTTTTAATCGTCCTTTGGCTTTGACGACTTCGGCCAACTTCGACCCGTTACGAACGGCAAGTCCAGCACTATCGTACCCACGATATTCTAGCTTTGACAATCCATCCAATAGAATAGGTCCGGCTTGTTGGTTACCAATATATCCAACTATTCCACACATAGTTCATTCCTCCACAAAAAACCTAGTTTTTATTTTAATGCGATTGACAATAATTATCAAGTAAACGTATTTTACGAAAACGTATACAACAAAAAGAAATGATATGAATGAAGGGGGAAACATACAAAGAATGCAACAGATGTAATAATGAATAGATTTGTGCTATAATCAGTTCTGTGATAGAAAACGGAGAGCGGAATATGGAAATTCATGAAATGGTAGAAATTGAAGATTGTCCTCTATGTGAAGGGCCTGCATATCTAGAAGAAGAAAATGGAAATAGCATGTACATCATGTGTTATGAGTGTGGATGTCATTCTATTAGTACTACATTTAAGACTCCAGAACAAAAATTAGACGCTGCCCAACGTGTAGCGAAGCTTTGGAACTCTGGAAAAGTCATCAAACCAACACCAGGAGAATAATAGAAAAGGGAAGGTCAACTTCCCTTTTTAAATGATTAAAAATGTAACTAAAATTGAAATAGGAACGGTCACTGTATCCCAGGTACTAGCTGAAATAAGCTCCACAATAGTTCCTATTAGACTGGCAAGAATAATTTTTCCCAGAGGAATTTGCGCATAGAACAAAGAAAAGAGAATTCCAATGCTTAGCGAAGTTATATACATGGCCAATGTCCCTTCCCAAGATTTTTTATGATCTCCTAAAGGAATCTTATGTTTTCCCCAGGGAATTCCAACTAAAGCGGCAGCTCCATCACCACATCCCCACATAAGAATGGATGCACCAATATAATCCTTTTGACCAAATACGCCCCAGGAAATAGCGCTAATTAGCGCAAACATGAAGAACAGCATTAATAGACTTGTCTTGATTTCGCCTTCTTTCTTCTGTACAAACAAATGTGCAAACCAGCTTTCATTTTCCAAAATA
The DNA here is from genome assembly GCA_018065105.1 of Bacillota bacterium. Classification (GTDB taxonomy): domain Bacteria; phylum Bacillota_I; class Bacilli_A; order Erysipelotrichales; family Erysipelotrichaceae; genus Floccifex. The sequence goes on from JAGHTX010000103.1 coordinate 14,503, forward strand.
GAAAGAATCGGATAAATAAGAACGGCAATGAGTATAGAAGAAATCGTCGCCCCTTTCCAGGTATTTGCCGACATCAGCATAATGGTTACACAACTAAAAGCTACCAAATGAAGAATTTTTCGAAACACAAAACGAGGAACTTTGGTAAAAAAGTGAATTAATAATAGAACAATCACACAAGGGATTATGAACTTTATAAATACAAGTAAACAAGAAACTGTCTCTATGACCAAATCTATTTTGGATAATACAGGCCAATAATGAAGTCCTAGTAAGAAAAAGCCAAGAATGGTTAAGACAGCACCAGTCACCAGTCCAACCGTACGATTGCTGACACGGTTGGCAAATTGTGCCGAGTATAAAGAAGTGATTGTTGCCACACTCATACATAAAATTAGAATAGGCCATTTTTCCAATACAATGGCGGGATTGATCAAAATATGACTGACTGAAGCAATCAGAGCTGTAAAGGTCATGATAAAAGTACTGGTTCCTACCGATGTTTTAAGATCCATTCCTAAAAAGGCGGTAAATACCACTAACATCATCATGCCTCCGCCACTTCCCACAAAGCCGGTTCCAAATCCAATAGTTAGACCGAAGAATAGTGAAATGAGTAATCCTTTAAGATCGAGCTTGGCTCCTTTATCTACCGGATTTTCTTTACTTGTGTCTGGTTTTAATAAAAAGCGAATTCCTATCCCTACCGTTAGATACAAAGTTAGCGTACCTAATACAACATTACCAGCTAACCAGGCCATATAGCTGCCAACTGTGCACATGATGACGATGCACACAAACATTGGGCCACCTCGTTTTAAATCAATATTTTTATACTTGTCATAGGTATAGGCGGCAAGAGCAGAACCAATGATATCCGATGCCAAGGCAATAGCACTGGCTTGATAGGCCCCATTTTCTCCGGCAAAGCTAGGACATAAAACTATTAGAATAGGCACCATTACTGTAGCTGCCGATAAACCGGCCAAACCGGTTCCTACACCAGCTAAAGTGGATGCGAGTATCAACCAAAATATTTCCATGAGTTTATTATACATTTTTCTTAAACAATTATGAAAAAAATTTTAAACCGAGATATATTGGAATGGGCAAGGAGGAATATGTATGAATCATTACGATATGATTTTTAAAAGAAAATCATTTCATATTTTTCGAGAAACGGAAACTTTGAACAAAGAAGAAATAGAAGGCATTGAACAATATATACAAACATTAACACCTCTACAAAAGGACATTGCCTATACAATTCGTCTTGTAAGGGAAGAAAAGACATCGTGTAAAAGAGGAGCAGAGTATTGTATCTTGTTCTATAGCGAAAGAAAAGAAGGATATCTTCAAAACATTGGATATATAGGCGAACAATTGGATTTGTACCTGACTTCAAAAAGTATAGGAACTTTATGGTTCGGGATTGGAAAACCTGATATAGAGATAGAGAATCAGGAGTATATCATCATGATTGCGATTGCGAAAATGGCAGAGAATAAATTTCGAAAAGATATGTTTAAAGCGAAACGAAAATCTTTAGAAGAAATTTGGAAGGGTGAGCCAACAAACTTTTCGAACATTATTCGTTTTGCACCAAGTGCCTGTAACTCCCAACCATGGATTGTTGAACACAAAAATCATGAGCTTTTTGTATATCGATATAAGAAACCAGGAAAAAGAGGAATCATGCCAGTTCAAAAAGTAAGCTATTATAATCGTATAGACATTGGTATCTTTTTATACTTTTTAGAAATATGTCTGGAACACGAAAAGATTTCTTATCAAAGAGAACTTTTTGCGGACAGCCAGGAAGAAGAGTGTGTATTAGTGGCAAAATATCAAATGAAATGAGTATAATGAGGATGTATGAAAAAAATAGAAGAAATTATTAGAGACACAAACGAAGAAAATCAAGAGAAAGTGGATTGGACCAAGGCATGGAGCACGAAGTATCCCGTTCTAAAAATGTATCAAAATCAAGTGGATATTGAAGCTTATGCGAAACCCATTCAGGAAATGTTAGACCAATTATCTCAAGACTATGGCTATAGTGCACAAGATGCCATGCTGGTATTAAAAGATATTTTGGCACATGTGTATTTTGATAGAAAGAAGAGGTAGGACATGGAACTTTTAGAAATAATGAAAGCCCGCCATAGCGTACGAAGCTATATAGATCGTCCGATTGAACCTGAAAAAAGAGAAGTTCTCAACAAAATGGTTGAAGAAATCAATCAGGAAACAGGATTGCATTTACAAATTATTTATGAAGAACCAGAGTGTTTCAAACTGGCTTTGATTCATTATGGCATTATCAAAGGGGCTAGAAACTATATTTGTCTAGTAGGGAAAAAATCCAAAGATCTGGAAGAAAAGACAGGATATTATGGAGAAAAACTGGTATTAAAAGCCCAAGAACTAGGATTAAACACTTGCTGGGTGGCTTTAACGCGTGGAAAAAGCCAAGCCAAAGTGAATCCTGGAGAAAAAGTAACTTGTGTCATTTCCTTAGGGTATGGAAGTAACCAGGGAACTTCTCATAAAAATAAAGACTTAAAAGAGGTTTGTAATATCGATGCATCCAGTCCAGATTGGTTTAAGTTAGGAATGGAAGCTGTACAACTGGCTCCTACAGCCGTGAACCAGCAAAAGTATTATTTCACGTATGCCTTTGGAGAAGTATCCGCTATCGCTAAATTTGGCATGTATTCCAAAATTGATTTAGGAATTGTGAAATATCATTTTGAATCAGTAACCGGAAGGAAGGTGAAATAATGATTTATTCAGAAAAAGTAAAAAAAGCCTGCAATATCTGTTTTGAAGCACATAAAGAGGACAAAGATAAAGGAGGATATCCTTATGTATTCCATCCTTTTTATCTGGCTACCCAAGTGGATAATGAAGAAGCTACATTAGTCGCTTTATTGCACGATGTTATTGAGGATCATGGGGATACTTATACATTTGAAATGTTAGAAAAAGAATTTTCCAAGGAAGTAGTAGACGCCTTGCGTTTAATGACACATGAAAAAGGTGTTCCTTACATGGAATATGTAAAAGAAATTGCGAAGAATCCAATTGCTCGTCAAGTAAAAATGGAAGATCTAAAACACAATCTAGATGCGCGAAGAGTCGATGGAAAAACCACAAAGAAAATAGAATTATACGTTGAAGCATTGCACTATCTTGAAAATCATTAAGAATGTGAGGAGAGAAGAGTATGGAAAACAATAGACTAGCGACGGAAAATTTAGGAAAATTATTACTTTCTTTAGCGATTCCATCTATTATTGCACAATTGGTAAACGTTTTATACAACATGGTCGATCGTATCTACATTGGACAAATGCACAATGGAACAACTGCCATGGCTGCTTTATCGGTGGCATTACCCATCGTTACCTTTGTGATGGCTTTTACCCAATTGGTAGGTATTGGAGGGGCACCGCTTTGTGCTATTCGTTTGGGAGAAAAACGGCAAGATAAGGCGGAACAAATCATGACCACGAGCTTTGTGATGCTCCTTGCGGTAGGACTTGTGTTAACTTTGATCATTGAAATTTTCGCACAGCCCTTGCTTTATATGTTTGGAGCAAATAGCGAAACTATTTTACTAGCCAGTCAATATATCCGTATCTATGCGATTGGAAATATTTTCGTGATGATCACATTGGGGATGAATGCCTATATCAATACCCAGGGGTTTGCCAAATTCGGGATGGCAACCGTTTTGATTGGGGCAGTTTTGAATATTATCTTGGATCCTATTTTTATCTTTGTGTTAAATATGGGAGTCAGTGGAGCTGCGCTAGCAACCATTCTTGCTCAAGGTGTAAGTGCTCTATGGGTCCTATCCTTCCTTTTTGGAAAGAAAAGTACCATTCATATGCAAAAACAATATATCTTGGTGGAACCGGGCATTTGTTTAGCTATTATGTCTCTAGGAATTTCTCCTTTTGTGATGCAGTCTACAGAAAGCTTGCTTCAAATTTCTTTTAATCATCAATTATTGTTGTTTGGAGGAAATCTAGCGGTCGCAACCATGGCTATTTTATTAAGTCTGCAACAGTTTGTAACCCTTCCTTTACAAGGTCTTTGCCAAGGAGCCCAACCTATTCTAAGTTATAACTACGGAGCAAAGAACCTGAAGAGAGTGCGTGATACGTTTAAATTAACATTCTTCTTATGTTTGGGATTGTCTTTTGTCTGTACCGGAGGCGTTCTTATTTTTGCGAAAACTTTTGTGGGAATTTTTGCCAGTGATGCAACCACCATTGAATTTGGAACGTGGGCATTACGTATCTATCTAGTCGGAATGACGACATTTGGGATGCAGATTGCTTGTCAACAATCGTTTATGGCCTTAGGACAAGCTAAGATTTCTTTATGTATGGCTTTATTGAGAAAAGTCGTACTATTAATTCCACTAATCTATATTCTTCCATTCCTTATTGGCGAAAGTGGACTGGCTTTATCGTTATCTTCTTCGATTGCCAGCCTGGTTAATGATAGTGGAAGATGTTTTGGGGTTCTTTTTGCCGAACCAGTATCGGATATCTTAGCAGCTTGTACAACCACATTCATGTTTATGCGCTTCTACAAAAGGAATTTAGTTGATTAGGAACTTCTTTACGAAGTCCCTTTTTTGTTTACCTTTGAAAAAGCGAAATAAACTATCCTATAGATACCAAGGAGGTATGAATATGGGAAATGCTTATGAAAGAAAATTGATTTTTGAAGATACAATAGGATGGATTGGAAAAAGTAGAAAGTTAAAAGAGAGTGTACGAGATTCAAAAGCTTCTTCTAAGGTGTATTGGGAAGATGAATATCCTTATTTTGAACATGCATTAAAATGGAACACAGAAATTGTCGTGACAAAAAATCGTACATTTGAAGCAGCAAAAAAACTACGCTTTGCTGATCCGCAAGATAGAATTGCGGTGTTAAATTTTGCGAATGCGTTTCATCCTGGAGGTGGAGTAAGTCAAGGAGCTGGTGCACAAGAAGAATGGTTATGTCGTTGTTCCACTTTATATCCAGTGTTAACCGACGAAGCGTTAGTAAAATCTTTTTATGCCTATCATAAAAGAAAAGGTTCTTCTTATGCTTCGGATGCATTAATCTATTCTGAAGATATTACGGTATGTAAAAGTGATGAAAGCCTTCCACAACGCTTGCCAGAAAAAGAATGGTTTCAAGTAGATGTGATTACCATGGCAGCCCCCGATTTAAGGACAAAAGATAATCGTTATTTTGGCTTGATGAATGGTGGTGCTAGTATGAGTGATGTACAAATGTATGCCTATCATTTGAAAAGAGCGGTTCATATGTTGCATGTCGCAGCTTCAAAAAAAGTGGATATTTTAGTTCTTGGCGCTTTTGGATGTGGTGCTTTTCAAAACAATCCAGAAATAGTAGCCAAGGCATATAAGAATGCGTTAGAAATGTTTCCAGGAGTATTTAAAAAGGTGGAATTTGCGGTATATTGTTCCTCTTATGATACTCAAAATTATATTGCGTTTAAAAATGAATTTGAATAAAGTCACGAGAGAGAAATCTCTCGTGTTTGTTGTATAATGAGAGAGTTAGGAAGAGAATATTATGAATCAATACAATCAAACTATATATGCAAGTTACATAGGCTATATTACGCAAGCCATTGTGAATAATTTGGCACCTTTATTATTTTTGATCTTTATGAATCAGTTTGGATTGTCTTTGGTCCAGATTACCAGTATTACAACCATTAACTTTGTGATACAGTTAATCGTAGACTTTATTGCTGCCAAATATGTGGACAAAATAGGATATCGTATCAGTATAGTGGCAGCTCATATCTTTTCTGCTTTGGGATTGTTAGGTATGGGAATCTTTCCTTTTCTTTTAGAGCCTTATATAGGACTTCTTCTATCTGTATTTCTATATGCGATAGGGGGAGGTTTGATTGAAGTATTGATTTCTCCCATTGTAGAAGCGTGTCCGTCGGACAATAAGAAAATGGCTATGAGTTTACTCCATTCCTTCTATTGCTGGGGAACTGTTGCGGTTGTGGGAATATCAACATTGCTCCTTCAAATACTGGGAAAAGGAAGCTGGCGAATTTTGACATTATTGTGGGCACTTGTCCCTTTAGGGAATGCCATCTGGTTTACCAAGGTACCAATTGAAACATTAACAGAAGAAGGAGAAGGAATGTCTATGAAAGAACTTTTCCAATCTAGGCTCTTTTGGATTTTTGTTTGTCTGATGATTTGCGCAGGAGCCAGTGAGCAAGGAATGAGTCAATGGGCTTCGGCTTTTGCGGAAAGTGGACTTCATGTTTCAAAGTTTATAGGAGATTTGGCTGGGCCTTGTTTCTTTTCAATTTTAATGGGATCTTCTAGAGCCTTTTTTGGAAAATTTGGAGAAAAAATGGATCTAATGAAGTTTATTCAAATGAGTGCCATTTTATGTATTGTTTCGTATATGATTGCTTCCTTATCGCCTATTCCTCTTCTTTCCTTATTGAGTTGCGGAATATGTGGTCTATCGGTCGGTATTATGTGGCCTGGTGTTTTTTCACTGGCTTCTAAAAATATGCCAAAGGGAGGAACTGCGATGTTTGCTCTTCTTGCTCTAGGTGGAGATGTGGGATGCAGCAGTGGACCGAGTCTAGTCGGTGTTGTTTCTAATATTTTTGGGAAAAATCTTAAAATTGGTTTGTTCTGTGCAATTGCATTTCCTGCTTTCTTATTGTATTTTACAAAAAAATTAAAAAAGTTTAGGCTCTAAACAATTATTTAATGACTGTTTGATGGTTTGTTGATATAGTATCTTTTAGAAAGATGAAAAAGAGAGTATGGAATACAAAATATCTAAGTTTTTTCAAAAATACTTTGAGCGCTATTGTGATACCTACTTACAAGTAAATAAAAAGGAAGTTACACAAAAAGCCCAAATTATATTTGATCAATTGATGCATAAAACTCCTGATATGGGAGAAAAAGGAAACATGATGGCTAGTAATATTGATTTAACAGCTGTCTTTTTAGCTTATTATGAAGCAAGTAATCATCAAATTGGTGGGGAAGCCATTGAAATTCTTTTGGACTGGTTGGCTAAAGACTTTCAATGGGTTGGTTTCTTTACCGATATGAACAAAAGAAAATATGTGAAGCCACTGTATTATAAAATTTATGCAGGACATGCGAAAAAAGTGGAAGAACATAAAGCGAAAGGTGAATGGACCGGGACATGGAGTTTTGATATAAATCCAGATTGTAGAGAAGAAGGTATTTATTATCACATGAAGCATTGCCCATTAAAGGCATTTGTGCATATGCACGGATACGATGATTTGATGCCTTATATTTGTAAATTTGATTTTATTTTTGAAAAATTCCTTCATGCACGCTTGATTCGTACCCAAACAGAGGCAACAGGTGGGGATTGTTGTGACTATTGGTTCGTACCCGATCAAAGCGAAACAGCAAAAAAATATAAAAATTTTATAAGTAAGTAAAGCGACAAAAGTCGCTTTTTTATCGCATTCTTTGACATTGTTTTGGCAAGAATATAAATTGTGTGAAAAATATGTGTTGATATTTGGGAAAGTATCTTATATTATTAGTTTATATTAGTGGAAGCGCTTTCGATTTACCCGCATAGTAAATAGTAAAGACTTTCGCTTAGTACACAAACGAAAGGAGGACATATCAATGGCAGAACAAAAAATCATGGATGAAATGGAGTCTCAAATGACCGCATTTAACTTGATTCTACACTCTGGGGATGCTCGTAACAATGTTCACGAAGCTATGGACGCTATGAAAGTTGCTGACTGGGCTACTGCTGATGCTAAATTAGCTGAAGCTGAAGAATCTCTTCGTCAAGCTCACCAAGCTCAAACTGAATTATTACAAGAATTCAGCCGTGGAACTAAAATCGAAATCCAAATCATCATGGTACACGCTCAAGACCACTTAATGACTACTATGACTTTAAAAGAAGTTGCAGTTGAATTAATGGATGTGTACAAAAAAATCAACGCTTAATCAGAAAGCGTAATTATCTGATAAAAACAATTTAAACAAGGAGAGAATTATGGAAAAAGTATTTGGTTTATTGGAAAAATACTTAATGGGTCCTATGGGAAAATTGTCAACATTCCAATTCGTAC
>JAGHTX010000121.1 GCA_018065105.1 Bacillota bacterium
AACAAATATGCTAATTCTGTAGCTGATGATAACAAACTTGCGGGAGCTGAATTTACATTAACTAAAGATAATAAAACAATTGCTGTTGTTAAAAACGATGCAGGTACAGAATTCACATTCAAAGGCTTAGATGCTGGAACTTATGTATTAACTGAAACAAAAACTCCAGCTGGATATAACACAATTGAACCTATCGAAATTGTTATTACTGCAACACATGATGTAGAAGCAGAAGCACCTAAATTAAATACTCTTACAGTTACTCCAGAAGATAGCTTTACTGTAGAAATGACAACAGAAAACGAATCTAAACCTACAGGTACTATCAATGGTAACGTAATCAACAAATCTGGTTCTACATTACCAGAAACAGGTGGAATGGGTACAACTCTATTCTATGTATTAGGATCAATCATGGTATTAGGTGCTGGTGTATTACTAGTTTCTAAACGTCGTGCGGATGCTGAATAATTAATTAAAACTTAGGCTGATATCGAGAAGAGTTCTTCTTCTCGATTACAGCAGTAAGGGGAGCGTTAAATGAAGAAAATTAATTCAACAAAAATATTAATAGTCATCTTTATTATGGGGCTGTCCCTACTGGTGTATCCTAGTCTAGCGAATTACTGGAATTCTTTCCATGCTTCTAGAGCCGTTGCTAGTTATCGTGAAGCAGTTGTTAATATGGATAACAGTGAGTATGAACAAATTCTTTCGGATGCAAAGGATTATAACGATCGTTTAGCTTTGGATCCTCCTTCTTGGCATTTGGATAAACAACAGTTAAAAGAGTACAAATCGGTATTGGATATTTCGGGAACTGGTATTATGGGGTATGTAGAAATTCCTAAGTTGCATATTGAGCTTCCTATTTATCATGGTACGGATGAAGGGGTTTTACAGATTGCGATTGGTCATATTGCGGGTACTAGTTTACCAGTGGGGGGAAATAGTAGCCATTGTGTGATTTCTGGTCACCGAGGATTACCGAGTGCTCGTTTGTTTACCGATATTGATAGACTGGTAGAAGGAGATTTATTTAAGTTAAATATTTTGGATGAAACATTAACGTATGAGGTTGATCAAATTCGTATTGTTCTTCCAGAAGATGTACAAGATCTTAAGATTGAAGAAGGAAAAGATTATTGTACATTGGTTACTTGTACACCATATGGGATTAACTCACACCGTCTTCTTGTAAGAGGACATAGAGTGGATAATGGTTCAAATCTTCGTGTCAGTGCAGATGCAGTACAAATCAATCGTTTGTATATCGCATTGATTACAGGAGTTATTTTATTGATTATTTTATTTACATTTGTATTGTGGAGAACTAGAAAGTGAGGCAGTATGAAAAAGATCATTTCAATAGTATTCATGGTTATTCTAACTCTTTCTATGAGTTTAAATATTAGTGCACATGAAGTACCAGATTTAGAAGGAACGGGTAGTATTACAATCCATTATAAGGATGTAAAAACTGGTTCTTTAATCGCTTATAAAATTGGTGATATTAATGAAAATGATGGCGATTATTCTTTTGTATTAAGTGAAGCTTTTAAAGATAGTGGGTATTCTTTAGAAAACTTACAATCTAAGGAAGTGAGTAATGCATTATTAAAATACGCAAAGAATAATAAGATTTCTGGAAATGAAAAGAATATTAACAATGGTACTGTTTCTTTTACAGATCTTCCAGTGGGGTTGTATTTAATTGCCCAAAAGAAAAAGAGTACTGGATATAAAGAAATCCAACCATTTATGGTTTCTCTTCCTAGATTCGATAAGGAAAAAGGTGAATATGTTTATGATGTAAACGCAACACCTAAGACTTCTATTGAAAAAGAAACAAAACCAACACCAGTCATTCCTAATACTGGATTATTATGGTGGCCAGTACCGGTATGTATCATTTTAGGATTATCTATGATTATTATTGGTATTTATAAAGAACGAAAAAAAGAAGAAGATTAATGTTTAGGATAAGGGCTGTTTACCGCAGCTCTTTTTTAATGCCCCCCTACTTAAAATGGGATAATTAGTAGTCGAAATTGTATTTTTGGGGAAATAATTCTTATTTTAAGTGAATAGGGGACAATAAATGGTTACTAGTCAAATTATTATTGATTTTAACTTTTTTGTAATTTATAATGCTGCAAACTTAGAGATTAAATAGAATTTTAAGATTTTAAAGATGGTATACTAGATTCATTTTTGAAATAGAAAAGTAGTAAATGAGGAATATATATGAGAAAGCTTAATTTATGGATTATAACTGGGCTGTTATTCTTAGTGGCAGCTTTTTGTGTTGTGCTATACAACATGAATAGAACTGTAGAAATGGGTGAAAACTCACAAGAGGTTATTGATCAGTTGGATATTGAACCAGAGACGATAAATCATATTTTTGATCCAGATAAGGAACTACAAACAACGCTTATTAATGGAAATAAGTACATTGGTACGATTGAAATGCCAGAGATAGGAATCAAATTACCTGTTATGTACGATTATGAACTGTTGTATTTGGAAATCAGTCCTTGCCGCTATTCTGGCACACCTTATGCTAATGATTTTATTGTTTGTGCACACAATTCGGATACACATTTTAATAAGATACGAAAACTTTCAATGGGAAGTGAAATCATTTTTACCGATGTAGAAGGAAATAGTTTTGTGTATGAAACCAACAACATTGAAACTTTATATCCTAAACAAGTAGATCAATTGATGGAAGGTGATGATTGGGACTTAACTTTATTTACTTGTAACGGATTTGGAGAAAGTCGATGTGTTGTAAGAGCCAATATTAAGAAAATTAATAAAGCAGAATAAAAAAGAGGGAGTTTA
>JAGHTX010000111.1 GCA_018065105.1 Bacillota bacterium
GATATGCCTATGGTCCAACAATTAGAAAAAATGCGTCTTTTATCAAAACAGCCGATGCCTAGTATCGATTCTTTAGATGCATTGATCAATCAGGCCCTTGCTCAAGAATGGACTTGTGAAGTTTGTGGTGCCAAGACAAAAGGTTTAAACTGTGAATATTGTGACACACCGAGAAAAAAAGTTTCCTTTTTTTCATAAAAAAAGTGGATCTAGTCCAGGTCCACTTTTTTAGATTTATTCGATTAATTATCCCCTTGTGCAGAGACAAAGACTTGATTCGCTGTTTCTATTAACGTTTGCGCATCGGCCCCTTTTTCCATTCCTAAATTGTATAGAATACCTGGCACTACATCTTCCCACATGATGTATCCTGCCCCTTCTTTTGTGTTCACAAAGATAAAGCCTTCACAATACTTCACTTTTTCCTGTTGGGTTGTATCCCATTCATAATTCAATCCAGAGATGTTGTATTTTTCCAATTCTTCTTGGGAAGCAGATGGATTCGCTGGTAATAATTGGGTACTTTGTGCTCTTAAATACATCTTTTTTCCATTGAGTGTAAATTCCACTTCAGCTATTGGATGTTCTTCAGTCTCACCAATGATATTGTATTTTACATCACTGGCTTCTTTTGGCATTGGTAAAGAAATTCCTGTTTTTTGAGTCATTTCGTCTTCTGAAACATCATACACATTTGGATTGGCCATTCCAGCATGTGCTGTTCCTTCTTCTTGTACTTCCTCTTGTTGAGCGGGTTGACTAGCACAACCTACCATACCACAAGCTAACAATCCTGCCATAAAAGCTTTTACTAATTTTTGATTCATTGTTTATTCCTCCTGATTATTTCTTAAAGAATGCACACATTTTTTCTTTAAAATCGGCTGCTTCATCATAAACCGCATGACTGTATTGTGTGTAAATATATTTTTCACAGTTCAATGCATCGGCGATTTCTAAAGTTGGTTCCACACCTAATACATGATCGTTTGTATCCGCTACCGCAAAGACAGGACATTGAATGTTTTTTAAGTCTTGATATACATCAAATTTTAAAATCGCTTCCACCAAGATCACGAAACGATCACAATCCTTTGCGGTTCCTACTTTTTCTAAAACAGGGATCATATCCTTTACACTGTCTAGGAAGGCTTTTGAATATACGTATTTAAAGAAGCTTCTATTTAATCCAACGACATTGCGATCTTTTGCCAAAGTTAACCATTCAGCCGCTGTTTTCTTTACAGTTTCACTTGGTCTACTCAATGTAGAGCAGATACATAATTTAATCACTTTTTCTGGATGTGTTAGGGCTAGTACCTGTCCAATCATTCCACCTTGGCTGGCTCCATATACATAGGCTTTTTCAACACCCAATTGATCCATACAAGTCGCAACATCTTCAGCCATATCTTGAATCGATGCTCCTTCTTCTAATACTTTTCTTCTTTCAAACAAATAGAATGTAAATTCATCCAAGTAGTCTTTAAAAGCAGCAGCGACTCCTTCGCCCTGTCCTTCCAATCCACTTAATGTGACCCCGGAGATCATCACTAGATTTTTTGGTCCGTGCCCAAATTGAATGACATTCATGTATGTGTTTCCTAAATTTAATTTCATTTCTTTTGAATTCATATGCGTTATCCTCACATTTCTTTTTACATCCTTAGTATACGATTCAAGTCTTGTGCAAATATGCATCTTATCTTTCTATAACCTTAATAAGAAAAAAAAATGAGGAATTGCTTCCTCATTTACTTAAAAATCAATTATTTTTTTCCTTTTTTAGAAAATAAGAATCCTACGATTGCTCCAACTACAACCAGAGCTCCACCTAATAATACATAAGTCATTGAACTTGATGATTCTTCTTTAGGTTCTTCCTTTTTCTCTTCTTTCTTTTCTTCTTTCTTTTCTTGAGGTGCTTCGGCAATTGTATAGTTTACTTTACGTGATCCTTCAAAATTTCCAACACCAGTAATTGTCATTGTATATGTTCCTACATCTTTTGCGACATTTCCTGCTAATTTGTAGTCAATTCCTTCTTCTAGTAATACTTTTCCTTTTACTAAAGATACTTTTTGTGTTTGTTCTTTTCCATTGAATGTTAATTGGCTAGTTAATGTACAAGTGTAATCATTGATGTTTTCTTTCTTAACTGGTTTTTCTGGTTCAACCAATGGTTGGATTGTGTATTGTTGTTGTACTTCACCATGATAATCATTGATACCAGTGATTGTCATTGTATAAGTTCCAGCATCTTTTGCCTTATTTCCTTTTACTTGATAGTGAGTTCCTTCTGTTAAGATGATTTCTCCATCCGAAATACGAATTTCTTGTGTTTGTTTCTTTCCGTTGTAAATTAGGTTGTTTACTAAGTCAATTCGTAAGTTTTCGATGTTGTGTGTGTCATACATTCCAACAGGTGGAGCTTCCTCTTCTTCTTGAGCGTAGATAGGTAAAATTGTGTTCACGATTGGCGCTGCAGTTCCAAAAACCATAGAAGCAGCTAACCCAAGCTTAGCGCATACGTTTTTGTTCATAATTCTTTTCTCCCTCATAATTTGTATGTTGTTTTATATAAAAATTATAAACCCGTTATCCATGATTATCCACTAAGTTTCTATTATACTATTATAAGCTTGTCTAAGTATTTAACTATATATTTGAACATAGATATAAGTATTTGCATATACTTTTTTTAATCTTCCAATTCAAACAATATTTCCATTTCAGCTAGTTTTTCCAATGTCTTTTTCTGATATTTGATTTCTTTTCGCGTAAGAATCACAAACTCTAGTAAGAAATCCGCAAAGAACCAGAACAAAACTAAGATAAACTCATGTACCGCAATATCGACTTCTTTTCCCCACACATAAAGAACGATTGTGGAAAGAAGAAGGCCTATTGTAAATAATATACTTACCCCTTTATTTGAATCTCTTTGGGCATCCTGTTCGGAAATAATGAAGGCCATTTGATTACGAATAGCTGAGGAAATTCGATTCTGTTGTTCTTTAGACAACGCCTTGGTTTGTATGGTCAGTTTTGCGACATCTTTTTGATTTATAAAAGGAAGCGCGCACATTAGATAATCAACCATTTCTTCAGAAACAATTTCAAGATCTCCAGCTCCAGATTGACACAATACATCTTCCGCATTCCTAATTTTACAAGCTAAATCTACATATGAATCTTCCATCAAGATTTGTTCCACAAATTGATGTTTTCTAATCATCTTATCCGCTTTATGTTCATAATAGGCATTTTCCTTAGAAATCTCCTGGGCATTCATAGTTTCTTGGGAATCGTCTGAAAAAATTAGTTTTAGTGAAGACAGACGGCGATACCACTGATATTCTTCATAAATAGGTTTACAATCCAAGATCAAATGAATCAATAAACGGTACGCAAAGAACCAGAATAAAATTGACCCATAGTTTGTGATCACCTCGTTTGAATTATTAGCGGCCATAAAAATGAATACAGAAGAAAGAACGGTCATAATCAAATAAATAAACATTCGATTGTTGGTTTCTTTAAATTTTTTAGAAGCTTCGGAAAGATTCAACCCAAAATGCATCCAAATCGCTTTATCAATGACTTCTTTTTCGCTTTCATCAAAAACCTTACCTTTTATTTCCAAAATAAGAGGAAGTTTCTTGGGAAGAATGGTTCTAAACCGTTCAAGAAACGCTACAAAATCTCCAGATAAACATTCATATCCAGAAATAGAATAGGGATGAATAATATCATGGATGTCCTCTGCATAAAAAGAGAGGTGTGCAGTACCTTTCGAGATAATCTTGTTTTGTATATCATTTAAATCGGGATACTTTTTCATACAATTTATTTTCTCCTTTAAAATTTAAATTGTTTACTGCTCTTGTACATTTATTATATCCGAAAGTTGGATTTTAAACAATTTCGAAAACGTCGCACATTCGATTACACTTGCACATTCGCAATATTGATAAAAC
>JAGHTX010000148.1 GCA_018065105.1 Bacillota bacterium
GTGTAAAAAGAGGTATTTAGATGTATAATAGTGTCACAAAGTAGCACAAAGTGGTACAAAGTGGGAGGTGAAAGACATGTTCATGGGTGAATTTAGTCACAACATTGATCGTAAGGGGCGATTAATCATGCCGGCTAAGTTTCGTGAAGAACTCGGGGAACATGTCGTAATCAACCGTGGGTTGGATGGATGTTTATATGTCTATACCATGGAACAATGGGAAGAGGTTTATAAAAAGCTTCAAGCCCTACCTTCAACGAACAAAGATGCTCGTATGTATCAACGTATGATGTTGTCTAAGGCTGCTGAGTGTGAACTGGATAGTCAAGGAAGAATTTTAATTCCTTCATCTTTAATTTCTTTGGCTGGATTGGAAAAAGAATGCTTGATTATCGGAATGGCCAACCACTTAGAAATTTGGGCTCAGGAACGCTGGGACCAATTAGAACAAGAACAAGGGGACTTATTTGAAGATTTTGCAGAGAATTTGTCGGGGTTATTAGGATAATGAAACATATAAGCGTACTATTAGAAGAATCAATTGAATTATTAAACATCAAAGATGAAGGTATCTATGTCGATTGCACTTTAGGAAGGGCAGGACATAGCCAGGAAATCTTGAAAAGATGTACGAAAGGACATTTATATGCATTAGATTGTGATCAAACCGCAATCTTAGAAAGTACACCAAAATTAGAGAAGATCGGAAGCAACTTTACATGCGTGCATTCGTATTACGAAAACATAGGGGAAGTTTTAGATCAATACGGAGTGGACAAGGTAGATGGGATTTTGATGGATTTAGGAGTATCAAGTCCGCAGTTTGACGATGGATCCAGAGGATTTAGCTATCGAAGCGATGCTCGCTTAGATATGCGTATGGATCAAAGTCAAGATTTAGACGCGTATCAAGTCGTAAATGAATACGATTTGGATGAATTAACACGTGTTCTAAGAGAATATGGGGAAGAACCATTTGCCCGAAAAATAGCACAAAAAATTGTAAATACGCGTGAAGAGAAACCTATTGAAACAACTTTTGAACTTGTAGAAGTCATTAAATCGGCACTACCTGCAAAAGAGTTAAGAAAAAAAGGGCATCCGGCTAAGAAATCCTTTCAAGCAATTCGTATGGAGGTAAATCAGGAATTACCACAATTATCTCGTGCGTTAGAAGAAGGCATCCGTAGATTGAAACCTCAAGGAAGATTGTGTGTCATTACTTTTCATTCTTTAGAAGACAAAGTTGTAAAAAAGGCTTTTAAAGAAGTTTCAACACCAAAAAAGGTAGACAAACGTATTCCGGTGACAGGGGAAGAAAAAGTTGAGTACCGTCTCATAAACAAGAAACCAATTATTTCAGGGGAAGAAGAGTTGTTAGAGAACAATCGTGCACACAGCGCGAAATTACGAGGATTAGAAAAAATATAGGAGGTATAAGCATGAGAGAATACAATAAGAGTACATATCATAATAATTCACTCGAAAAAATTATTGTAGGAACTTTTGTTTGTGCTATGGTCTTCTACCTACTTTCTATTACCTTAATCCAAGGCTACAATGTCAGTTTACAAAACAAAGAACAACAATTGGCCAAACAAATTAATGAAACAAGAGAAGAGATTGACCAAATGAAGTTAAAAATCGATACTTTAGAAGAGAAAAGTCGTGTAGTTTCTCTTTTAGGGGATGACATTCAAGATAATAGTGATAATATCTATTATATGAGTGAATAGTAAAAGGATTGATGTTGCATGAAAAGACGAAATAAATCTTTATTTCGAATGATGTGGATTATGATTTTACTGGGGACACTGGTCGTAGCCAATGTCCTTTTTGTCATGTTTACCAAAACACATTTATATTCTGGAAATAGCGTACTTGATACACGTATTCCATCCTCTATTATTTCAACAATCGTAAGTGCAAAACGAGGAACCATTTATGATCGTAATCAGCATGCGATTGCCCAAGACATGAAATCCTATACTTTGATTGCGAATACACGTTATTTTTATGGAGATGACTATCGAGAAGCTGAAGGATTATATGTAGCCGATGTCGAAAGTACAGCGAGTCAGTTAGCTTCCGTTCTAAATATTAAACCGGATGCCATGAAAATCATCCTTAATGAAGCAATTGAAAAGAAACAAAAAGAAACGGAACTTGGGGATGGAACCAAGAGAATCAGTGAAGATAAGAAAAAAGAAATTGAAGCTTTAAAAATTCCAGGAATTAATTTTATCGAAGACACCAGTCGTATCTATCCAGCTTCACCTCTTGCCTCGAATTTAATCGGCTTTGCGACATACAACGATGAAGGAAAAACTTTCGAAGGAAAACTTGGACTTGAAAAACAACTGGATTCCAAATTAGCAGGAAAAAATGGAGAAATCAAATACCAACAGTCTCGTTTTGGAAAACTGATACCTGGAACTACACAAATTATAGAAAATGTGAAAGATGGATACGATGTTAATTTGACACTGGATTGGAATCTACAGAACATGGTAGAAACTGCTCTTTCACAGGCGATGGAAGAAGAACTAACCGAAGGAGCCTGGTGTATAGTTATGGAAGTGGAAACAGGTAAGATATTAGCTTGGGCAAACTATCCAACTTTTGATCAAAATACTCGAGAAGATATACCAACCTATTTAAATACACTAAGTCAGGAAAGTTATGAACCTGGATCAGTTATGAAGCCTTTTACCTATGCGGTAGCTATAGATACAGGTGTATATCCAACCAATAAGAAATTTCGCTCTCATCAATTTTGGTATAAGGTTGAAGACGATAAAATTAAACGAGTAGAAGAAGGTTCCCTTACTCCTTACATGCCGATACAAGATGCCCTGGATCAAGACTATGGAGAAATTAGTTTTGAAAAAGGTTTTGCCTTATCGAGCAATGTTGGAATCTGTGAACTACTTACCAATTATGTAAAATATGAAGATTATGTTTCGTATTTAAATAAGTTTGGTTTCTTTAAAAAAGTAAACATGAATTATGTCAAAGACATCAAAGGAAATACAAACTTAACCAAAGAATTTAAACCCGAAATTGCGACGGACTATTTGTCTTCTGGATTTGGCCAATCTTCTTCCGTGACGCCCCTGCAGCTGGTTCAAGCCTATAGTTCGATATTTAATAATGGAATGATGATGAAACCTTATGTTGTCGAATCCATTGTCGATAACAATTCAGGAAATGTTATAGAGAGCTATAAACCAGAGGTAGTGGGTACACCTATTTCTTCCAAAACATCCCAAGATGTTCGTACACTGATGAAAAAGGTAGTAGAACCCGAAGGTAGTGGAGAACGTTTTGCGATTGAAGGAATTGACATGATTGCCAAAACTGGTACAGGAGAGATATACGATACAGAGTTGCAATCGTATCGTACCGATTTATACAATTCTTCTATTATAGCTGCAGCACCAAGTAAGAATCCGAAAATTCTTGTATATTACGGAGTAAAAAGTGGAAATCTTTATTACAATCCACAACCATTTAAGGATATCTTTCTAGCTTCTTTAAATTACAATACGATCGATGCCAGTAAAAAGAACTTAAATCCAGAATCACAAAACAATCCGCAATGGAATAGTTTTATCTTAGAATCTTTAGTCAATCATTCCTTGGATTATGGATTAAAGAAACTGGAAGGACATCCAAGAATTGTCGTGATAGGCGATGGAAAACATATCGTAGATCAATATCCTAAAGGAGATACTGAAATTACCGTCAATGAAACTGTATTTCTAACAACCGAAGGAACGCATTTCACTATGCCGGATATGCAAGGCTGGACCATGAAAGAAGTTGGGGTATTCTGGAAAATGACAGGAATTTATGTAGAAGCCGATGGACAAGGAAGGGTCTATAATCAAAACATAGAGCCAGGAAGTGTATTAACAAAAGAAGATGTGATTAAGGTGTATTTATCGTAAGGATAGATACATCTTCTTTTTCTTTTTCGTGTGTTCTTTTAGAAAATATGATATTATA
>JAGHTX010000051.1 GCA_018065105.1 Bacillota bacterium
ATTTTATATGGTATAATATTGTACTATAGAAAAAGGCCTATAGAATTAAGGAATTTGAAAAATGAAACAGATAATTATTGTTGAAGACAACGAAGAAGTAAAAAATTGGTTTATCCGCAATTTAAAAAAATCACAGCCTTTCTCATCGATTACGTTTGTGGATTCACCAGATGAAATTGAAAATCTTTTATACGATGAGTCCGTCTTATTTTTTGTGAATGAAAAATATAAAAACAATCACCAGGTCAATGCACGATATTTAATCATTCACACCTATGATTCAGCGAAGAAGACTTGTTCGTTTGCCTTATATGTTCGTAGACCTAAGGAAAGTCTGCAAGAAATATATAATGAAATTCACCTACATAGAGATATAAGCGATGTAATCACATTGCCAGATCAGAAAGAAACAACTTCGATTTTGATTAAAGAAATTCTCTTTATTGAAAGAATCAAAAGATACTCTTTAATTCATACACCAAATCATGTATATTCTACAAAGCTTACATTTAACGATCTACTTCCTATGTTACCTGACAGCTTTTCTCAAACACACCGAAGTTACATTGTAAACTTTTACGCCGTTCGCGAATTCATTCGTACAGATTTCATTTTAGAAAACAACGACTATGTCCCAATCAGTCGTAATTATTCAAAAACAGTTGAACAAAAATGGAATCATTTCTTTCAAATATATGTGAAAAACAGTTTGTAGGATTTTTCAAATCTGTTATGATATGACCATGAAAACGATAGAATCAATTCAAAATAAAATAATCAAAGAAAGAAGTAAACTCTCTTTAAAAAAAGAAAGAGATAAGTCTTCTCTCTTTTTGGTTGAAGGAAAACATATGATTGAAGAAGCTCTTCAGGCAAACTGTTTAAAAGAGCTTTATATTCTTATAGGAGAAGACAATCCTTTCTCTTTTGAACCTGTATTTTGTACACAAGCGGTATTAAACAAGTTATCCAATCAAAATTCCAATGCGAAAATGATTGGGGTCTGTAAAAAGCCAGAAGAGATAAATACAGATATGCATCGTGTACTCTTATTAGATACGGTTCAAGATCCAGGAAATGTCGGAACCATTATACGTACGGCTCATTCTTTTGGAATGGATGCGATTTATTATACAAAGGGGTGTGCAGATATCTACAATCCCAAGACCATCCAATCCAGTCAGGGGGCTATTTTCCATATTCCTATGATCCAGACAGAATTGGAAACATTCATCCCTTCCCTTCAAAAGAATCATTTCGAAGTATTTGCCACTGCCCTTCATGAAGACTCTATTTTTCTTCAAGAAGTAAGTGTTCCAGAGAAATATGCCATTATTCTAGGAAACGAAGGACAAGGTATTCATAAGGAAATCATCCAAATGGCAAACACCTGTGTAAAAATCGAAATGGATACGTTTGAAAGTTTAAATGTCGGAATTGCAGCATCTATTTGTATGTATCATTTCCGATACAGTAAAAAAGAAGTTTAGATCCAGCCAAACTTCTTACATGTTTTATAAATTCCATCATCTACATTGGCTTCTGCAACATAAGAAGCCTTTTCTTTTAGCGCATCGCACGCATTTCCCATCGCAATATTTGTCCATTCTTCTTTAAACATCACCATGTCATTATAGTCATCCCCAAACACAACAACATCTTCCATATTGCCACCGACTCTTCGAATCATTTCCCGAATTCCTTCGTCTTTTGCATCGTATTGAAACATTAGATAGTCTTTCACAAATCGTAAATGACCCAGTGTATCTTTTAAAGTGCATTTTTCTTTCTCATCTTCTTCTGATACCGAAAGATACACTTTTAATATTTCATCCAATCCATAATAGTCCAAAGAAGGATCTATAATATAATTCGTTGGTTCTTTTCTAGGCCCAACCTGTTCTCTAAATAGATCATTTTTTGAATATACGTCAATGGAATCGGTCAATTGAAGTAAGATTCCTACATTCTTTTCTTCGGCTTCTTTAATGATTGCTTTGGCTTTATCAAGTTCAAGACCTACATTGTAGACAAGCGCATCGTTGATTACTAGAGCACCACCACCTGCACAAACCATATTGTGAAGGCCTACTTCATCCATAAAAGAACGAGCTTTATAGTGGGCACGACCTGTTGCGATAGCTACAAAATGACCAGCTTTTTGAAGTTCATCTAAAGCTTTTTGTGCACTCGGAACTACAATACGCGTTTCCTTATCGGTTAACGTTCCATCAATATCAAAGAAAAAATACTTCTTTTTCATTTTATAATTCTCCATTTCCAATCAATTTACTATTTTTTAAAGAAATCTCCTTAAATCTAGGGGAAGTCAGCAATAAACTCATGCTCATCCTGAATATCCATACAAAGAAGACAAGAACGAGTACCGGTATTATACAAGAGGTAACGATCATGATAGCTACACTTTCAATAAAATCATTCATAATGGTTCCGCTTACCTTATCCCACCAAGAACTTAATGTATCTTTATTGAATTTATTCTCTTTAATTTGTGTTGTGGTTTGCTCACTCTGTTGAATTGTAGTTTCAATAGAAGATTCAAATGTCTTCTCGATTAAATTTGAAACATTTACACTAAGTGGAACAAGTAAGACAAGTGCCAATCCTAAAGGTAATATCTTACGAGCAAAGAAACTGAAATAGTGTTTCTTATTTAGAATATATAGAGCCAATGTAATTCCCAATATAGGAACCATCAAGCCAAAAAAGCTATATTGGGTTAAGACCAGTAAATATTTTTCTAAGACTATGGCACTTAAAGCGATTAAAAAGTATCCACTTAAATCGGCTAACTTTTCGGCAATCGGTGTTCCAGCATCTCCAGGAATTAAAGTAATGGCGGCCGAAGCAGAAGTTGTAGCCGCTGTTAATTTCATAACGGTCTCCTTTTTCTCTTCTAATTTTTCAATGTTGGATTTATTTATAAAATTAGTTGGAGAAGCGATATAAGGTGTAAGAGCCAGTGATAAAAATGCGATGACTAAAATCACATAGGAAATAATGGATTTCTTATTCATAATGATACCTCCAGGATAAAACTTTCTTTTATTGTACTATACGATTGTCTCTAGAAAAAGAATGGAACAAGAAAATAATCTGGTTTGAGCATTTTGACTATGCATGATAAGATATTCCCATAGAAAAGAGATACATATGAAAATTTGGATTACAAGACACGGGCAAACCCGTTTTAATAAACAAAAATTGATGCAAGGATTAACAGACGAGCCGTTAAATGAAACGGGCATAGCTCAAGCCAAAGCGGCTAGAGAAAAAATTGGAGATATTCATTTTGATGCTGTCTATGCCTCCCCGCTAGATAGAGCAATTACTACAGGAGCCATTATTGGTGGTGTAGATAAAAGTGAGGTTA
This sequence comes from Bacillota bacterium, assembly GCA_018065105.1. Classification (GTDB taxonomy): domain Bacteria; phylum Bacillota_I; class Bacilli_A; order Erysipelotrichales; family Erysipelotrichaceae; genus Floccifex. The sequence goes on from JAGHTX010000051.1 coordinate 3,395, forward strand.
TTATTGATCCTCGTATTATTGAGACAGATTTTGGAAAATACGAACTCTGTAAATACTATTTAATGGGACCTAAAATGACGCTGTATTGGGCATTTCCTGAAGTATTTTCAGCACCTGAAAGTGTTGAAACGATTGAATCCATGGTAGAAAGAAGTTCCAGTTTTCTTAAAGAATTGGAAACTAAAGAATATGAAAATGTTCTCGTTGCCTGTCATGGAGGAATCATACGTGCATTAAAGGGTTATTTAGAAGACAAAGAAAATGGAATTTCCTGGCGACCTAAGCCTCATAATTGTGAATTATGGGTTTATGAATGTGAAAATGGAAAACATACAAAGGTAGATATAGACAAAAATTAGGAGATTTCTCTCCTAATTTTTTAATGGATTCTTTTTCTTAATAAGTAGATAGCTGATAAAGATGTCACTAGTAAACCTAAATACGTATAGAAATGACTTTCAATGCCGGTATTCGGTGAGTCTGGATTGTTTGGATATTCAACGGAAGCCTGATAGCCATCTATTAAAATCTGTTCTTTACCATTGATCCATAACGTGTTTCCTTTTCTTTCCAAACGGATCAAACGATTGCTTAATTTATATCCAGATGGAGCTTTTGTTTCTTTTACATAAGAAACACCTTCTGGAATTTGTTTGAAATAAGCATATCCTTCTTTTGTATCCGTTACAGCTTTTTTAATGCATGTTTTACAAGTTGGTCCATCAAACATACTAAATTCAAAATCTTTGTTTACAATGGTTTTCTTAGAATTCGCATCTTTTTTAATAATACGTACTTCCATATCTTTTAGATCCATCCATTGTTCTTCATCTTCTGTATCCTCATGCTTCGCAATTAAAGTAGCTCCAGTATATAAAGATTCAAAGACAACTCCTTCCCTATCCTGAAGAGGTATATCGGAAATGTTGAAGATCACATCTACTTGTCCGGTACTTTGTTCACACACAAAAGTTGTAGAAGCCGTAATCGAATTACCATTTGCATCCAAAATAGCTTCTCCTGTCTTTCTATCCATTAATGTACCTGTAATACTGTATTCTTGACCAACTTTTAAACCTTCATAGAATACTGTATCTTTCAGAGTCATATCTTTGGATATTAGAGCGGTATGTGTTTGTGTATCACTAAGTGCTCGAGTCTTAATGTCAATAAAAGATATTTCCTGATCTTGATCATCAAAATCTTTATGTTCAATCAGGGTAATCATTTTACCATCCACATATTCCATTAATTCTTCAAAGAATACGGTGTTTTTTCCTGCTAAAGAAGAGCTATTAATTTTAAAGGAAACATCCTCATATTCCTGTCCACTATAGACAAAAGAGGTTTCTTTTGAATACGCTTTTCCACTTGGATCACAAATTGGCTTTTTCGTTTCTTTGTCCATTAAAGTTGTTTTTAACTTATATGTTGTATGATCTCTTAGAGCACTCAAATATACACGGTCGACTAAATCTGTTTCTTGGGAAATTTGTTGCTCATGACTTCCGTTCTCACTCATAGCCATTGTGTGGATTTCAGAATCTAAAACCTGAATGGTTTGATTTTTATCATGTATATCTTCATGACTGGCTACAAGTGATCCTTCTTCATTGAACAATTGTTCAAATACTACAAGATTCTTTCCTTTTACCAATTCCCCATCCACTTTGATGAGTACATCTTCATTTCCGGACGATTGTTTTGCGATAAATTCATGTTCTATGTTAATTTGTTTGTCCTCTTTTAAAATTGGTTTATTTAAGGATTGGTCCATAAGTGTCGCAACCAATTTATATTTTTGATTTTCAACTAATCCTTCATAAGAAACCGTATCCACAAATTCAACCGTAGAATGACTATTTACCACTTTTGTATCATCGTTTTTCTTATGCGCCGATGTATGAATTTGAATTGCCTTATTTACCAAATTATTTTTAGATACGTATTCTTTTGTCGTAGAATCCTTAATAGAAAGGGTAAATTCTAAGACGTCTGTAGAAAGCTGATAGCCCGAATACGTTGAGATTTCCTTCATTTCAAAATGAGTGATTTCACTGTTTAATGGAAGGTCTTCAATAATGACTTCATTATTGGCATCCAATGTATAAATTCCATCTTCAACTTTTATTTTCTTTCCGTCTACAATTTGAGAACCCGGAATTAAATCTCCTTTTTTATAAAGAACTTTTCCTGTATCCGATTCTTTGATTTCTTTTGCGGCTCGTAATTCAAATTGAACTTTTCCTTGTTTGCTCGATTCTCCTTCAAAAGATTTCTTTAATACAATTTTTCCTTTTGGTCTCTCGTTTTTGAAGACAACTTCCAATGTTTTTAGTTCTCCTTCTTTGGAAACATTTGTGGCATGAATCTCAAATGGAATTGACTGGTCTAATAAATAACCTGTTGGAGCTTTTACTTCTTCTAAAAGATATTTTCCTTCCACAAGTGGCACTGGCACAATTACCGATCCTTCCTTTTCAGAAGTATTTGCGTTATACACTTTGGAAGATACCGACTCTAAAACGGAAAGTTTGTTTTGTGCATTTGTCGCAAAAGCATCGTACCACAACAATCCGACTTTAATGGAAATATATCCATCTTCATTCGTTTTTAATTTTGAAGCCTGATAATTTTGAATTGGATTGTTCTTGTCATCTACCATTTTGATTTTAAAAACAGCTGGATTTAGCGCAATTTCACGCATGGATTTTGCATCTTTTTTTACAATGGAAACATAAGCCTGGAAAGGAATATCGTTAATATAGAAATGCACTTCTCCTTTCTCACTATCGATTTTTCTACCATCGTATGTTGTTCCATAGACAAAGGCTTTTCCATCTTTTTCTGTGACATCAAAGTAGAAAGGCTTTTCAAGCATCTCACTGCCTTGTCCATTCACGCCCAATTCCACTTGTTGGATGACATAGCTTCCATAAACCAATTGGTTTGATTTGGCAATCCCATCTTTTCCAGTAACCATAACCTCATACTCTTTTTCCGTTCCGTTTTCTTTGGCATATTCTAGAGCTTTTAAAATGTCCTGATTTAAGTGCTCATAATAGTCTTTTAAAACACAAATGAATTTTGCACCATGTTCTGGTTCAACAATTTCACTTTGTGAACCATCGGTAATCACTTTATGGATTTCAAAACACCCTTCTAATGCTTCGTTTGGAATTTGTACAGGAACATATATTTCTTCTTTAATAGGACTTGTATAAACTTTTGGGTCTAACATATATCCTTTAGGCGCTTTTATTTCCTGTACAGTTAATAAACCTAATGGTAAAAATGGTTTTCCGTTCGAATCTTTATATAAAGGATCTCCGGATACTTTATAGGCATCCTCATATTTCACATTGCCCTCTGGATCTGATTTTAATATCCATGATGTGGTTGGCGCATCCAGCACTTTGTCACTGGCATAATAGTTCACTTTAAATTGTGCATCTCCTAGACTGGTATTTCCTTGCATTTTTCCATCCGCATCAACCTTTTGAATTATGGTTTGAATCGTTTGTACCATAGGTACATCTTCGGCATTAAAACAAGTCGTTTGTCCATATTCCACATGGATTGGGTATACTTTGTTGTCCAAATGATATCCTTTCCCTGACTTTTCCTCTTTAATAAAGTAATCACCTGGTTCTAGTTCTGTGTCTTCTGTTGTACCAATCTCATTCATTTCCAGTGTTTTTAAAAGTTCTTTACAAGCTTCATCCTTATACAGTGCATAAACACAACCTTTTAAACTATACATAGGATTGTTTTCTACGATTTCTGTATTGGTACTGGATTTTGTCACTTTCAACTTTGGAGTTTCTGCTTTGGGACCAATTCCATAAAATAATTTTTGATAATATTCATTCTTTTGAGTTACATTTGAATAAGCTTTTCCACACTCCGAATAATCAACCATGAATGTAAGAAAGCTATTTGGAGGAGTCGGCTTTGTTTCTAAAACTTCCCACCATTTACCAATTGTCTTATTATTTAAAGTTTTATTACCAACAATTTCAGAAACAGCTTTTCCGGATACAGCTTTTTGTAGAATCTCGTTGGTTACGCAAAGTTGCCCACTTAGGGACAGTTCGCTGAATTGATTTTCCGGACCATTGTATCCATAGTATAGGATTTTTCGAGTCATATCGTAGTTTTGACACATATCGGGTGTTAATGGATATTCACTCGCTTTTAACCCTTTTTTAGGTGTCGTTGCAGATCCTTGTCCACAAAAGGCAACCGCACCATTGCTTAAGTGCCAGATTCCTGAATTTCGAGGATACTCATTGCTGTTGTAGTAAGCTTTTTCAATAATCTCGATTTTTTCTTCTTTTTCCTGTTTTTCTTGTTCGTCCGTAAATTTGACCTTATATATAACTTTTTCTTCCGATTGCGTATGTACAAAAGAGTAGGAATCACATCCAGACGTGAAGCCTTCCAAATCTTGTTCATTCTTTTTTATACTGTCAATGGATGTTTTAGAAGTAATCTGGAAAGAGACCTCTTTTCCTGCTTCTACATAACTCGAGTAAGGCTTGTTTTGTTCTACTTGTATTTTTTGATCCTCGATGGTTAATTCAATACTTCCGTTTTCTCCAGTAGCCACTACTTCAAAATTTGGTTCTGTATCTACTGCATGGATTGTAGTGGGAATACTTTGACTGAACAGCAGTGTACTAAAT
>JAGHTX010000235.1 GCA_018065105.1 Bacillota bacterium
GTCAGTGTGATTGCGGAAATGAAAAGATTACCAGTACTTCTTTATTAAACGCTGGAAAGGTTAGAAGCTGTGGCTGTTTAAGACAGGAAGTTGGATACAAAAGAAGAAATCTGGAAGGCAAACGGTATGGAAGATTAACGGTTATTTCTATGACCGATAAAAGAGATTATAAGGGTTCTATTATTTGGAAGGTACGATGTGACTGTGGAAATATAATCGAAGCTTCCGAAGATAATTTGGTACACGGACATCATCAAAGTTGCGGTTGTAAAAGAATAGAGCAAGGAAAAAATCTAGGGCAATTTTTAACCTTCGTAAATGGAACGTGCATTGAATGGCTCGAAAACCGTAAACACCGTAGTGATAATACAAGTGGATATCAAGGGGGGTATCAAAAAAAGAATGGAAAGTATGCTGCTGGAATTTCTCTTTGTGGGAAACGATACTATATTGGTACATACGCTGATTTTGAAGGTGCAGTCAATGCACGAAAAAAAGCTGAAAAATATCTTCATGAAGGCTTTATAAAAGCCTATCATGAGTGGGAATTGGAACTTGTTTCTAAAAGCCTGTCCGCTGAAGAATATCCTTTTGAATTTGAAGTGGATAAAAGATTTTGGAATGAGCTCTAAGATTTAAATTCATTTGTTGTGAAATGATTTTTTCATTCACAAGGCTCCTATTATATTCCTTAAAAAAAAATCCCAACCGGAAATGATTCTGTTATCCATAATAGGAGTCATAAACAGGATGAGTAAATGCCTACTCATCCTTTTCTTTTAGAGAGGAAAAAAGAGATATGAAAAAAAGATTGTTGTTGCTTTTGATGCTTACTCTACTTTCAGGATGTGCTCGTAATCAAATTGAAATCACAAAAGAAGATGCATTGGAAATCGCTATCGATGAAACACTTCAAATAGATGCAGAAGAAATAGACAGTGATGTAAAAGAAAACGGAGATGCATTTGAAGTCCATTTATCTTCGAAAGCTGGAAATTATACATTCTTAATTTCTAAAAACGGACTTATTGAATCCCGTAAATTTGAACAAAAAGCAGCTATAGAAAAAAAAGAGAAAGAAGAAGTAAAACAGATAGAGTATACAAACGAACAGAAAAAAGCAATCGAAAACGTATTGAATAATTTAGGTGTTCTTGAAAGTGATGTAGAAACCATGAAAATAGAAGATGATGCGAATAGTGGTTATAAAATCACTATGACCTTAAAAAATGGGAAAATAGCCATCACTACAACAGATGGAGCAGGCCAGGTGCTTTCTACAGCTTTTCAATAAAAGGAGGAATATGAGTTATGAGAAAATTTTTTAATTGTGTTCTAAGTATTCTTGTATCCATGACCATGATCTCTTCTCTTCAATCTCCTGCACTACTTCTAGCACAAGAAGAGGAAACAGAAGAAGTACAGGAAGAAGTGGAAGAACTTGTAGAGGATACAAAAGAAGAAGTTAGTGAAGAAGAAGTTATCGAAGAAGAGACTAACGAAGAAGAGACTAACGAAGAAGAAATCGAACAGGAAAATGCGACAACGGGAGAAATCACAGACTATGATTCTTTAGAAAAAGCAGCTGTTGCTTTCCGTGACATTCTGAAAGATAGAAACAAGACAAAAGGTGTTCGTTTTCCAAGTTCTACTTCTGGATTTAATGAATCTTTATTTGATTCCATTGTTTTTCAACACACAGGAAATGCTTATGAGGGAGACGCACTAAAAAGTCAATTTCATTGTATTGAAAAGTCTATTATAGAAGAAAATGGATATGTAACGGTAGGATTGAATACATATCATGCAGGAACTACAAAGGTGCAGGATCTTCGTGTCAAAACCGAAATAGAGGATATCATCTATGAAAATGACCTTGATGAAATTTCAGCTTACGATGCAATCAAAAAAGCGTATGATATTATTTGCGATATGACTAGCCTCGATACAAATCACGTTTCTCTTTGCGCTAACGATCCAGAATATCACAATAGTTTCAATTCTGAATTCGATTCAAAATGGACAGCTCACACCGCATATGCGGCTGTTGAACAACAGAAAGCGGTAGGAGAAGGAATTGCTGCTTTAGTCTATGATATGTTGTTAGAATCTGGTATTGATTGTCGTATCGTACATGGAAATATGAATGGAGCTCATGCTTGGAATATTGTATATTTGAATGGCAATTATTATCATCTAGATGCTTCTTTAGATGCCGCAAATAAAAAAGCGGGTAAGCCTTATGAATATTTCTTAAAAGGTAGTAAAGCGATGGTAGATCGTACAATCTCGGATTCTTATATTGGTGGATATGCGATTTCTACTAAGGATTATATCGCAAGCCAATATGGAGAAAACGATATTGTTGAACAAAAAACAGTGGGAACAATCTCTTATATATTATTAGGTAAGGGCTTATTAACAATCAGTGGATCGGGTGCCTTAACAAGTAATCCGATTGTAAATAAAACAATGGTAGAAAAAGTGGTCATTGAAGAAGGAATCACTAGTATTCCGGATTCATTCTTTGATGGCTTTAAATGTGTGGAAGAAGTGGTATTACCTGCTTCTGTTCAATCGATTGGAAACAATGTATTCGTATCTTCTCCTCGATATACTGTGAAACCAAATTCTTATGCACTTCAATATGTAAAGAATAATCATTATTCCTACTTTATTGATTGTGCCCACACTTTAGTAGCCCACGCAAAAGTAGAACCAACTTGTACAGAAAAGGGATACGAAAAATACTGGACTTGTAAAACATGTTCTCAATATTTTTCAGATTCTATGGGTAAGAATATCATTCCCCAACCAATCCATATAGATGCTCTAGGGCACAATGTAGTAAATTGGACGATTTTAAAAGAGCCAACTTGTACAGATCTTGGAGAAAAAAGAGGATCTTGTACACGTTGTTCGGTTGTACAGACACTTGCGATGGATAAGTTAGCCCACACTTTAATTGAAACAAAAAGAGTAGAACCAACTTGTACAAAAGATGGACAAAGAGAATATTGGACTTGTAGTGTTTGTTCAAAAATGTTCTCAAACAAGTATGCCACAAAAGAAATTACCAGTGTAGTTACTATTCCTAAAACAGGACACACAGCTGTTGTGGATAAACGAGTAGAACCAACTTGTACAGAGACTGGACTTAGTGAAGGTAGCCATTGTTCAAAATGTAACGAAATTTTGATTCCACAAAATTCAATCGATGCTCTTGGTCATTTATGGGATGAAGGTGTCGAAATGGATGATGGAACTATTTTATTCACTTGTAAACGAAATGCCTCACATACTCGTAGTGAATTAGCGCCGGTAAGTGGAGAAGAAGTTCTACAGGGATATAGCTTATCGCTTTATGGAAACATTGGAATTAAATTCTACTTGTCTTTAAAGAATGAAAATGCATATGTAGAATTTAAACTTCCAAACGGAACTGTTCAAAGAGTAAGTGTAAAAGATGCAGATGTGGATTCGGTTTCTGGAAAAGGATACTATGTATTTACATGTTTTGTATCGGCTAAAGAAACAACCGATCCAATTCAAGCCCAAGTTCACTATGACAATGGAGAATGTGGACCTGTTTATACATATACGGTAGAAGATTACGCAAAATATCTATTGGCAAATTCAAACAAATACAGTGCCCAAGCTGTAAACATTGCCAAAAATATGATGACCTACGGAAGATATGCCCAAGAATATTTTGGATATCATACCAATGCACTTCCAAGTGTTGTGAATCCTTTAGAAGACATAAATCTAGATGCCTATACATATCAGCTAGTAGACAACAATAAAGATGTTGATTTTGTCGGAGCCCGTTTAATTCTTACTACTAGACCAGGACTTAAATTATACTTTAAAGGGGATGCAAGCTTTAAAGTGAATCAAGAAGCAGCGTATTGTACAAAAGAAGGGAACTATACAGTCGTTACTATTTATGATATCTACAATATGAAAGAGATGTTTAACATTGATACCGATAATTTCCATCTTTCTTATGGAATTTTCAGCTATGGTAAACAAGCACTACAAACATTGAATACAAGTCTGAAGAACTTGATTAAAGCTATGGATTTGTATAATCGATCAATCAGCGATTAAAACAAGAGGTTGTGTATAACTATTTTGGTTTGCACAACCTTTTATTTTATATACATAGGGGGGTAAAATATGGACAAATGATTTGTTTTAAAATACAATTATTACTAACTGAAAGGTTGTGAAAACTATGTCATTATTCAAAAATAAGACCTTAATGATTACCGGGGGAACTGGATCTTTCGGGAATGCAGTATTAAATAGATTTTTAAAAACAGATATTGGAGAAATTCGTATCTTTAGTCGGGATGAAAAAAAACAAGATGATATGCGACACGATTTTCAAGTAAAAATGCCAGAAGTAGCCGGAAAAATTTCTTTCTACATTGGAGATGTAAGAGATTTACAATCCGTAAAAAATGCGATGTACGGCGTAGATCATATCTTCCATGCAGCAGCTTTGAAACAAGTACCATCTTGTGAATTCTTTCCTATGGAAGCGGTAAAAACCAATATTATTGGAACCGATAATGTATTAACCGCTGCCATTGAAGAAGGGGTAGAAAGTGTAATCTGTTTAAGTACCGATAAAGCCGCTTATCCAATCAATGCGATGGGAATGTCCAAAGCACTAGAAGAAAAAACAGCGATTGCGAAAAGCAGAAACAGTGGAAAAACAAAAATCTGCTGTACAAGATATGGAAATGTGATGTGCTCAAGAGGAAGTGTTATTCCCCTATGGATCGATCAGATTAAAGCAGGAAATCCAATCACAGTAACCGAACCGGACATGACACGCTTTATCATGTCTTTGGATGAAGCCGTAGATCTAGTCCTATTCGCTTTTGAACACGGGGAAAACGGCGATCTATTGATCATGAAAGCCCCTGCTTGTACGATCCAAACCCAAGCTGAAGCT
>JAGHTX010000188.1 GCA_018065105.1 Bacillota bacterium
TCAAAAGATTACTGTACACTTCTTCTTATTGGTCAGACAGATTTTTTAAGGATGCTTCGATACAAAAATCTTGAAGCATTTGTACAAAGAATAAATATGAATTATACCTTTAGCGGGATGGACGAAAAAGAAGTAAAAGAGTATGTAGAGGATCGTCTGAAACTTGTGAACTGTCACACAGAAATTTTCAGCGAAGAAAGCTACCATACTCTTTATAATCTATCCAAAGGAACGCTAAGAGTGTTAAATCAGCTGATCAATAAATCCTTGATCATAGGATCTAAAAGAAAACAGACGCGCATCGATACTGAACTCATAATGGATGCGAAAAATGAACTGTTGAATGTATAGAGGGAAATATGGAAGTTGAAGAAATAATAAAATTACTCGAATATGTACGTGAAATTGAGCGAGACAGATATTATGGTTCAGAAACAATAATAGAAGCAATATACGACAAGCTCGATGATATTTTGATAGAGATAAAAAAAATCAATTATAAAGAGGAAAATCCAATATCGGATCTTCCAGCATTACAAATAACAGATACAGAAGAATTGCCATTTTAGCGGTGATTACAGGAATGTCAACATTGGAAGGCATTCCTTTTTTAGTAAATAAAATGCGGTTATATTAGTTTTATTTATGCGGTTTTAGACTTCTCTGTGTAAGACGTTGTTGAATATTTTGCGGTTCAACATATATGAACTGGTTATCTATCTTATTTACTGTTAGTAAATAATTCTCGGTTATGATTAGTGCAAAAAATGCGGTTCAACAGGAAATGCTTAAACAAATCAGATTTACAGAAGCAGAAGTATTCGCACTCCCCTTACCAAATGCTGGCAATACCAGTGCTTTTAAGGAAGGAATATGGAACTTCTGTAAAATACGAACCCTGCGAGAATAGGAGTTCGGTTAATGATCCAACCAGACTGGATTGAATCGTTAATGTCATTTCTTAGAAATGACTTTTCTTGTGACCAATAATATTGTAGAAATCAGAATAAACAAGATTCCAATTCCATCTCGAAAAGTGAATACTTCTTGAAAAAATAGAATGCCTACAATTAGACTGGTAACTGGCTCAAAAGTAGAAAGAAGTGAGGCCATCAATCCCCCACAATCTTTTACTCCCATTTGAAAGAAGGGCGTCGCAAACACCATGGTAATGATGGATAAGCATACGATCATAAATAGTGCACTTATATCTAAATGAATGACCATTTGTTTCGTACAAAAAGCTACCATTCCTATTTCCAAACTTGCCATTAAAGATAACCAAAAGGTCACGACCAGTGCAGGAATCTGGTTATATTTTCTCTTTTCAAAAAGTAAAATATATCCCGCATAAATAATACCGGATAGTAAGGCAATGAACATACCAAACAAGTTTATCTCTCCTCCTGGTTTATAGAGGAAAAGAATGCCTAAGCTGCATAAAGCTATACAAAGGATTTGATTGTTGGAAAACTTCGATTTGTATAAAAGCTTTGATAATATTGCTACGGCAACCGGATAGGAAAAGTGTAAGGTAGTGGCTAGACCAGAATCCACGTAGGAATAAGACATATAGAGTAAGACGGGTACAATCGAAAAGAACATGGAAATCTTGAATAATTCAAGAAGTGCTTTCAATGATATTTTTAACTCCTTCTTACTTCCCTTACATAAAATTCCTAAGAAAAGACTTCCAAATAAGAATCTTCCGAAGGCAACCGTTAGCGCATTGGCATGGTGAGCATACGCAGTTTTTGTGAACAAAGGCATGGTACCAAACAGAATGGCCGAAACAATTACCAATAGAGAGCCGTATAATCTTCTATTTTTCATACAATTTATTCTATCAAAATTTTCTTTACATGGTACAATAATTCTAGCGATATAAGAGAGGTTATACTATGAAACTAGATCATAAAAATCAAAGCTTTGAAGCTTTCCCAAAATTTAAGGGTGGAGAAGGACAATTAGATGCCAAAATGTTCTTTGATGGAAAATGTCGTATTTTATCGGCTCAACTTCAACCAGGATGTACAATTGGAGAACACCAACACGTTGGTAACTCTGAGATCATTTTTATCTTAGAAGGAACTGGAACTGTAATTTGCGATGGAGAAAAAGAAATCATCGAAGCTGGTAATTGCCACTATTGTCCAGAAGGAAGTACACACACATTACGTAACGAATCAGATTCTGTTATTTCTTTCGTAGCTGTAGTACCAGAACACCACGTAGGATAATCTATAGAACACGGACTATCGTCCGTTTTCTTATTGTTTAAAGGAGAATTTACTATGGATTCAGCATTTGTGATTTTGGCAATTATGGGGGCCGCTTTTATTGGAATCGGTGGAATCGTATCAACCGTGTTTATTTCGGTTGGAGGCATTGGCGTATTTTCAATAATCCCTCTATTCTTTGTTCTATTAGGAGCTTGTTTTCTAGCTTCCTTCTTCATTCATTTGAAGAAAAAATCCGATATTCGAAACAAGGGTACTCGCTATCCAGCCAAAATCTTTGGATATGTACAAGATACTACAGTAAGCGTAAATGGAGCATATCCAGTCAATTTAAAAGTACGTTATTTTGATTCCAATCGTAAGGTGAAAGAAGCTATCATTCCTACTGGATTTCCTCGTGGCTCTAATCAATATGCGATTGGTATGACCATGGATATTTTCGAATATAAAGGAAAATATGGCTGGGATAAAGATTCGCTTCGAGATGAAACCTTATTAAATGAATGTATGCTCATGGATGAGAAACCAGTGGAACCTGGAAAGGTAAAACGGATAGCGATGGATTGTCCAAATTGCGGAGCTTCTTTTCAAGCTACCAAAGGATATTCCAATAAATGCCCATATTGTGGAAGTTATATTGACGCATAGAAAAACAGCAGGTCCCCCTGCTGTATTTTTTATTCGACTGGTATATAAGTCATGTTCGCATATTGAATCAAAGAATCTTTAGTTGCTCCTGAATCCATAGATAGGTTATAAAGCATTCCTTGGTGTGTATCTAACCAAGCGATAACGCCTTCTCCAGTTTCATCATTGATATAAAGAATACATTTTGTTCCATCTCCAATTTCTCCTTCTGACAAATCGTTGAATTGTGTATACATTCCGGAAATATTTCCATGTTCTGGATCAAATCCTTCTTTCATATCTGGAGAAATCGATAAGTCTGTTAATTCTGTAGATACGGCTCTTTCCGTAAAGTGAATATTATCTAAAGTAAAAGTCATTTGTGGAATATCCATATCTTCTTCATGAATAATGGAATAGATGGCATCTTGTGCATCTTGTGGTGGACAGAAGTCAATACCTGGGAATTTATCCAAAAGCTGAGTCTGTGTTACTTCTTCCATAGGGTTAACAACTTGAGCGGTAGTCGATTGTTCAGCTTCTTCTTTTGGTTGTTCTTCTGGCTGCTTATTCGCACATCCTACAACACCTAATGCGATTATTCCTGAGCATAAAGCTAAACGTAGTTTATTCGTATTCTTGAACATATTATGTTCCTCCTTTTTCTTATAATACACTACTTTTCTTAATCTGTACTAGTATTTACGTTTTTAAACAAAGAAAGAGCCAATCATGGCTCTTAATGTAAATATCTAAATTTGGAAGGCAGCGTCCAATCCAGCTTCTGTGGCATTGTTCGCTTTACCAGGTTTTAGGGCATCTCCAATAACTTGATATGGAATACCTAATCCTTTAACGACTTCTTCTAGTGGATTGTTTGACTTAACACCTAGAGATAATACGATTGTATCAAATCCAGATAAGACTTGATCTCCATTGTATACAACTCCGTCAGCTGTAAATTTATCGACTTTCGCATTGACTACTTTTTGAACACCCCATTGAGCCAAGCGTTGTGCTAACCAATAGTGTGGTCCTGGTTCTTCATCAAGGGCAATGTCTTCACGCATTTCAAGAACTGTTACACGTTTTCCGTGTTCTCCTAAATAGTCGGCTGTTTCTACTCCGGTTACCCCACCACCAACGATTAATACGTTGTTTCCTGGGAAGGCTTTGGCATCTAATACATCGGCTGCTGTACAAATATTTGCTCCATCAATACCTTCGATTGGAGGGATTGCAGGATTTCCACCTGTCGCCAAAATAATGTGATCATATTTTCCTGCTTCGATAAATGCTTGATCCACTTCAGTATTCATGATATATTCAACACCATATTTTTTACCCACTGTATGATAATGACGAATAGCTGTGACGATATCCGATTTTGTAGGAGGGATGGCAGCTAGTCTAAATTGACCACCAATCTTAGCTGTCTTTTCTACTACCGTTACTTTGTGTCCTAATTTTGCAGCATTCATAGCGGCTACTAAACCTGCAGGTCCAGCTCCAACTACTAATACATTTTTCTTATCTTCAACTGGAGTGAAATCGTATTTTCTTTCAAATCCAGTAACTGGGTTAACTAAACAGCGAACTTGTCCAGCATTATTTAAATATCCTAAACAAGATTGGTTACATGCGATACATGGTGCAATTTCACCAACACGTCCTTCCATGACTTTGTTTGGAAGTTCTGGATCAGCAATGGATTGTCTTCCTAAAGCGACAAAATCTGCACGACCCGCTTTTAAGATGTCTTCCATAACGTGAATGTTGTTTAAGCGACCAACACATACCACAGGGATACTTACTGATTTTTTAATCTGTTCAGTCGCAAATTCATTAAATCCAGTAGGCATTGCAGCAGCAGCTGACATCCATGGTAAAGAGGCATATGTCATGATAGAAATCGATAATACATCCACACCGGCTTCTTCTGCCATTCTAGCTACGGCTAATGATTCTTCTAGCGTACGTCCACCGTTTACTTTTTCATCGTGTCCAAAACGGAATGAAATTGGATAGTCTTCTCCACAATATTCACGAATCTTCTTAAATACTTCTTTAGGGAATTTCATACGAGAATCAAAATCTCCACCCCATTCATCAACACGTTTGTTTGAGTGTTGAGACATGAATTGCGCTACGATATATCCGTGTGCTCCATGTACTTCAACACCATCAAATCCAGCTTCTTTAGCACGTAAAGCTGCTTTTCCAAAGTCATCTACCAATACCCAAACTTCATCACTTGTTAATTCATGTACAGGTACATTTAATGCAGGACAAGGAATGCTCGAAACCCCTACTGGTTGCATATTGAAAATATATGGGTTAGCTGTTTGTCTTCCAGCGTGGTGTAATTGTACGAAAATTTTAGAACCAGCTTCATGGATCGCATCGGCTAATTTTTTCATACCAGGAACTTGACTGTCATCCCATAATCCAATTTCATTTAGGATAGCTTTTCCAGTTGGTTGTACAGCACATACTTCGGTATAGATTAATCCATATCCACCTTTCGCGCGTGCTACATAGTAATCAATAAGTTGGTCTGTTACCATTCCATCGTATGTTCCATAGTTGGTTCCCATTGGAGGTACGACAAAACGGTTCTTAATCTCCACGTTTCCAATCTTACATGGAGTGAATAGTTTTTCAATTGCCATATTATGTTTCTCCTTTTTTGGTCATGACCAAATTTCTTACAAATATTATACCATAGAAAAAGATGGAATTCTCCATCTTAAAAAAGTTTCCATTATTTCAACTTATATTTCCAGGCAAAAACTGCCAATAATAAATACACAATCAAACAGACGAGTAAAGTGTTTTGCATTTCGTATGCAAACAATGAGATGTATTTTGTGAGTGCCATAAAGAAAGTTGACAATAATACACCAAATTGATTGGAGGCTAAGATCATAGTTGAGGCATTTGCCATCTGCGATGGAGAACAAATATTTCCACAATACACCTGTAACATCTGCATAGAAGCGATAAATCCCGTTCCAGACATGAAAATTCCCGCAATCAGTAATACTTTATTTGGCACAAATATAACTAGGGAAACACCTAAACAGACTAGTAAATATGCGATAAATAGTAATTTATTTCCCAATGCCTTCTTTATCCTTGGCAAAAACAAGTTTACAGTTAAACCACCGAATGTATATACAGATAATAGAATCCCAGCAAAAGTCACATCCCCTACCTTTAAAGCAGAAACATACGTAGAAATTCCAGATAATAAAGGGTATAGAGTCATAGTGGATAAGAATTGGATACCAATAAACATATAAACTATACTAGGAATTGTTTCTTTATTTTCTTCTTGCGAATCCTTTTCCTTCTGTTCTGGTTCTTTTAGGAAAAACAAGCACATCAAAAAAGGTATTATGTAAACCAAATTGGATAAAAAAGCATATTTCCATCCAACTTTTGTCAAGGTTCCTACTATTGGATTTAGAAGCATATTGCATACACTTCCTACAATACCTCCAATTCCGATGTACCTAGCCAAATGATTGGCTGGTACACTTAACATAAACAATGGATTTCCTAAAGCCGACATACCTACACCTAACCCCATAGCTATGCGGCATACCAAAATACCATTCCAAGGTAAAGAGAGAAAGAAAGGAAGCAAACCACCGGATAACATCAAAATCAGACCAGTGCAGATTGATGTTTTATACGAAATATATTTTCCTACAATTCGTCCCACGCCAATCATGGCAAACATAGAGATAAAAGGTGGAAGAGTGGTAAGAAGGCGAATCATGGCAGGTGACACACTCGGCCAGGCTTCCATCATTGTCTGCATAGCTGTATTTTCCAGTGTGCCTCCAGCTGAGCATATAAACAAGGTAAAAATGGATATATAGAGCATGTTTTGTGATTTTTTATTCATATGTATCTACCTCTTTTCATGAAAAATTATATAAGAAAAGAAATGAATGAGAAGTTCAAAAAATGTATACTAGGTATAAACCATAAGTTGATACAAGGAGATACAACATGCTTTATAATCCATTACTCAATTCTTTTATTGTTGTAGTGAACACAGGAAGTTTTTCTAAAGCTTCACAGCAACTATACATATCAAATACAGCTATTATGAAACAAATGAATCAGCTAGAAATGCAATGCGGATTTTCTCTTTTTCAACGCTCACACAGTGGAATCAAACTCACAAATGGAGGAAAATATGTCTATCAGGAAGCACTCAAACTCATTAATCAATCTAATGAAATTCTAGAAAACGCAAAAAAGATAGAAGATACGAAATCCTATACAATAAGAATTGGTTCTTCCTATTTAGACCCATCCTATATTTTGACCAATCTATGGGATTCTATCAGCGCTCAATTTCCAAACTATCAGCTAGAAATCATTCCTTTTATAGACAATAAGAAAAATCCAAACTCCGTACTAAATAACATAGGAATAGATTATGATATCGTAATTGGTTGTCACGGGTCATCACCTAAGACAAATCAATTTCTCTTAAAAGAAATTGGATTTACTGTTGCCATGCCTAAAAATCACCCTTTAGCGACAAGAGAAGTAATAGAATTAGAAGATATAAAAAAACAAACTATCATGATTGGAAATTCTACCAGTTCATCACCAATCAATGAAGTTCGAACGTATTTATTAGATCACAATGTTCAACTAGAGAGTGTTGATTCTTTTTATGATTTATCTACATTCAACCGATGCGCAGCGAGTCAAAACTTATTGCTTTGTCTTCCACATTGGACGAATATTCATCCAAATTTAATTAATAAAAAAGTCAAGTGGGAATTTCAGAACCAACTTTATATTTATTATTCTAAAAAGAAAGAAGTATGCAATTTTGTACAGCTTTTACAACAATACTTAACAAAGAATCCCAATCTCCAACTGTTTTAAGGAAGCACTAAAAAAGAACAGCTTAATCAAAAATTGGCTGTTCTTTCATTTTTAATATTTCTTTTTTATCAAGATTCTTATAGAGTTCTTCAGCTCGTTTCATTAATTCCTGAATAGAAGAATCTTCTTTCAAAATATAAGATAATTTTGTGATGGAACGAGCAATTTCTAACTCATTCAATTCAAACAAACCATCTCGAATTCCAAATAATAGCTCACTTTCCGCTCCTACGATCATAGCGTTCAACATGGCCTGTTTATCGTCCATATATTGATTCTCTTCGTAAATTCTATGATACATCTGTGCTGTTTTTTCGATCTTTATTTTTCGCGTTTTGGCATCGGATAAAATATCATACAACAAGTCTCGACTTTTTATATCAATGATATACACGTAATAGAAGATTAGATTGCTGATATAGCTTTTCACAACGGGATGCTCTTTTTTATACTTCTCTTCTACAAAAGAAATCAAATTGTTTAAATAGTTTTCATACAAAGTCATCAATATATCTTGTTTCTTAGGAAAATAATAAGCTAGGCGCCCTGTTCCAATTTCACAGGCCTTGGCAATCATTCGAGTGGTTGTATTTTGAAACCCATTTTCTAAGAATAAATAGTAAGACTTTTCTAAAATATTCTTGCGAATCTCATTGTTTTTCATAGAAAAATCCTAGCACAGAACAAAGAAAAAGGCTATGTGCTTCATAACCTTTCGTGTTGTATTATTTGCGATTCAATAATTTCATGTACCTGACTGCTCAAATCATCGGCGGATATATCCTTATAATCTTCATAAAATATAGGACGATGATAATAAATTGATAACGTTTTTACTGAAATATCATTACGATCCAGACAATACGCACCATTAATCGTAATTGGAACAATGCTAGCCTTTGCCATATAGGCCGCTTTTAAAGAATTTTTCTTAAAAGGATTCATTGCATCCTGTTTGGACCGCGTTCCTTCTGGGAAAATCAAAATGTTTTCTTTT
Source organism: Bacillota bacterium (assembly GCA_018065105.1). Lineage (GTDB taxonomy): Bacteria > Bacillota_I > Bacilli_A > Erysipelotrichales > Erysipelotrichaceae > Floccifex. The sequence goes on from JAGHTX010000188.1 coordinate 8,785, forward strand.
TGTTTCAAATATCGAAGTGTCTCTCGAAGCATAGAAATATTCCCTTCTCTTGTTTCTCGATCAAAATGGATCGTTTTAATATTTTGGGCCCATTGACCTAATACAGGAATTTTCTCGTTTTGTTTCTTTGAAATAAAATGTAAAGGAAAAGGACAAGATGCGCAAATTAAAGCTGGATCTAGTGTGCCTTGATGATTGCACACAAAATAGACACTGGATAAACCTTTTAGATATTCTGCTCCTTCAACATGTAGAGAAAGTCCCATACTTTTTAATACCTTTTTTGAATAGGTTCTACACGATTGAAAATTCGTCACAAAATCTCGGTTCTTTCCTCGAATGCTCTCTAACCAGGCAAAAGGCAATATAAATAAACATCTAGTTAACTTTAGTATGTTCATAGACGCTCCTTTTCTACCACCGCAAAAGCCATTGCGATTTCCTTTTCATGCGATATGGATATATGAATTTGATAGCCTTCTTTTTTTACTTTTGGTTTTTGGTTCTCGTAATAGATCTCATAATCAAAGATGGAAGAAGGAATATCCATTGCCTTCACTAGAGCTTCTTTGGCCGCAAAATGACCAGCTAGAAATTCCAATCTTCTTCGTTCTTTGTATACTTTCCATTGTTCATATTCCTGAGTGGTTAACACTCTTTTGGCAAACAATTCTTCTTTTCCAAGAAATCGATTCATTTGAACCACATCGCATCCCACACCAACTATCACATTATTCTCCTAAGGCGCACATAATTTCACCTTTGGCAGCCACTTTCCCATCCACACTTGCTTCGACATCCGCAAAATATATACCAGCTCTTTGATTGGAAAAGTGAACTTTTAATGTCAATACATCTCCAGGAATAACCTGTCTTTTAAAACGCATTTTATTAATACCGGCAAAGTATCCGATTTTTCCTTTGTTTTCTTCTTTACTCAATAGAAGTACACATCCAGTTTGAGCTAAAGCTTCGACAATAAGAACCCCTGGTAAAACATGTTTCTGGGGAAAATGTCCTAAAAACTGCATTTCATTAGCTGTTACACATTTGATTCCAACAATATCTTCCTCGCTCATTTCTTCAATACGATCCACTAAAAGAAAAGGATATCGATGAGGAATGATTTCTTGAATCTGGTTTGAATTGTATATCATATTAATCCTCCCACTTCTTAAAGATTAAGGAAGCATTATGTCCTCCAAATCCTAGTGAGTTGCTCATTGCGTATTGAATATCCACTTTACGATTTTCATTAGCCACAATATCTAAATCACACGCTTCATCTTGTTCTTCATAATGAATGGTTGCTGGTACTAATCCATTTTCTAGAGCTTTTATACAAATAATGGCTTCAATGGCGCCAGAAGCTCCAAGTAAGTGTCCTGTATTTGATTTTGTACTAGACATCATCAATTCATTGGCATGTTCTTTAAAAGCTGCCTTTACCGCTTTGGTTTCTGTACTATCATTTAATGGTGTACTTGTTCCATGGGCATTTACATAATCAATTTCTTCTGCTTGAATACCCGCATCCTGAATCGCTTTCAACATGGCTTTAGCACCTTGTTCTCCGCTGGCACATGGAGCTGTAATATGATACGCATCGCATGTCGCTCCATAACCAACAATTTCTCCATATATTTTCGCGTTTCTAGCTTTGGCATGCTCGTATTCTTCTAAGACAAGAACACCCGCTCCTTCTCCCATCACAAAACCACTTCGATTTTTATCAAAAGGAATGGATGCACGATTTTTATCATTTCCTGTATGTAAAGCACGCATAGATTGGAATCCAGCGATAGCTAATGGAGTAATACTTGCTTCCGTCCCACCCGCTAACATCACATCTTCATATCCATCACGAATTCGATGGAAGGCATCTCCTATCGCATTGCTTCCAGCAGCGCAAGCCGTAACGATACTTGTACAATACCCGTGTGCTCCTACATCAATCGCAACATTTCCGGCAGCCAGATTGACCAAAGACATGGGGATAAAATAAGGAGAAACTCTTGATGATCCACGTTCATTTAGAGCGTTTTGACTATTTGAAATGGTTTCAATTCCTCCGATACCGGACGCAAGAATCACACCAAAGCGTTCTGCATCAATAATACTTACATCTAATCTACTGTCTTGCATCGCCTGTTTTGCGGCAATACGGGCAAATTGTGTAAAGCGATCATTAAACTTTAAATCTCTTTTTGAAAAATAAGCTTCTGTATCCAAGTTTTTTACTTCCGCAGCTAGTTTCACCTTAAAATCGGTTGTATCAAAGTGGGTGATTTCATCAATTCCACACTTTCCTTCTTCGATAGAAGTCCATAATTCTTCTACACTATTTCCAATGGGACTAATTGCCCCCATTCCAGTAATCACAACTCTTCTTTTCATAGAAACCCTCCTACATCAACATGCCACCATCTACTTGGATGACTTGTCCGGTAATATACTTTGAAGCATCGCCAGCTAAGAAAATAGCTGTTTGGGCGACATCTTCCACATCACCTAGTTGTTTCATTGGAATTTGGTTAACTAGGTTTTTCTTTACTTCTTCCGATAATACTTCTGTCATTTTTGTTTGAATAAATCCAGGCGCAATCGCATTGACACGAATGTTTCGAGATCCCATTTCTTTAGCCAAAGATTTGGAAAATCCAATAATCCCTGCCTTACTGGCCGCATAGTTACATTGGCCCGCATTTCCCGAAAGACCAACTACACTGGCCATATTGATAATAGATCCCTGTTTCTTTTTCATCATCAAACGACAAGCCTGTTTTGAACATAGAAAGGTTCCTTTTAAATTTACTTGGATTACATCCATAAATTCTTCTTCACTCATACGTAAACATAATATATCTCTAGTGATGCCGGAGTTATTGACCAAACAGTCTAGTTTTTTATACGTTTCCTGGATTTGTTGAAACATGGCTTCAACTTCTTGTCCATTCGCTACATTGGCTTGCACAATCATTGAATGATTACTGTATTTTTTTACTTCTTCTAATGTTTCTAACGCTGCCTCTTTTGAGCCATTATAATTGATGATGACGTCGTATCCATTTTTCGCAAATTCAATCGCTATGGCTTTACCAATTCCTCTTCCCGCTCCGGTAACTAAGACATTTTTATTTTCCATTTTGTATTGCCTCCATCAAGTTTTCTACATCCTCGTAGTGATCAACCGTATAAACTTTCACATTTTTGTTTGTCTTTTTGACCAACCCGGATAGTGTATGTCCAGGTCCGATTTCAATAAACGTATCCACGCCTTGCGCAATCATATATTCAATGGATGGATAGAACTTTACGGGACTCTTAATTTGACGAGTCAACAGTTCAACAAAATGGGACTGTTCTTCTTTTCCGGTCACATTAAAAACAACGGGAATCGAAGGAACATCCATTTCTATACTTTCAAGAACTTCTTCTAATTGTTGAGAAGCTTCTTCGAGTAGTGGAGAATGGAAAGCTCCAGATACTTTTAACGGGATCATACGACGGACCCCTTTTTCTTTTAGAATGGAAGCGGCCTTGTCTACACCTGCATTATTTCCCGTAATCACAATTTGACTAGGTGCATTGTAGTTGGCAATGGTACAAATGGTTTCCCCATGACTTGCTTCTTGACACGCCTGTTCAATCAAAGAAATATCGGCATTCATAACTGCGATCATTTTTGAACTACCAGCGGGTAGGGCATTGGCCATGATTAATCCTCTTTTACGGACTATTTCTAATCCATCTTTTAAGGAAAAAACATGTGCAGCACATAGTGCACTGTATTCTCCTAAACTCAATCCAGCTACATATTTGGGTTGGATTCCTTTTTCAAGTAAAGTTTGATAGATAGCCATAGAAGTGGCTAAAATGCAGCTTTGAGTATAGGCTGTGTTATTCAAGGTTTCCATCGGTCCTTCAAAACATACTCTTTTTACATCAAAGTCCATAGAAATGGAATCGTATACTTCCTGACTGACTTTTGACTGTTCATAAAAATCTTTTCCCATTCCTACATATTGACTGCCTTGCCCAGCAAATAAAACGGCTACTTTCATACAGTTTCCTCCATTAATTCTTGAATGAGTTCGTGCACGGTCATAATTCGATCCAGCTTCGCTCCATTCTCTCCGGTAAAGAATAACCCTTGTTTCTCATTTCCTTGTACAGCTTCAATTAAGGCATGAGAAATACAATATGGTGTATCGGCTGGATTGCATGGTTTTAAACACCCGAAACAATGAGATACTTTCTGATTGGGTGAATCCATTACTTTTTTCATATAATCGTTCAATACAGCCCTGCCTGGAAATCCTGTAGGACTTTTGACAATTACGATATCTTTCTGTTTAGCCTTAACCAGCATTTCTTTAAAGATTGGATGCGCATCGCATTCTTCGGTAGCAATAAAGCGTGTACCCATCTGTACACCAGCCGCACCCAACCGCATAAATCTTTTTATGTCTTTTCCTGTATAGATACCTCCGGCCACAAAAACCGGAATTTCTTTATGATATTTATCTTCATAAATAGACACTTCTTTTAAAACAGCCGGAAGAATGTCTTCCAATTCTTCGCATGTATGATTTTGTAGATCTTTTAATTTGAAGCCTAAATGACCTCCGGCCTTGTAGCCTTCAATGACCACAAAATCACAGGTTCTTTGATAGTGACTATCCCATCTTCGAAGCACCAATTGAATCGCTTTGGCACTGGATACAATAGGAGCTAATAAGATATCACTATCGCCTACGTATTCGGGTAAGGATAATGGAAGCCCAGCGCCAGAGATAATCGCATCGTATCCTGCTTCTACGCATGTTCTGACATAGTGTTCATAGTCCTTGCTGGCAACCATAATATTTACCCCTAATAAACCTTTGCCTTGGGATATTTCTCTGGCCTTTTTGGCATGATCTTTCAATGCCTGCAGATTGCAGGTTCTAGAACTCGATTCAAAGTCTGGATAATTGTATCCTGGATGGGCAGCACTGATTACCCCCATGCCTCCTTCTAACATCACATGTCCAGCTAGATTCGATAAGGATACACCCACACCCATTCCCCCTTGTATGATGGGAATCTCTAATTGTTTACACCCAATTTTTATCATGCGATCTCCTTCATCGTTTCCATCATTTTTTGATGAACCTTGTATGCTCCCTGCATCATGTCTTCTAAGATTTCTTTCATCGGGCGGACCTCTCTGACCAGGCCTGCAATTTGTCCCATCATAACCGATCCATTTTTAATATCCCCTTCAAAGACAGCTTTTCGTAACGCGCCTAATGTAAGTTTTTCTAGTTCTTCCCGATTGGCTGCTTCTTTTTCTAGTTTTAGATATTGACGAGACATCGCGTTTTTATAAATTCGTACTGGAGAATTTAAACTCTTTCCGGTTACGACAGTATCGGTATCTTTGGCTTTGATGACAGCTTGTTTATAATTTTCATGAATTGGACATTCCACACTGGCCAGCAAACAAGTTCCCACTTGTACTCCGATGGCACCTAAACTTAGCGCAGCATATAAACCTCTCCCATCTCCAATTCCACCTGCAGCAATAACAGGTATATTTACCGCATCGATTACCTGTGGTAGTAGAGCCATGGTCGTTTGTTCGGAAACGTGTCCTCCAGCTTCACAACCTTCCACAATAAGGGCATCTACTCCACTTTGTTCCAAACGTCTAGCTAAGGCCACACTGGCAACCACTGGAATGATTAAAGCGCCACTTTCTTTTAACATCGGCACATAAACACCTGGATTCCCGGCTCCAGTTGTGACAACGGCCACTTTTTCCTGGGCAATCATTTCCATCATTTCCTTGGTTTGTGGATGCATCATCATAACATTGACCCCAAATGGTTTGTCGGTTAATTCTTTACATTTTCGGATAGATTCTCGCGCCACTTCGACTGGCATTGCCCCAGTTCCAATTATGCCAAGTCCTCCATGATTACTTACACAGGCAGCAAACTGTGCAGTGGCAATGTTGGCCATAGCGCCCTGGATGATTGGATATTTAATTCCTAACATTTTATGTAACATCATACTCTTACCTACCATTCTAAATACACACCACCACTGGTAAATCCAGCCCCAAATCCAGCAAGAACGATTTTCATACCTGGTTTGAGTTTGCCTTGTTCTTTTGCGCATGCCAGGGCAATGGCAATACTGGCACTGGAAGTATTGCCAAACTCTTCTAAATTCACAAAAAATTTATCTTCATCTAATTGCATTTTCTTAGCTACATGTCGAATGATTCGAATATTGGCTTGATGAGGAATAATCAAATCAATGTCCTTTGGCAATATTTGAGCTTGCTCACATACTTTTTCAATGGATTCCTGCATAGCTTTCAGGGCAAAGCGAAACACTTCTTTTCCATCCATGTGAAGATACCCATAGTTCTTTTCTCCATTTATAAGCCCAGCTTTTATTGGTAATCCCGCTCCTTTTAAAACGCCTTCTACATCACCTGTACTCTTAGTGTAAGTAAACATTTTTTTATTTGTACTTTGTTGAACAATACAGGCACCGGCCCCATCTCCAAACAAGATGCATGTATTACGATCCGTCCAGTCAACTATTTTGGATAGAGTTTCCGCTCCAATCACAAGAATCGTTTTATACTTTTCTAGTAAACAGCTTGCCAGGGTTAATCCATAGACAAATCCAGAACAGGCAGCATTGATATCAAGCGCTGTACATTCTTCTCCGTTTAGTCCTAACTTTTCTTGTACCAAACAGGAAGTAGCGGGTGTGAAATGATCGGGTGTCGCACTCGCTACAAGGATTAACTCTATTTCTTTTGCCTCCATATTTGCGTCTTTCAATGCATCTACAGCAGCTCTATACGCTAAATCGGAAGTGTTCTCGTCTTTTGTGATATAACGAGATTGAATGCCTGTTCTTTGTTGAATCCATGCATCACTGGTTTCAACGATTTTTTCTAAGTCCTCATTCCAAACACGAACCTGGGCTTTGGCATAACCACATCCAACAATTTTTACATTTTCCATGCAGGTATCCCCATCTCTCTAAATTTTTGATACCTTTTTTGCACAATTTGTTCGATCTTCTTTTTTCCTAATTCTTCCAATTCTTTCGCAAGGTATCTTCTTAATTCTTCTGTCACCATAGGGAAGTACTTTTGTGCCCCGCCAAATGGTTCTTTTACAATATGATCAATAATTCCTTTTTCTTTTAAGTCAAAGCTGGTCATCTTCATCACCGATGCCGCTTCTTTCGCTCTGGTTTCATCTTTCCAAAGAATGCTGGCAAAGCCTTCGGGTGAAAGTATGGAATATACCGCATTTTCTAACATGACAATGTGATCAGCCACACTAAAGGCTAATGCGCCCCCACTTCCACCTTCGGATATGACTACACAGATAACCGGTGTTTTAATATCGGAAAAGGTGTACAAACATTCAGCGATGGCCTGGGCTTGGCCTCTTTCTTCCGCTCCCATTCCCGGATATGCCCCAGGTGTATCTACAATAGTAATAATGGGACGATGGAATTTCTCAGCCTGTTTGGCTAGTCGTAATGCCTTACGATATCCTTCAGGAGAAACCATCCCAAAGTTTTTTTGTATATTCTCTTCTAAACTTTTTCCTTTCGATTGGGCAATCACTGTTACTGGTTTATTTTCAAAATAGGCGATTCCTCCAAGAATCGAAGAATCGTCTCCAAATCTACGATCTCCATGGAGCTCTATAAAATCAGTAAATAAATACTGAATATAGTCTTGGGCTTTTGGTCGATCCAGTGCACGGGCAATTGTTAAACGATCCCAAGGTTCTAGATTTTGCACAGCTTCTTTTTCGAGTTCGTAAATTTCCTGATCTATTTGAAATCGTTTGGAATCTTCCAATTCTAACATTTCTTTTTGGATGCGAAGCTGAGCAATCTTTTTTTCTAATTCTTCAAAGTTCATGAATGGCCTCCATGCATCTTAAGGATTTTGATAAGTGTCTCTTTTAATTCTTTTCGTGGAACTATGCGATCAATAAATCCTTTTTCCAGCATAAATTCCGCTTTTTGAAAATTCTCTGGCAGCTTTTCTTTGATGGTGTTTTCAATGACTCTTTTTCCCGCAAAGCCTACTAAACAATTGGGTTCGGCAAGAATGATATCGCCTAACATCGCAAAGCTGGCAGACACGCCACCGGTTGTTGGATGCGTTAATAAACTGATATACAGACCACCATTTTCACTAAATCTTTTGATGGCCGCACTGGTTTTAGCCATTTGTACCAAAGAGAGGATCCCTTCCTGCATACGCGCTCCACCACTTGTGCAGCTGATAAGAAGTGGGTATTTCTTTTTATCGGCCAATTCTACCAATCGGGTGATTTTTTCTCCAACCACACTTCCCATACTTCCCATCATAAATCCAGAATCCATCATAGCCATGGCGCAACTCACATCGCCTATTTTTCCAATCCCACAAATAACAGCTTCGTTTAATTTGGTTCTTTTTTGTGAGATTTCCAGTTTCTTATCGTATTCTGGAAAGTTTTCAATGTTTTTGGTGATGAATTTTTTATCAACTTCTTTAAATTCATCGCACAATAGTGAAATTCTCTCGTGTGCATCGATTTTAAAGTGATATCCACATTCTGGACATACAAAATGATTACTTTTTAGTTCCTTAACCGATACATTGGTATGACAGGATTCACAGGTCTCTATCACATGACTGGGAATCTCTTTTTTTATCGTTTCTTTTTTTCTGTTTTTATGAAATAAAGTTAATTTTTCTTGTCTGATTTTAAATAGATCCATCTTCGATTAACTCCTTCACATAGGCACTCGCAAATGAGGTATCATACTTTCCTTCCACAAATTTTTTATTGTGCAAAACAAAATAATGAAACTCTTCATTGGTACAAACGCCATCTAATATAAATTCTTCTAGAGCAATGCGCATTTTTTTGATACATTCCAATCGGGTTGGAGCATAGGCAATAATTTTACAAATCATTGAATCGTAAAATGGTGGAATTTGATAACCAGCGTATACCGCATGTTCGATTCGTATGTCTTTTCCTGCTGGAAGATTTAAAAAGCGAATTGTTCCACACGATGGTGCAAAATCTTTTTTTACATCTTCAGCATTGATGCGACATTCCATGGCAACTCCATTTCGTTGAATATCTTTTTGTTCCATTCCCAGTTTTTTATGATCTGCAATACGGATCTGCAACTTAACAATATCCACACCTGTAATCATCTCGGTAATGGGATGTTCTACCTGAATGCGCGTATTCATTTCCATGAAGTAGTATCGACCATCTTGATCTAACAAGAATTCTACCGTTCCTACCGAATTGTAGCCGATTGCCTGACACGCTTTTCGCGCGGATTCACACATCTTTTCTCGTAAAGACTCACTTAATAGAAAACAGGGTGCTTCTTCAATCATCTTTTGGTTGCGAATTTGAAACGAGCAATCTCTTTCGTATAAATGGATGACATTACCAAAATCATCGCCGGCAATTTGTACTTCGATATGTTTGGGATTTTCAACGTATTTTTCAATATATACATCTTCGTTTCCAAAACATACTTTGGCTTCCGCCTTCGCTTCATAGAAGAGGGACTCAAAAGTGGATGGTTCTTTTACAATACGCATACCTCTTCCGCCTCCCCCATTACACGCTTTGACAATGACAGGATAGCCAATAGATTTGGCTAAGTATTTGGCTTCTTCTACATTGTTTATAGCTTCTTTGGATCCTTCAATGACAGGTACACCAGCTTGTTTCATGGTCTTCTTAGCTTCGGTTTTATTTCCTAATTTTTCAATAATCTGTGAATCGGGTCCAATAAAGATAAGTCCACATTCCTTTACAAGATGCGCAAATCTTGGGTTTTCACTTAAGAATCCAAAACCAGGATGGATGGCATCGCATCCCGTTAGGCAGGCAGCTTGAATAATATTGGCCATATTTAAATAGCTATCCGCCGCTCTTGCCCCTCCGATGCACACCGCTTCAGATGCCAGTTGTACATGCAAGGCATCTTTATCTGCCGTGGAATAAACAGCTACAGTTTCGATATTCATTTCTTTACATGTACGAATAATTCGAACCGCAATTTCTCCACGATTGGCAATTAATATTTTTTGAATCATGTTAATCCCCTATCACAAACATAGGCTGTTCATATTCAACCATATCCCCATCTCGAACCAATATTTCTTGAACCACTCCATCTACATTGGATTTGATTTCATTCATCGCTTTCATCGCTTCTACAATACAGATGACATCTCCTTTTTTGATTCGTTGTCCTACTTGTACAAAAGGAGAAGCACCAGGTTTTACGGATTCATAAAATGTTCCAACCAATGGAGACTTGATAGACTTTTCTTCTTTCTTTTTGGAAGATGGGTCGACAGTGGAAAGATTTTCTTTGACAGATACAGGAATTCCTTCTTTTTTTAATTTAATCTTTATATCTCCCACTTCTAGATCCATGGATGAGACGGCACTTTGATCAAAGATTGCCAAAATCTGTTTAATCTTTTCTGTATCCATACCTGACCTTCCTTACTTTTTATTGTTTTGAAGCGATTAGGTCCATAATGTCTTGGACAGTGACTAATTTCGCTAATTCTTCGTCTTCAATTCGAATATCGAATTCTGTTTCTAGTTCTAAAGCCAATTCCACTGCAGCTAAAGAATCGATGTCTAAGTCCTCGTTTAATTTAGCTTCTGGTGTTATTGCTTCTAGGTCTACATTAATAGCTTCTACTAATACATTTTTGATTTGTTCTAACATTGTTTGTTCCTCCATTACTTTGATATTCAAAGCATAATCATAATATATAGTTTGACATTCAAAGTAAATAGACATAAAAAAATTGAGACTTTTTTATTAATTCGTCTCAATCTAAGTGTTGTGCATATTCTTCGCTAAAATAATCCAAAATATTTTCAAGTGAACTGATTAATAGCTTATCTTCTTGCAGATTTAAATGTTCCACAGCTTTATCAATCATTTCATCGTGAAAGCTATCGTGAATTCTTAATACTTCTTTTGCTGGCTGCGTGATCTTTAATCGAACGATTCTGCCATCTTTTTCATCCTTATAGCGTTCTACATATCCTTTTTTTACTAAAGATTTTACATTGGTCGTCAAGGTTCCCTGAGTAACCATCGAACGTTTGGCAATATGGGACATCGTATTGTCACTTGCCTTTTCAATACTTTCTAATAAATGCACTTCATTCATCGAAAGCTTGACACCTTGTTTCTTTAGATTCTTTTCTTCGATATATAGAATGTAGTTAAACATCCCAACTAACAGTTCATTTAATGTATGCTTTGTATAATCCATAAAACCCCTATAATACTGCCTTAATTTCTTCCAAAGAGATTGGCCCTTCTCTTAAAATCACAATGTTTTCTTTGGTACAATCCACAATGGTACTTGCCTGTCCCGCCATGCATGCACCAATGACAATGCCATCAATATTAGGAAGTTGTTCAAAGACGTCGTTGTATGTAACCGCTGTTTTCTGTCCAGATTGATTGGCACTGCTGACTAAGATTGGACTGCCTAATTGTTTGATTAGATTTATGATAAAGTCAACATCCGGAATACGAATGGCAATTGTATCCATGCCGTTTGTGTATGCATCCGATACACTTTCTTTTTTCTTTAATACAAGGGTTAATGCTCCTGGTAAAAAAGAAGACACAATTTTTTTTGTTCGATTGTCAACATAAGCAATATTTTCCATCATTTCCAGATCACAAACCATAAAAGGAATGGGCTTGGTTTCTGGTCGGTTTTTGGCATGTTTCAAAGCATCTAGATCTTGTAAATCACCATATTTTACCCCTACCCCATATACCGTATCCGTAGGAATCGCAATGATTTGATGTGAATTTAGAGCTTCTACAACCTCTGTAATTTGTTCCGTTTTGTATTGTTTCATAATCCAATCCTCAACTCTTGTCTTGTATCTTCATTAGTATACACTTTTTATGATAGAATAGAAAAGCCGAAAGGAGAATAAATCGTATGTTTGAAAATACCATTGCGGCTATCTCTACTTCCTTAAGCGATGGAGCTATCTCGATTGTTCGTGTCAGTGGAGAAGATGCGATTCCCATCGTACAAAAAGTTTTTAGTCGAAATATCACAAATGCACAAAGTCATACCATTCATTATGGTTTTATATTAGATGAACAAAAAAATCCTGTGGATGAAGTTTTAGTTTCTATTTTTAGAGCACCTAAGACCTACACTACGGAAGATATTGTGGAAATCAACTGTCACGGAGGACGCTTTATCACGCGAAAGATTCTTCAAATCTTACTATCCAATGGAGCCGATTTAGCTAAACCCGGAGAGTTTACCCAACGTGCCTTCTATCATGGAAGAATCGACCTTTCTCAAGCCGAAGCGGTACAAGATATGATCGATGCGACAAATGATACGGCTACAAATATGGCCATCCGTGGAATTCGTGGTAGCGTTAAAGCTTTACTTCAACCACTAATTGATGACATCATGGATATCATTGCTCAAATTGAAGTAAACATCGATTATCCAGAATACGAAGATATTGAACAATTGACTACCGGCGAATTATTACCTATGAGTAGAAAATGGATTGGTCGTTTGGATAAAATTTTAAATAAAGTTCAAATGGGACAATTGTTGAAAAACGGAATTGATACTGTCATTGTAGGTAAACCAAACGTTGGAAAGAGTTCTTTATTAAACGCTCTATTAGAAGAAGATAAAGCCATTGTTACCGACATTGCAGGAACGACTCGTGATATTGTCGAAGGGCAAATCCATATTGGAAATATTCAATTGAACTTAATTGATACCGCTGGTATTCATGAAGCCAGTGACAAGATTGAACAAATTGGAATTGAAAAGAGTCAGGAAAAATTAAATCAGGCTAAGCTTGTCCTTCTAGTATTGGATGGATCTAACCCTTTAGAAAAAGAAGATGAAGATTTATTAGAAGCAACCAAGGATAAACAGCGTTTAATCATCTACAACAAGGCAGATAAACAGGAGCATCCAGATGAAATTAATATTTCCGCTAAAACCGGTGAGATTCAACCACTACTCGATGCCTTAGAAAAAATGTACGAACAAGACCTTCTTCAAGAAGAACCTGTCCTTTCTAACGAGCGTCAAATTGGTTTATTAAAAATGGCCAAACAAGATATGTTACAAGCTATTGAAGCAATGGAAATGGGTGTTGAACCTGATTTAGTAGAAATCGATATTCAAAATGCCCACAATCACCTAAAAGAAATACTAGGAGAAGTTCATAGAGAAGATTTATTAGATACTCTATTCTCTAAATTCTGCTTGGGTAAATAAACAGCTAGGATAAAAACTAGCTGTTTTTTTATTGAATACATTATTCTAATCCATTTCTTGTAAATATCTTCTTCTTAATAATTTGTGTTCTTCTTTTGTCGTTTCTCTTATTTTCTCTTTCAATCTATTTAATTCTAATTAATTTCCCTGCACAAGCACCACAATAATTCTTCTTTATATTAGGAATTTCATTCTCGTTATAGTATCCAAACAAAGCCCCACATTTTTTACATTTTAGTGCATAAGGAAGATAATCGATATAAAAATCATTAGGAATCCCTTTTCTCTTATTACTATCTGTTTCATGAATTTCAATCCCATATTTTTCATATACCTTTTTAACGTTTTTTGTCCATTCTGTTCCATGATCCATGCTGTTTTTACACGTATGAAGTAATTCATGAATTATTGTATTTAATAGACCTGGACATTTTCTTTTATCTTTTTTCACAAATTCATTCATATAAGAAAAATCTAACAGAATATAGTTTATGCTGATTACATATGCATCATTACCACACAGTGTGGTAAGTCCCCATAAGTTTTCCTGCATTTCAATTTCAAAATCTATATTTTTGGCTGTTTCAATTCCTATGTCACTAAGCATTTTTTTACAAATGTCTGCATACACTATTAATCTAGCTTTATAATTATTGTAAGTTCCATATTGAAATTTCATAAGCTTTCTCCTCATTTCATACTTTAAAAAGTATAATTATGATGACAAAGTTTATGACATTATCTATGTACTTTTCTTTTAATTGAAGTATACATTTTAAGAATTCATTATCTCTAATCGTATTTAAGCCATATTTTTCCCAGCTTCATTTTTTCTTTATAAACTTAATCTTTTTTGTTATTATATTTACGTATATGGCGCGTTCGGCAAGCGGTCAAGCCATAACCCTCTCACGGTTATATTCACGGGTTCGAATCCCGTACGCGTCACCATTGAAATCAAGTCACCTAGCGTGGCTTTTTATTTTGCGTAAAAAAACAACCGTATTATAAATTACGATTGTTTTTTACTCGTCTATATTTTTATTTTCTTCTTCCCCAGTCCTTCATTGTGTCACCTTGGAATTCAATATGACCTCTAAAACCTTGTACCGGGATAGAATCTAAGGTCTTGTCTAATAAATCAAATTCCTTTTTTGTTAATACAACTTCGCTAGCCTTTAGGTTTTCTAAAATTCTTTCTTGATTTTTAGATCCTGGGATTGGAACGATATTTGGATATTTATGTAACATCCATGCTAAGGCAATTTGTGCCATAGTTGCCTTTTTCTCATCGGCATACTTTTGAATTAAATCTAACAATGGCTTATTCGCATCTATGTTTTCATTGGAAAGTTGAGGAACAAACTTACGAACATCATCACTGTGTGAAAAATCTGTTTGAACCGAAACTTTACCAGATAATAATCCACTGGCAACCGGTGAAAATGGCACAACCGCAATTCCATGTTCCATACAGTATGGAATAACTTCATCTTCACTGCTTCTTTCTACCATAGAATAAATATTTTGAATGGCTGACAATGGTGTAATTTCATGTGCTTCCTTAATTGTATCAATCCCAACTTGTGATAATCCCCAACCACGGATCAATCCTTCATCAATCATTTTTCCCATAGCTTGGGCAATTTCCTTCATAGATAGGTCACGATTCACACGGTGTAAATAGTATAAATCGACATAAGACACTTGTAGTCTTTCCATAGAAGCCATTAAATGATCTCTAATTGTTTGATATACACCTTTTTCATTTACCTCTTCGGTACTCATGTGAAGTTTTGTTGCGATAACCGCTTCTTCTCTTCTTCCTTTCAAGGCTTTACCTAAAATGATTTCATTATGACCAATTCCCTGCATATTTGGGCTGTAAGCTTCCGCTGTATCAAAAAAAGTACATCCATAATCTAATGCCTTGCGAATAGCTTCAATACTGTACTCTTCACTAGGAATTTGCCCATATCCATGAGAAAGTCCCATACATCCCATTCCAATTTCGGATACTTTAATACCATTTAATAGTCTATATTTCATTTTTTATACACCCTGTTCACTTTCTTATTATTTACAAGCCATTAAAATTTCCATGATTTCTTCTTTTGTTAACTGACGGGCATTTCCTTGAGAGATTGGTGCTTTTCCGGCGATTTCTTTTGCGATTTCATCGGTTAAGTCAAAGCCTAATTCTGTAAATGTACGAACTAATCCAGCATCTTCAATGAGCTTTTCAAATTCTTTTAAACCTAATTGCGCAGCTATTAAATCGTTTTCTTCTTTGACATCCATAACATTACGAGCAAATAGCGCAAATTTTTGTACATCGTCTTTATATACATGTTGGTAGTATACAGGAAGGATAACAGCTAATTGACGACCATGTGTTCCATGTGAATAAGCACCTAATGTATTTTCGATAAAGTGACCTTGGAAATCTCCCGGCTTTCCTACATTGAATAAGAATGTTTGTACTAAAGATGCATCCCACATTAAGTTCGAACGTATCTCTAATGTGTCGTTGCCATTAATGATTTCACGCATATTTAATACAATATCTTTCATTAATCCTTCATTCATTCGATCGCTGACATTATATGTTTGTCCAAAATATGTTTCCATACAGTGTGTCAGGCTATCAAAAGCTCCTGGCATAAATGCTTTTTGAGGAATGGTTTTAAGATATGTTGGATCCAAGATGACAAATTTTGCGTAAGATGCTACAAATGTTTTCTTATCGTTTCCTTTAGTAATAGCTCCCAAGTTGTCCATTTCAGCACCAGCTCCCGAAATTGTAAGTATTACGGCATAGTTTCCCATCTTTTCAGGAACAATTCCTTTTTCAAATTGTAAAGTCCAAATATCTTCTTCTACATATACACCAGAAGTGATAACTTTCACACAATCGACAACGGATCCCCCACCAACAGCTAAAATTAAATCTACATCGTTTTCTTTGTACAATTTAATTCCTTCACATACTTTTTCGTACGATGGATTTGCAGGAATATCGGTTAATTCAATAATATTTTTTCCACAAGCTTTTAATACCTTCACCACTTGGTCATAGATTCCATTTCTTACTACAGAACCTTTCCCATATGCCAACATAATGTTTTTTCCATATTTAGCTAATTCATTAGCTAAATGTGTATCTACACCATTTTCTCCAAAATACACTTTTACTGGATTTTCATATACAAAACTATTCATAAGGCCTCCTATTAATGACACTTTATCTCTTATTAGTTGTAATTATAAGTGACGATGTGTCTCTTGTCAAGTTGTTATTGACACTTTGTCACTTATTAATTGAAATTCTAAGATTGATTTGGTAAGATACGGCTATGGAACAAGAATTTAAAAGAGCCAAAAGTAAAGAAAACAAACAAATTCGTCTTCAACAAATTATGGACATAACCGATAAACTATTTCATGAAACAACCTACCACCAGGTAACCCTTTCTGTAATTGCCAAAGAAATGGGCATGGCTCGGGGTGGTTTGTATAAATACGTCTCTTCTGTAGAAGATATCTTTTTAATGATTTATCTTCAGAAACAAAAGAAAATGATTGAAGAAGTTTTGAATAGTCTAAAAGACAAAGAAATCACAGTAGATATATTCAGCGAAATCTGGAGTCAATGTATCTTAAACAATATCGATTTAATTAAGTATCATCAAATTTTAAATGCGATTATTGAAACCAATACAACCTTGGATATGCTGGTAGAGTTCAAAAAAACAAGCAACAAAGATCAAAAGCCTTTATTTCAGGTTATTGAATCCTTGACCGGATACGACCAACCCAAAATATTTGATATTTACCTAGCAATTATTTATCATTGTGTCTACTTATACGATCGTGTCTTTTTTCAGGATCGATATGTAGAAGCTATGAAAATGGCAAACCTAGATATCATCGAAATAGATTTTGTATCCGAATGTTCTTCATTCATTAAAACATATATGAAAAGATAAACGATTGTTCGAAGCATCTTACCGTACAATCGTTTTTATTAAGCCTTATCATTCATACCTATTAATTTTCTATTATCCTTTTCATTTATACGCATTTGATTTATAATTAACTCGATGCATAAGAATAAAAAAAACATAGTGGCCCAATAGGGCTTTTCTTATGTTTAGAAAAGAGAGAAAAGAAATGATTGTAGAAAAATATGGTGGGACAAGTGTTGCGGATGTCGATAAAATCAAAGCCATTGCGAAACACGTCGCTGATTTAAAAAAGTGTGGAGAAAATGTCGTTGTCGTTGCCTCGGCTATGGGAAAAACCACAAATAAATTAATTGCCCTTGCCAAAGAAGTCGGATATGCGAAAAACGATAGAGAGTTAGATTCCTTATTGTCCACAGGAGAACAACAAACTGTTACTTTATTGGCTATGGCTATTGAAGCCCAAGGTGTTCCTGCAATTTCCTTAACGGGATACCAGGCAGGATTTATTACCAGCAATCACCATGCGCACGCCCGCATTAAAGACATTGATTTGACAAATCTTCAAAAACACTTAAACGAAGGAAAAGTTGTTGTCGTGGCTGGATTTCAAGGGGCTACGGAAAATGGAGAGATCACTACCTTAGGAAGAGGTGGATCGGATACAACCGCTGTTGCTTTGGCTGCAAAGTTAGGATGGAATTGTTACATTTATACCGATGTAGATGGTGTCTATACGGTCGATCCTAGAGTCTATCCAAAAGCTAAAAAGTTGCCTTCTATCACGTATAAAGAAATGATGCAGATGGCTAGTCTTGGTAGTGGTGTACTAGAAACTCGTTGTGTAGAAATCGCTAGTAAATACAATATTCAATTGTATTTAGGAAGAGCGTTAGAAGAAGATTTATCGAAAGGAACATATATTATGGAACATAAACAAATTGAAGATATGCCGATTACGGGTATTTCTGTAAAAGAAGACTACGCAATTATGCGTGTGCGTAACATCGACAACAATGGAGAATACATTGGTAAACTATTTAAATTGATTGCGGACTTAAACATCAACATTGATACCATTTCTCAACAAGAAGGAGAAGCAGGTAAGGTTAACTTCACTTTCTACTGCAATACAACACAAAGTGAATTGATTGTGAATAACTATGATGAAAAAAAATATGGATATCCAATTGAACGTATCTTAGGATTTGTGAAATTGAGCGTGGTCGGTGTGGGTATTTCGACTCACAGTGGTATCGCCTCTACTATTTTGAACACATTAACACAAAATGGTATTCGTTACTATCAAATCACATCTTCCGAAATCTCTGTTTCTCTTACAATTGAAAAACACGATAAAGAAAAAGCCGTTGCCGTATTGGCGGAAGCATTTGACCTATAACACAAAGACGCATCTATCGATGCGCCTTTTCTTTTATTCACTGTATACAATTTTTCCTTCACAAATTGTTTTCTTAACTTTTCCACAAACGGTTTGTCCAATAAATGGAGAGTTATTGGATTTGGAAGCGAAATCATCACTCACTACCCATTCTTCATCTAAATCAAATAGAACAAAATCTGCATTTTTTCCTACTTCAATGCTTCCAGCTTCTAGGTTATATAGTTGTGCTGGGTTGATTGTTAGGGCTTTAAGCACATTCATTAGTGGAACATGTCCTGGTTTTACTACATTTTGAATCACTAGAGCTAATGCAGTTTCTAAACCAATCATACCACTAGGAGCTTGGGCAATATCTCTTGCCTTTTCTTCACGAGCGTGTGGAGCATGATCGGTCGCGATCATATCTAAGGTTCCATCCGCTAAACCTTGAATTAAGGCCATACGATCATCTTCTGTGCGAAGAGGCGGATTCACTCTAGCTAAGGCACCTTGTTCTAATACCAACTGTTCAGTGGCACTTAAGTGTTGTGGAGTTACTTCTCCATAAACACAAATTCCATGTTTTTTCGCCCAGCGGATGATATCTACTGTTACCTTGCTGGAAATGTGTTGAATATCTAGTTTTGCGCCAATCGTTTTGTTTAATAAAATATCACGAGCCGCTAATACATATTCAGCTTCTGCACTGGCTCCTCCATATCCAATTTTTTCAGACACTTCTCCTTTATTGACACCTGGTTGACTCATCAACTGTGGATCTTCTTCATGTAGAGAAATTGGAACATTCAATTCTTTACATTTTTTTAATGCTCGCACCAATAACTTTTCATCTTGTAGAGGAATTCCATCATCGGTAAATCCAGCTGCTCCTGCTTCTAATAGAGCATCCATATCGGTTAATTCTTGTCCTTTTAATCCTACGGATACATTAGCAGATTGGTAAACGTGAATAGGTAATTCTTTTTGACGATTTCTTAGTTCTACCAAAGTTTCTACAGTATCTATAGCTGGGCTTGTATTGGCCATACAAATAACGGTTGTATATCCCCCTTTGGCTGCCGCTGCGGCTCCTGTTACAATATCTTCTTTATAGGTTTGTCCTGGATCTCTAAAGTGCACGTGTACATCGACAAATCCAGGAGCTACTACCAATCCTGTCGCATCAATAATTTCTTCAAAATCTCCAGTAATATTTTCTTCAATACGGCTTACCTTGCCGTCTTCATTCATTTCTATATCTATGATTTTATCCAAACCACTCTTTGGATCCATCACTCTTCCACCTTTGATTAGTTTCATAATAACCTCCATGTTTTCCTTATTATACAACAAAAACAGCTGTTATTCAGCTGTTCTCATTTGTGAAGAAATCCAATTTACAACTTGATCCAATCCTTCTCCCGTTTTGGCACTTACGGGAATGATAATCGCTTTAGGATTTAGCTCATGAATTCTTTGGGTTGCTTTCTGGATATCAAAGTTAAAAAATTTCATGGTATCGATCTTTGTGATTAAGACAACATCGCTGACGCTGAACATCAATGGATACTTTAATGGCTTGTCATCTCCTTCAGGAACACTGAGTAACATCACATTCTTATGAGCACCAGTATCAAATTCAGCTGGGCAAACCAGGTTTCCAATGTTTTCTAAAATCAATAGATCAAAGTCTTTTGTGTCGTATTCCATTAAAGCACGAGAGACCATATCGGCATCGATGTGACACAATCCTCCATTATGGATTTGTAAAGATTGTACACCGGTTGCATCGGCCACCTTACGAGCATCTAAATCGGATTCAATGTCTACATCCATTTCACCAATTTTATATGTATCTTTCATTTTGTTGATTAGCTTTGTGAGTAGAGTTGTCTTTCCTGAACCAGGCGAAGACATCACGTTGATAAAAAAGGTTCCTTGGGCATCTAACATAGAACGAATCATGTCTGACTGCATATCGTTATTGGCAAACACGTTTTCGTTGATTTGAATAGTTCTAACATTACTCATGATTGTTTTCTCCAATCTTTTCTAATAAATAATTTGCGAGTTCTTCTAACCCTTCTCCTGTTAGTGCAGAAATAAAGAAGATTTTAATATTTGGATTTCTTAATTTTGCGTAATGAATGACCGTATCCTTATTAAAGTCAAAGACTTCTAAAGCATCAATTTTATTTACGACCAAGATATCCGATTCCTGATACATCAAAGGATATTTAACTGGTTTGTCATCTCCTTCGGGTACGGAAAGGATAGTCATATTGATGTTCGATCCTGTATCAAATTCGGCAGGACAAACTAGATTTCCAATATTTTCTAGAACGATAAAATCCAAATCGTCTTGATGGAACGCACGCAATCCCTGACGAGTCATATCGGCATCTAAATGGCACATACCTCCGGTGTGTAATTGAATAGAAGGGATACCATTGTTTTGTAGTGTAATCGCATCGACATCGCTATCAATATCGGCTTCCATAACACCCCATTTGATTTTTCCATCAAAGTATTTTTTTAAAGCTAATAGAGTTGTCGTCTTTCCTGAACCAGGCGAAGACATTAAATTCATTAACGTAATTTTCTTTTCTTTTAATTCTTGACGAAGCACATCGGCATCAGCATTGTTATCTTCAAGAATCGATTCTTTTAATTCAATAATTTCCATATATATTCACCTTTTTTATTCTAACATATCTTTTATAGTTTTCGTTTTTTCATTTTCAAAAATCCAATAATATCGGCTAATGCCCAACCAATAGGAATAGCTATCCAAATGGCTATTACACCTAAAGATGTATGAGGTGCAAAAGTATAAGCAAAGAGCACACGAGTTCCTAAAGAGACTATGGTTAATACCACGGAGAAACTTGGGAAATCAATCCCGCGAAAATATCCATAAAGAAGGAATAAGCATCCAATCCCCATATAACTGGCGCCTTCAATACGCAAGTATCGGATTCCTTCTTGGATGATTTCTATATCTTTTCCATCCACAAACACAAGCATCAACCTTCGTGCAAATACACAAACAAAGATAGAAATACAAGCGCAGAACAATAGAGATGTAAGTATGGCTGTCTTTGTTCCCTTTTTGATTCTTTCTATTTTCTGGGCTCCAAAATTTTGAGAAATAAACAAGGAATATCCATTCGCAAATTCCTGAGCAGGCATATACGCAAGTGTATCAATTTTTACGGCTGCGGCAAAAGCTGCCATAATAATAGTTCCAAAACTGTTAACCAGTCCTTGTATCATCAATACGCCAAAGTTCATCACAGATTGTTGAATGGAAGTCATCATATCCACTTTCATGATATGAAGAAACATAGATTTTTCGAAGACTAAATCTTCTTTTGTGGGTAAATACTTCCTCATGTATAGAAGAGAATAGCTCATCAATCCGATTCCAGAAAGTGCCTGAGAAATAATAGTCGCAAGTGCTGTGGATTCTACCTCATAATGAAATCTTGTGACAAAAACTATGTCCAGCACAATATTTAAAGCGGAAGATGCACCTAAGAAATACAGGGGTATCATGGAATTGCCTACACTTCTTAGAAAATAGGCAAAGAAATTATATAAGAACACAAATCCAAGACCTAAAAATATTACCTTTGTATACCCTATGGTCATATGTAAGATTTCATTGGGGATTTGAAGAAATCTGGTAATCGTTTCCATGGATGGTAATACAAGAACATACAATAGAACCGTAATGAGGGCAATAAACACAAACGAATGTGCCACATTCTTTTTAAATTTCTTTATCTCCTGTCCACCATACAACTGGCTAAACTGTGCCCCGCTTCCCATGCATAATCCAATAATAATAGATGTCAAAAAGGTCATTAGGGCATAAGTAGAGCCAACAGCTGCCAAAGCATGAGCTCCAATCCATTTTCCAACAACCAAAGTATCTACAATATTGTATATTTGTTGCAGAAAGTTGCCTAGAATCATTGGTAAGGAAAACTTGATTAGTGTGGGTAAAATAGGCCCTTGTGTTAAATACATTTCTCTTTTCATAACGAATTTATTATACTCTATAGCCTTTAAAAATGAGAAAAAGAAAAAGTGGTGTTTACCACTTTCTAGGATCTAGTAAGAGGAATCAGAAATACCTCATTAAATTTCAGCGTTGGCTGTTTCTTGTTTTCTAGAATTTGTTCCATTTCTTCTTTAGAAAATTGGATTTGAACAGAATGAGTGTTGATTTGATTGGCTTCCAGGAAATCATCGATAGAAATGCCTACATAGGCTCCTCCTTCATCTAACATGATGTATTGCACATTCATATGCTTGGCAATTGAAAAGATTTGTAAGAAATCATTTTCTTCTTTTCGTACAGCTCCAATCAATCCATATTTGATGTCTTCGATTACTCGTTTATAATAGCGCATCCAACTCGCAGCGAATTCAATATCGCTAAAGACATATAAGGAAGGTGCTCCTCCAAAATCCTTTGTACTGATTAATGGTGTACTGCTTTTTCGCTCTTTCTTAAATTCTGATCTCGATAGCGCAAAGAATAGTACAGGTTGTTTGTATATTTCCTGCAACAATTCTCTATAGACAGATTTCCAATCTCCCTTATTGTTCTTTTCTTCATTTAATTTCTGTTTCAAGATTTCTATTGTTTCTATCATAAAGCTTCTCCAACATTTCTATCCCTAAAATATCAGAGAAGTTTAAAAAATTCTATAGATTAGCTTCTTTGTTTGCGCTTGATTAAGATAGTCAACAAGCACATATTGAAAATGTGGATGCCTAGAGCACATACAAACACAAAGCTATAGGCTCCGGTAAAATCATAAACATATCCAATCAATGGTAGAGAAGAAGCAGATCCTACACTTGTTAGAAAACCGATAACTGAGTATGTCTTTGTATAGTTTTCTTGTCCAAAGAAATACTTCGTTAATAGAGGAATGCCTACCGCTCCTACCGAATATACAGAACCATATACTAGAGCTGCTGCATATAAGAAGACTTCACTTCTAAACATCAACAATCCAACAAGAGAGCACATATTGACCACAATCATAATGAAACAAGCCTTAACAGGCTTAACCATATCACTTAATACACCAATGATTAGTTTTGTAACGATGTTTCCTACCATGCTGCAAGATAATAAGGCCGCTCCCACTGTTACACTAAAGCCTAAGGATTGTCCATAGCCGGATAAGTGTTGGGAAATACCGGTAATGGAAGTATGTAATAAAGTAAATATACACATACAAAGAAATCCCAATTGGAAATAATTGAATTCTACTTTTTGGGTGACTTGTTTCTTTTCTTGTTCCACATATCCATATGGAAGAAGTCCACAATCTTCCGGGTGTACACTAAATGGATATAATAGTGCAGGAAGAGTAAAGACTAAAATCATCGCAGCCATAATAAGGTAAGCATTTTTCCAACCATAAATATGGATACAATTTGCGAGGACTGGCGAACAAATTGCTCCGGATAGTCCACTAAAGCTTAGAGCAATACTGGTAGCAGTACCATGTTTATCGTGAAACCAGTTAGTAATGATCATAGTAATGGGGCTTGTCGCATAAAGTCCAGAACCAATACCACGTATAATTCCTAATAGGTAGAACATGTATACGGTACTCGAATAAGCCATCGCAATGGTCGATAAAACCGACATTGCAACTCCTAGGATTAATATTTTCTTGTAGTTACAATCGTTAATAATTTTTCGCATCATCAACGATGTACAAGCTGTGGCGAGCAAAGATAAAGTGGCATGCATCGCAAACGTTCCTCGATAAATACCTAGAGCTTCGGATACAGGTGTGTAAAATATCCCTACACAGTTGTTGCATAATCCTACTGAGCTTGCACTTAAACCGCATAATAAAGCTACAATTATCCAGTGTTTTTTATTTCGTGTTTCCATTATTCATTCTCCTCTGTTGATGTATCCATCTTACAAGGATATGAGATTTGTTTCTTCTTATTTCCAAAATCAGGAAAAAGAAAAAAAGCGTACTCGACGCTTTTAGAACAGACCTTTATTGTATTTAATAATCACGTACAAATTGATTCCAATACCTATTGCCAAGAAGGGAATAAGTACATGACTTGATAATTTTTCTTTTCCTAAATATAGCAGAATTCCCATGCATAAGATTCCCATCCCAATAAGATATAGACCTATTCCACACCATTTCCCGACAATCGAATAATCCTTTTCTTCTATTCTCTTTCTATGATAGGAATGTAACCAGTTAATATTTCCTTTATACATGGAATGAGCAATCCCAAAGAAAATCAAAGATAAACTAGATAATATCAATAGTTCTGACAACATAGTAATTCCCCATTTTTATATTTCTATTTTTTTAGAAACGAATAAATTTTCTTCTTTTTCTACTTTTAGAACAAAATCAAAAATATTAACCTGCGTACACATATAGAAATCTTTATTAGGAAATATTTTTGACAATTCTGGATCAAAGAATTTTTTACCACTCGTATATTTTAAGTTTTCAATTCTCTCTTCTAGTTGAATAGGTTTTCCTTCTAACATACTTTGAATGTATTCCGCACATAAAGTATCTTCTTCTGTTGGTTCTCCTCCGGCTAGTCCTAATCCCATGGCTACCAGGCTAACCTCTTTGGGATCTTTTTGTTTGATATAAGTGGCAATGGCTTGGGCATTGATCAAGGCACCCGTTAAAATCTCGTCGGCATTTTGGGCATTGATGATTCCCTGCGTTCCTGCTGAAGTCGTATGAATGATTGTTTTTCCAAACAAATCCAATCCATTTACCTGACTTGGAGAATTTCCAAAATCAAACCCTTCACAAGGAATCCCGTTTCTTTCCCCGATAAATATGTATTCTGGATGTTTTTCTTGAATCGCATATGCTTCATCCAAATTCGATACAGGATGAATTTTGTGTGCATTCTGATTTGTCAGGAAGACTTCTAGACTAAAGGCACGAAATACATCAATAATAACGGTTAACCCTTTAGCTTGTTTGGCACCTTCTATCCCTTGTAAAATTTTTATATTCACAATCTCATCTCCTTTATATAATAAGCAATTAAATAAGGAACCTTATCTTCAAATGTATAAAACTGGCATTTTGTGATTTCTTTAATCTTGTTCATGCGATAATTGATTGTATTTCTATGTAAGAAAAAATTTTCAGACATAGCTTTTAGATTACAGTCAAATAGAAGATAATTGTGTAATGTTTCTTCCAAATCCGAATTGTGTTTACAATCATACTCTTGTAAAAGACCTAAATATTTCCGCTCCATTTGACGAAGAATTTCACGATCTTCTATGCTGAACAACAATTGCAGGATTCCCATTTCATCAAAAGAGACATATGCATCATTAAAACAAGTTGCCATATCACAAGCCGCTAAGGCTCTCTTATACGATTGAATCATATTTCTTACATCTTTTAAACAAGAGCCGATTCCAATATGTGTTGGATAGAACAATCGCTTTTTTAGTCGCTTACTTGTGTCTTCAACCAATTCTTCGACAAACTTTTGTTCCACTCCATTCAAGATTAAAACATAGTTTCCATCAAACCAGAAGAAGGCATAGTTTCCATTCAGCTTCTCAAAACACAACTCAATCGTAGCACGAATATGTCTTCTTTCTAACATTCCTAGATCATCTATAGATTTAACACGAACGATTACAACTTGAAAGGTACTTTCTACATCAAACTCTGAAGTCAATTGCGAACGAGTTTCTTCAATAATACGAGGGTTAATCAAAGTATCAATAAATGTCTGATTAATTTGTTTATCTTCTCTTTCCGCACGAATAATTCGATACGATAGATCTTTAATCAATTCATTGATAGACACTTCCCATGGACAAGTTAGTAACGGGAAATTGTTTTGTTCACAATACGCAATGATATAAGGAGGAATTTCATGAATATAATATCCAGTGTTTACAATCAAACCAACACTATGGATTTCTTGTAGTTTTTGTACAAGAGAAAATAGTTTTTCTTCTTCTTGAAATCCCAGACCTGTAGTAATAATCAAATCCTTTCCATAAAGTCGCTGTAAAATGGTTTCATCTTCGACCAAATGAATCCAGGCCATCCCATTATCACAGCCTTTTTCTCCAGCTAACAGAGTTAATTTGTATAAATTTTGCGTTTCGACAATCGCATCTTCTACGGTGAATGCCATACTTTTCCTCTTTCTTTATTTATTGTGCACTGTGCACAATAAAATGGGCATATTTTGATAATTTGTGTCCATTTTAAAATCATTTTAAACGAATATAATATAAATGTAAACAAACAGAAGAGAAAATCTTTAAGATTTAATATATAAATCAGGAGGTAACCACATGAACATTTCAGCAGCAGCTTACGCATCATACGTAGAAAGACACTAATCTTAACAAACCACTGTATTGTACACATTTCTTTTCTCACCAATCCAATATCTATGTACAATACATGTTTGGCTGAGCACCCACTCAGCTTTTTTTTTGCTTAAAATCGAAAAAAAGAGTTCAAAACTGAACTCTTATATGATTTGAATTTTATTTGCCCAACATTCATCAATCATTTCTTGTGGCCAGATACTAGCTTGTACTTCTCCGATGTGTGCTTTCTTTAAAAGTAACATACATAAACGAGATTGTCCGATACCACCACCGATTGTGTAAGGTAATTCTTTATTTAAGATTGCCTTGTGGAAAGGTAAATCTTTACGATCTAAACAATTTTCTTTTTCTAATTGTGCTAATAAGCTGTCTTCATCAACACGGATACCCATACTAGAGATTTCCAATGCACATTGTAATGGTTCATACCAGAATAAGATATCTCCATTTAATTGCCAATCATCATAGTCTGGTGCACGTCCATCGTGTTTTTGTCCGTCCGCCATTACTTCACCAATTTGCATAACGAATACACATCCGTATTTTTTAGTGATTTCGTTTTCTCTTTCCTTTGGTGTTAAGTTTGGATATTGAATTAATAATTCATTTGTTGTAACGAAGTGAATATCATCTGGTAAGCGGTTTACCGCATTTGGATATTTGTACCATACTTCGTGTTCCATGTGTTTGATGACCTTGAAGATTTGACGAACTGTTTCTTGTAAAGTAATAACGTTTCTTTCGCTCTTATCGATTACTTTTTCCCAGTCCCATTGGTCAACGTAACATGAGTGCAAATTATCTACTTCTTCATCTTTACGAATTGCGTTCATGTTTGTGTATAGCCCTTCGTGCATTTCGAATCCGTAGTGTCCTAATGCCATACGTTTCCATTTTGCCAAAGAGTGTACAACTTCAATTCTTTCACTTCCCATACATGCCATTGTGAAGTGAACTGCTTCTTCTGTCCCGTTTAAGTCGTCATTTAATCCAGAGCTTCTTTCTACAAAAAGAGGTGCTGAAATACGAGATAAATTCATTTCTTTTCCAAATTCGTGTTGGAAAGTATCACGAATATATTTGATCGCATTTTGAGTTTCTCTTACAGATAAAACTGGATCATAATTTTCAGGTATTATTAATGCCATAATTTTTTCATTCCTTCCTAAATTAAAAAACCTCAATCATTTTATCATAAAAAGTATATATATTTCAATTTTTAGTATGAAACATACACTCTATATCATTGAATTTTAAGGGCTATCTTGATAAAGTATTATGGTACTCTGTACTAAGGGGGAGAAATTATGTCAAAATATACATTTTCAAAAAATGTTCCTCAACAAGAATATGAAGAATTCGTAAAGAACAGCGAATACTGTAATTTACTTCAAAGCTACAATTGGGCAAATATTAAATCCAATTGGGATCATTTATATACTGGAGTTTATAACGAAAAAAATGAACTTTGTGCAACAGGTTTGGTTCTAATTCGTCATTTACCTATGTCTTTTAGTATGTTCTACATTCCTCGTGGTCCAATCATGGATTATCGCAATGAAGAATTATTAAAATTCTATTTTACAGAATTAAAAAAGATTGCGAAAAGTTATCATGGGTTGTTTATCAAATTTGACCCATCCATCCATGTCAATGATTACTTATCAAAAGACTATAACGACAACAAATATGAACACACACAAGAATATTTGAATATCTTCAAAAAACTTGGTGCCAAACACCATGGTTTCACAATGACTATTTCCGAAACCATTCAGCCTCGTTTCCAATCCAATGTATATAAATGTGAAGATGTCGAAGATACCCTTCCAAAACACACAAAACGTTTGATTAAGGATGCGGATCGTAGAAATGTTGAAATTATCCACGGCGGTGTGGAATTGGTTGATGAGTTCTCTAGACTTGTTGCTTTAACGGAAGAACGTAAACAGGTGGCTCTAAGAAATAGTGATTATTTCAAATTATTAATGAATAACTACCCAGAAGATGGGGTAATCTTCCTAGCCCAATGCAACTTATATCAATTGGCTAAAGATGCCCATGAAAGAAAAGAAACATTGGTAAAAGAAATCCAGGCTACACCAGAAAATGCCAAAAAGAAAATGCGTCGTTTGATGGATCAAATGAATTCAGTAGAAAAAGATGTCAAAGAATTCGATGCGATGTTAGAAGAATTTGGAAACGAAGACAAAGCCATTGCGATTGCCGGTATTCTAAGCATTCAATATGGAAACACTTGTGAAATGTTGTATGCAGGAATGGACGAACGTTTTAAAAAGTTCATGCCACAATATAAAGAATATGTTGCCAACTTTGAATGGGCATTTGAAAGAGGATGTATCTGGTCAAATATGGGTGGAGTCGAAGGCAGCCTGGATGATGGTCTTACTAAATTTAAAGATAACTTCAATCCAACTATTAATGAATTCATTGGAGAATTTGACTACCCAGTTTATAAAGTCTTATATCCATTTGCGGCAAAAGCGTATGCGATCATGAAACAAAGAGGAGCGAGTGAATAAGGAATCCAATCGATTCCTTTTTCTTTTTGCCCATAAGAAAAGAAAGTCTATTAGACTTTCTTAACATTTTTCATAGATTTCTAGAATTAAACGTTTTGTGTCTTCCCATCCTAGACATGGGTCTGTGATTAATTTTCCATAAATACGATCGTCTGTAATTGGTTGGCATCCTTCTACCAAATAAGATTCAATCATGAAACCTTTTACCAATTTCTTTAATTCAGGATCTGTATTTCTTGAGTGCAATACATCACGTGCAATACGAATTTGTTGTTTGTATTGTTTGTTTGAGTTTGAGTGGTTTGTATCGATAATAACCGCTGGATTTTTTAATCCTGATTTTTCATATAATTTTTTAATTTCTTCTAAATCTTCATAGTGATAGTTAGGGTGACAGATTCCGTGTTTGTCCACAGCCCCACGTAAAATTACGTGTGATAAATCATTTCCTGTTGATGTGACATCTTTCGTACGATAAATGAAACGGTGTGAAGATTGAGCAGCTTTAATCGCATTGATCATAACACTTAAATCACCAGAAGTAGGGTTCTTCATTCCAACTGGAACATCGGAAATACTGCTTGTTAAGCGGTGTTGTTGGTTTTCTACGGAACGTGCTCCAACGGCTTCGTATGATAGTACATCGTCTAAATATGCACGGTTTGCAGGGTACAACATTTCATCGGCACAAGTTAATCCACTCGCTTTGATACAGTTGATGTGTAATTTACGAATCGCAATAATTCCTTCTGAAAGATCTGGTTCTTTATCCACATCTGGTTGGTGAAGCATTCCTTTGTATCCAGCTCCTGTTGTACGAGGTTTATTTGTGTAAACACGAGGGATAATCATTAATTTGTCTTTTACGACTTCATTTAATTGTCCTAGTTTAGTCATGTATTCAATAACAGCGTCTTCTCTGTCCGCACTACATGGACCAATAATAACGATAAAACGATCGTCTTTTCCTTCGAAAATATCTCGGATTTCTTTATCTCTTTGTTCCTTTAATGTTTTTAATTCATCTGGTAAAGGGTATTCTTGTTTGATTTGTTCTGGGCTCAACAAATCTTTATTTATTATCATTCCCATGGTATGTATCCTTCTTTCTTTCACTGACAATGACTATTCTACACTGAAATATGTCCTTTGTCCAATATTTTCTTATTTTAATATAAGTAAATATTATTTAATAAGTTGTTCAAAAGTGACTCCATACTTTCTTGCGATATCACTCGCTTGCGATTTTCCTGTTGTTGGAGCAATTTTTATCCTATACGAACGTTCGTGGTTTTCACTTTCTACAATTAAAGAAATAGCTTTTGAAGAAAAATCTCGATTCAGTTCTTCTAAATCTTGAGCAAGCTTATGCATGTGTGTATTAAAAATAGTACGACTTCCTTTCAAAAGAATGGCTTTAATCGCATCTTTCGCTATATAATAACCTTCTTCAAAAGAAGTAGTAGAAAAAGATTCGTTCAATAAAAGTAGACTCTGTGGAGTGGATTGATTGTATAAATCTTTAAATCGTTGACACTCTTCTCCCAATCTTCCATAATCCAATGTCTTATCTTCATCCGCTGGGAAATGTGTATATATTCCATCCAACGGTTTAAAAGAAAAATGTCTTGCGGGAACATATAAGCCCCCTTGTGCGAGTACAAACATTTGACCAATGGCTTGCGTAAATGTTGTCTTTCCTCCTCGATTGGCTCCAGTTAGTACATACAGGTTATGTTCTTTTGAAAAGTCCAAATCGTTTCCTACAACTTTCGATGGTTCAGTTTTCGCTAAAGAAGCCAATTTTAAATTGTATCCACATTTACAATTCATCAAAGAATCGGATAATTCCGCTTTACAGAACCAATATCCTTTTTGTTCCAAAGAACGAATAAATTTAGCCCATAGAACATAATAAGTAAATTCAGGAATAAGGCCAGAAATACTATAAATACTAATGGTTGCGTACTTGGCAAGGGTATCTTTTAAAGTCTTGACATTGCTCGCTAACATCTTTGTCGCAACTTGGTTTAAATAGTCTAATAAGTTCGTTTCTACTTCTTGACTGGTTACTTTAGAAAGACCAATTCCTAATCCCATAATTGGATTAATTCCTGCCGTAAATACACGAACTCCTTTTTCGAAAAGAGAGATCTGTTTATCTTCTTTTTCGCTAATGGTCTGATACGTATATTGATTTTTCCATTCTGCTTCTTTTTGAATCTGATTTTGTTTGGAGAAGCGCTGTGTAAATTGATTTAGAACATTCGCCTGAGTAAACTGTTTTTCGTTTAATGATACAATTCCCATACTAGATGCTTCATAATTTTCATTTAGGTTCACACCAATCGTAACACTTTGTACTTTTTTCGTATCCAGTTTAAGAGACTCTATGTCTTTTTTTAGTTGGGCAAAGCCGCTTTCCTCCTGAATTTTATGAATGTATTCCTTCAGGTTCAATAATGCGTTAGAATGAAGCTCTACTTGTGACAAACAGGCATCCATTTGTTCAATGCAGTAAACATAATCTTTTACTTCTTTAAAACGGCGCATTAAACTCCAAACCCCTTCACTTTGGTCAAGATTTCTTTTTAGGCTCATGTAATCCTGAAGTTGATTCACTTGTTCTAAAATAGATAAAATGTTTTCTTGTAGTAAAGGATTTCGATAGATATCGTCAAACACTTCTAAACGATATCGGGATACTTCCGTATTGTCACTTATATTTTTTAGTACCGCTTGAATAATCACTCGCTCTTTTTCTTTTTTTGTCAATTGTTGACAAATTTGATCCATTCCCAAATCGTGCCAAGCTATATCACTCATTAATCGATAGTCTTTCTCGGATACAGTTGCCGGGTATAGAATGCTTATTTTTTGTTCCATATTATACCTCAACTTGTCTTAATGTATTGCCTTCTAAGTCTTTCCAAAAGAACTGATTTTCTTCCCAAATTATATATCCATGCTGACTTCCTGCCTTGGGAATAGAAACAGATCCTGGATTCATATAGTGAATTCCATCTTTGTACTGATACATTGGAATATGTGTATGTCCATACAATAGGATGTCCCTTTCTTTCATTGGTAGTGGCCTTTCCACATTATAGTGATGCCCATGCGTCGCATATACAGTCAGATTTCCTTGTGTAAATATCGCATAATCTGCAAGAATAGGAAAATCTAGCACCATCTGGTCCACTTCGGTATCGCAATTTCCGCGAATGCATAGAATATCTTTTTTCCTTTGGTTTAATAATTCTATTACTTTTTTAGGTGCATATTCTTCTGGTATATCGTTGCGTGGCCCATGGTATAAAATATCACCTAATAAGATCAATCGACTGGCCTCTTCTTTCTCATAGGCTTCTATTAATTTTTTACAATATTTATAAGAACCGTGTATATCACTGGCAATCATCCATCGCATATTCTTTTCCTCGTTTTCTCTTTTACAATTATACAACACTATATAAGGAAAAAGAAAAAGAAGCTCGATTTCTCAAGCTTCCTCTTATCGATTATTAGCCATGAACATTCATACGTGCGATAGCTCGTTTTAAAGCTAGTTCGGCACGTCTCATGTTTGTGTCTGAATCGCGTTTTTCTAATCGTTCTTTTGCACGTTGGTAAGCCTTTTGTGCACGTTCTAAATCGATTTCTCCTCTTCCTTCGATCGCATCGGTTAATAATAACGATTTATTTTGATCAAACTGGAAGAATCCTCCAGAAATCGCATAGGTTTCGTTTTCGGCATCTTCATAACGTAATGTTAATTCACAAGGAACCAAGGCAGCAAAAATAGGAATGTGATTTGGTAAGATTGTCATTTGCCCTTCAACGCTGTTTACGGTAATACTTTTAACTTGTTTATTTGCGTAAACACCTTTAGGAGATACGATTTTTAAATCGATCAACATAATTACTCACCAGCCAATTCTTTTGCCTTTTTTTCTGCTTCTTCAATTGTTCCTACAAACATAAATGCAGTTTCTGGTAAGTGGTCAAATTCACCATCTAACAATCTTTCGAATGAACGGATTGTGTCTTCCAATGGTACATAACGTCCTGGAATACCAGTGAATGTTTCACCTACACTGAATGGTTGTGATAAGAAGTTACGAACACGACGAGCACGGTTTACTGTTTGTTTATCTTCTTCACTTAATTCATCCATACCTAAGATAGCGATGATATCTTGAAGTTCACGATAACGTTGTAAGATGTTTTGTACACCACGAGCTACTTTGTAGTGTCTTTCTCCTACTACTAGTGGATCCAAGATACGAGACGATGAATCTAGTGGGTCTACCGCTGGATAGATACCTAAAGCGGCGATATCACGTGATAATACAGTCTTCGCGTCAAGGTGAGTAAAGGCTGTTGCTGGAGCTGGGTCTGTTAAGTCATCGGCTGGTACGTAGATGGCTTGTACAGATGTGATAGATCCTTCACGTGTTGAAGTGATACGTTCTTGAAGTTGTCCCATTTCTGTTGCCAATGTTGGTTGGTAACCTACGGCACTAGGTACACGTCCTAAAAGGGCAGATACTTCAGAACCAGCTTGTGTGAAACGGAAAATATTGTCAATGAATAATAATACGTCTTGGTGTTCTTCATCACGGAAGTGTTCAGCCATTGTAAGTCCTGTTAAACCTACACGCATACGAGCACCTGGTGATTCATTCATTTGTCCATAAACTAATACAGTTTTGTCTAATACGCCACTGTCTTTCATTTCATGGTACATATCGTTACCTTCACGAGTTCTTTCTCCTACACCTACTACGACAGATTTACCACCGTGTTCTTTAGCGATGTTGTGGATCAACTCTTGAATTAATACAGTTTTACCTACTCCGGCACCTCCGAATAAACCGATTTTACCTCCACGAGCATATGGACATAATAAGTCGATTACTTTGATACCAGTTTCTAGTGGTTCACTAGTTGTACTTTGTTCATCGAATGCTGGCGCATTACGGTGAATAGGCATTGTGCGAATACCTTGTAATGGTTCTAAACCATCAATAGGACGTCCAAGTACGTTGAACATACGTCCTAAAATTTCTTCTCCAACAGGAGCTTGGATTGGTTTACCAGTATCAATGGCATCCATTCCACGTACAAGTCCATCTGTACTTCCCATGGCAATACAACGAACACGATCGGAACCAATTCCTTGTGCTACTTCCACAATTAGGCTCTCATCATCTGGGCGTTCGATTTCAATGGCATTTAATAAGTCGGGTAAACGATCTTCTGGGAAGGCAATATCGACTACTGGCCCAATGACCTGTACAATTTTTCCAATATTTTGACTCATATATAACCTCCTTATGAAAGCGCATTTGCACCACCGACGATTTCGGTGATTTCTTGCGTGATCGCAGCTTGTCTTGCTTGGTTGAATGCCAATTCAAGATCTGCTTTCAATTCTTCCGCATTATCTGTTGCGTTTTCCATTGCCATTCTTCGTGAAGCTTGTTCACTTGTCTTTGATTCTAATAATTTAGAGTATAAAGACGATTTTGTGACCATTGGGATAACAGAAGACATCATTTCTTCTTTTCCTGGTTCAAAAATCATTTGTGAATGGCTGTCTTTCGAATCCTCTGGTTTAGTAACTGGTAATACCGTTTCTAAAGTTGGAACGAAAGTTAATGTATTCTTGTAGTGTGTATATAACACTTGAATGCGAGAAATCTCTCCTTGTTCAAAAAGGACCAAGGCATCTTGCATCTTCTTCGATAAAACATCATATGCCTCATCGTCAGTAAGATTCATCAAAGTGTCTTCGATTGTATAATCTCTTCTTGAGATCCAAGTATTTCCTCGAGAACCAATCATAACGACACGGTCTTCTTTAGAAATCTCTGCTTGGATTGTTTTGAAAATATTAGCGTTGTATCCTCCACACAATCCCATATCACTCGTGATTACGAATACGTATGCAGGTTTTCCAGCATTTTCATTTAAGTAAATAGAGTTTTTTGGCATAGCGCCTAATACAAGCTTTAATAACTCATCTAATGCACCTGCATATTCTCTATTTTCTTCCATCATTTGTTTCTGACGAGTGAGTTTACTAGCGGCAACCAACTGCATGGCCTTCGTAATCTTTTTCGTAGAATCTACGGATTGGATACGAGATTGGATTGCCTGTCTGCTTTGAGCCATCCTATGCTCCTTGTCCTAACGCAAATTGTTTACTGTATGCGTCTAATGCAGTTTTCATTTGGCTTTCTAACTCATCGTCTAATACTTTTTTATCTTCGATTTGATCTAAGATGTATGGATATTCACGATTGATGAAATCGATCATACCAGCTTCCCATTCTCCAACTTTTTCTACTTCTACAGATCTTAAGTATTTATTCTTAGCAGCGAATAGAGACATAATTTGTTCACTAACACGCATTGGAGAATATTGTTTTTGAATTAACAATTGTGTTAATCGTTGTCCATGATCTAAGACACCTTTTGTTGCAGCATCTAAGTCTGAACCGAATTTTGCGAAAGCTTCCATTTCGTGGAATTGAGCTAATTCCAATTTTAAAGAACCAGAAACTTGTTTCATCGCTTTGATTTGTGCAGCCGAACCTACACGAGATACACTTAAAC
This sequence comes from Bacillota bacterium, assembly GCA_018065105.1. GTDB lineage: Bacteria > Bacillota_I > Bacilli_A > Erysipelotrichales > Erysipelotrichaceae > Floccifex. The sequence goes on from JAGHTX010000188.1 coordinate 45,095, forward strand.
CACTATCTACAGATGGACGAACACCGGCATTGAACATGTCTCCTTTTAAGAAGATTTGTCCGTCAGTGATTGAAATAACGTTAGTAGGGATATAAGCAGAAATGTCTCCGGCTTGTGTTTCAATGATAGGAAGGGCTGTTAATGAACCACCATTTCCATAGTTTTCATTTAAACGAGCCGCACGTTCTAATAAACGTGAGTGTAAGTAGAATACGTCTCCTGGATACGCTTCACGTCCTGGGGGACGACGTAATAATAAGGACATTGTACGGTAAGCTACCGCGTGTTTACTTAAGTCATCATAAATGATTAATACGTCTTGTCCTTCTTCCATCCACTCTTCACCAATCGCACATCCTGAATATGGTGCTAAGTATTGTAATGGAGCCGCTTCAGAAGCAGTCGATACAACGATAGTTGTATAATCCATAGCTTCGTGTTGTTTTAATTTTTCTACGATTTGAGCAACAGTACTAGCTTTTTGCCCAATCGCTACATAAATACATTTAACATTTTTACCCTTTTGGTTAATGATTGTATCGATGGCGATAGCAGTTTTTCCTGTTTGACGGTCACCGATAATCAACTCACGTTGACCACGACCAATTGGAATCATAGAGTCAATGATTTTTAATCCTGTTTGAAGAGGAACTCCTACGGATTTTCTTGTCATAACCCCTGGAGCTACACGGTCTACTGGACGAGTACGATTCGATTCAATAGGACCTTTTCCATCGATAGGTTGTCCTAAGGCGTTAACTACACGTCCGATCATTCCATCACCTACAGGTACTTCTACGATGTGTCCTGTACGTTTTACTAAATCCCCTTCTTTGATATCTGGATTGTCCCCCATTAAAACGACACCAACGTGTTCGTCTTCAAGGTTCATTACCATTCCATATACATCGTGAGGGAATAGTAATAATTCAGACATCATGGCTTTTTGAAGACCATATACAGTAGCGATACCATCACCAATACTGATAACTGTACCACTTTCATTCATCTCTAAATCTTGGTCGATATTTTGAATTTGTGCTTTAATTAACTTACTAATTTCAGCTGGATTTAAACTCATAGATATCTCCTAACCTTTTAATTGTTCTTTCATACTAGCTAATCTAGATGAGACAGTATTATCTAAGACAAAGTCCTTCGTTTGGACACGTAGACCTGCGATTAAAGATTCATCCACTTTAATTTGTAGTTCTACTTCTTTTTCTAATTTCTTTTCAAGCATTGTTTTTAATGCTTTGATTTGATTTTCTTCTAATGCAGAAGCCGATTCAACTTTTACCGTTTCAATATTCTTCGCTTCTTTCCATAATTCTTTATAAGCTAGAACAATTTCTTGGAAATGACCAATCACCTTGTGGTGATTTAAAACGATCAAATAACGATAAATTGTTGGATCTACGTCTTTAGAAAAAATATTTTCTAAGCATTCTTGTTTTTGTTTCGTTGTAATTTTTGGGTGCGATAAGAATTGAGCCAATTCAGGAGCGTTTTCCCAAACCATATCCAATTCTTTTAATGCATCTAAATATTCGTCTTGTTTCGATTGTTCCGATGCGAGTTCAAACAAAGCTTGCGCGTATGGCTTATATGTTTCTACCATAACTTATCGCCTGCCTGATTGATAAAGTCATCCACAAATTTCTTTTGTGTCGCTTCATCCATTTCCTTTTCAACAAGCTTCTTCGCTGCTTCCATCGCAACATCTGCGATTGCAGTTTTCATTTCTTTTTCCGCATTTAACTTATCGTGTTCAATGTCTTCTTGATTTTGTTTACGAAGACGAGCCGCTTCATCTTGTGCTTCTTGAACGATACGTTTCTTTTCTTGTGATGCAAGCTCACGAGCAGATTCCACAATATCGTGTGCTTCTTTACCAGCGTTTTTCATCTTTTCATCGTATTGTGCTTTCACAGTTTCTGCTTCTGCTTTCATACGAACAGATGAGTCGATATTTTCTTGAATCAAATTTTGTCTTTTTTCGATCAATTCAATTAATGCTGACCAGAAAAATTTCTTAGCCAAAAGAATGATGATACATGTTGAAATAAGAACTAAAATGACATCGGTTGGAGCAATACGAAGATAGTTATCAATATTAAATCCTTCCATACCGATCACCTAATCGATTAACCTTTAACGAAAATCAACAAGATTGCGATTACTAATGAATAGATACCTGTTGTTTCGGCAAGGGCGATACCTAATACCATGACTGATTGGATTTTACTAGCAGCTTCTGGGTTTCTTGATACGGCTTCGCAGGCTTTACCAGCAGCGATACCTTGCCCAATACCTTGTCCTAATCCAGCAACCATTGCGATCCCAGCTCCTAATAGAGCTAAACCTTGTACGAAAAATTGATTGAATTCCATTTCTTTTTTCCTCCTTTTTTTATTCCTCTTCACTCACTTGTTGTCCTAAGAAGAACGAACCTAGTGTGAAGAAAATGTACGTTTGAATACATCCTGAGAAGATATCAAAATACATATGCAAGAATGGTGTAACTAATAATCCAATTGCTCCAAATGGCATTAATGATTTTAATAATCCATATACAAGCATAGTGATGATACTTCCGGCTAAAATGTTACCAAATAAACGCATTGTCAATGAAATTGGTAGCGCCAATTCTCCAATGATGTTTAAAGGTGTTAATAAAACCATTGGCTCTGTTAACTCTTTCATACGAGCCAATAAACCATTTTTCTTGATTCCGTTTCCTTGAATCATCAACCACATTGACACTGCTAATGTTGCATTAAAACTGACATTGCTTGTTGGGTTTTGAAGACCTACCAACCCAATCAAGTTTGCCACAAGCATCATAAGAATACATGTTCCAAAAATTGGAATGTACTTCTTTGTCTTTTCTTTTAAGTTTCCCTCAATGATAAATAAAATTAAGTTCAACATTTCTTCACTCAAGTAAACAATACCTTTGCTTGCTTTTGTTGGATCTTGTTGTTTAATTTTATTTCCGGCTACTACAAAGAAAATTCCAAAGGCAATACAAATACCAAACCAAACTAGAATGGATTGTTGAATGACTAATGAAAACCCGCCAAAGTGCAATTCCAATGCACTGATTTGATCCATATCATCCACCCTTTCTTTTCTCTATTATAGAGTATGCATAAATAGAAGCTTTATGAATGAGTATACCTACCAAAAGAGATAGAATCGGCAATTTTAGAAGGAATACACCTGCTGCGAAAACAAACGCATAGAGCAAGTATCTTAAGTAATAATTAGAGATTCCTTTTTTCTTACCTACTTCTTCATCTTCTGGAATATGTACAGCTAAATCCACTATCATGTAATATCCAATCAATCCAGTTACAGCTCCCACTAATAAGCCAATAGGAACTTTGATATCATGGAAAACGATAGTTCCAATCACCATACCTGCAACACTGAATAATATTGTATATTTCGTGATTTTTTTATTCATCTCTTGAATTTCATTCATCTTTTTTCCTCATTTTCTTGAAATACAAATAAATGGTTCCAAATAATGAATAAAACAAGCCAATCATTATGAAGATTGGAGTTGTGTTTAACCAGCTATCCATCTTATATCCGATAAACACCCATATAAGAAGATTCGCTAGTAAAGCCATTGGTAGACCTGCTGTTTTCATATTGAATACTCCAAAAAAAGCTCATTAAAAAACTTCTATCAGGTTACATTATACCATCTTAAATAACCCTTTTCCATTTAAAATCACAAAAGGGAATAGTTAGACTATCCCCCAATTTTATATATCTCAAATTGTTCAGCTGCTCGTATACGAAGCTTTGATAACGGAAATTGTTTTTTTCGAAGGGTATTTTCTATCGTATCCAGTACGATATCTTTACGATTTCCTTCTTCAGAAATGTGTGCCAAAACGATTTCCTTTGTATTTGAATTGATAATAGAAGCTAAGTTATTGCTGCTATCTTCGTTACACAAATGCCCTGTATCCCCGATGATACGCTGTTTTACATGATATGGACGATTTGTGTTCATGAGCGTTTGCACATCGTGATTGCTTTCGAAAACATAATAGTCTGCATTTTCCATCAATGGCTTAAACACATTAGGAACATACCCCGTATCGGTTACATACACCAATTTTTCTTCTCCGTCTTCAATAATATATCCACAAGTTTTCGGACTGTCATGACTTAATCCGATTACTGTGATTTTTAGATCTTTCACCATAAAAGATTCCATAGGAGAAACGATAATGTGCTTGTTCACATTTTCAATATCACAATAAGAATAAATAGGCGCATTTTGAAAATGCTTGATTTGTGAAACATGATCGGTGTGAGTATGAGTAATCAATAAGGCATCATTGTCTTCTTTGGAAATACCCGTTTGGGCTAGTGCCTGAAACAAATATCTCTTGGTCGAGCCACAATCAATCATGATCTGCGTTTGTTTGCTTCGAATGATGCAACAGTTTCCTTTTGAACCACTACACAATAGATCAACTCGCATGAATATCATCTCCGGCTTGTTTGGTTTCACAGTTCGTAAACTTCGAAACTTGTTTTTCAAAAGTCAGGTTGATTGTTCCTACCGAACCATTACGGTGTTTGGCAAGATTTAATTCAACCACTTCATATTCTTCGCTTTTTTCTTTATCTTTATCGTAATAATTTCCACGATATAAAAACATTACAATATCCGCATCCTGTTCAATAGATCCCGATTCACGTAAGTCTGACAACATTGGACGGTGATTCTCACGTGTTTCTACAGAACGAGACAATTGCGAAAGTGCAACAACGGGACATTCCATTTCCTTAGCTAAGATTTTAAGGTTACGAGAAATATCCGATACTTCTTGTTGACGCGATTCTTGTCGAGAACCCGAAATCAATTGTAAATAGTCGATAACGACTAAAGAAATGGATTCATACTCACTTTTTAGCTTACGGCATTTTGAGAAAATTTGGCTAACCTTGATACTACTTGTATCGTCAATAAAGATTTTTCTTTCCGACATACGGTTACCCGCCTCATACAAACGCGATAAGTCCTTTTCGGTTAATGTATTTCCGTCTCGAAGTTTTGTCGCTTTTACATTACTTTCAGCGGACAACATACGTTTCATCAAAGAATCCGAAGGCATTTCCAGAGAGAAAATGGCTACAGCTCCAGGATTTCGACTTGCTACCTGACTGGCAAAGTTTAAGGCTAGGGCAGATTTCCCCATGGCCGGACGAGCCGCTAGAATAATTAGATCCCCAGGGTGGAACCCATTGGTCATGCGATCCAAATCCACAAAACCGGTTGCGATTCCATTTACCCCTTTGTGGTTTCTTAATTCATTTAATTCTTCCAAAACACGACTTACAATCATTTGGCTGGATTCAAACTCCGCACCACGACGGTTTCTGGTAACATCCAATAGATTTCTTTCTGTTTCATCTAAGAAAGAATCCATATCCGCTGTATTGTCATAGGCATTTTCTGCGATTCTTTCACTTGTATAAATGATTTGCCTTAATTGTGCTTTGTCTTTGATTTGTTCAACATATTGTTTTACATAGGCACTACTAATTGCTCCATCGGCCAAACGAATAATGTAATCCGTTCCTCCTGCCCCATCTAAATTTTCTTGATCATTTAGATAAGTAACGACAGAATTCAGGTCTGTGGGTCTTCCTAGTTTCGTCAACTCTTCCATCGTTTTATAAAGTACCTGGTGGTTGGGTTGATAAAATTCATCTTCGTGCAAATCCAATTCCTGACATTGTGCCATTACGGAAGGATAAATCATCAAAGATCCTAATAAAGCTTGTTCCAATTGAGCACTATTAGGAAGTTCTCTAGCCATGGATTACCCCTTTTCAGAAACACGGACAACGATTTCACCAATAACTTGTCCACGATATAAATCAACTTTTACTCTTGTGATTCCTAATGCAGAAATAGATTGAGGTAAATCAATTTTTCTCTTTTCTACTTTAATTCCCTTTTGGGCTAAAGCTGCTACGATTTGTTTTGTAGAAATCGAACCAAATACGTTTCCACCTTTTCCTGAAGATAAAGTAAAATCAATAGTAATACCTTTCAATTGTTCTTTAATCACTTCTGCTTGCGCTTTTAATTCTGCTTCTTCTTCAGCTTTTTGTTCCATTTGTTTGTTTAGAACAGCGCTAGAACCTTTTGTATAAGCAACGGCCAATCCGTTCTTAATTAAATAGTTACGACCATATCCATCGCTAACTTCTTTAACTTCATCTTTTCTTCCGACTTTTTTAACATCTTTAAGCAAAATTACTTTCATTTTCTTCTTCCTCCAATATCATTTCTAGTTGTCTACATAACTCAGCTGGGAACACTGGCTTTTGCACAGCTGCTGCCGCAAAGTGTCCACCACCATTCATTTTTTCCATAACTCTTTGAACATTAAATGTTCCATCACTTCTTGCACTAATCGCACTTTGTAGCGGATCCCGTGATACCTGCGCAATGGTAAAGGTTGCCTGGGCTCCTTTGATTGACAACAATTGTTGTGAAATCTGTGCCAGCATCGTACGATCTAACACATCGTCTTCAATGCAATCGATTACGAAACGGCCATTTAATCGCTTAGCTCTCGAAATATATTCGTTCTTTATCGTAAACGAATCATAATCTTCTTTTAATACCTGCTCAGCTACGCCTGGATTAGCTCCCCAAGAGCGAAGTACCGCCACTGCTTCAAATGTGCGTGTATCGCTGTGCATTTTGAAGCGATTTGTATCCACTAAAATTCCTAAATACATTACCGTAGCTTCGGCTTCGTAGATTGGCACTGTATCCGGAATATTTTGAATCAATTCTGTAATTAATTCACAAGTTGAACTTGCCCCACTTTCGACATAAGTAAGCATGGCATTTTTCACAAAGGTGTCTCCTCTTCGGTGATGGTCTAATACAACGATTTTTTTACATCGTTCTAAGAAAACATCACCACTGGACATACCAGGTACACCATGATCGACCATGATAACCAAATCTTTTTCTGGATTTATTTTTTCTGCCGCCTGTTCTGGGGTTAAGAATGTGTGTCTTGCGTTTAAGATTTCTTTATAACGATCCATGCATTCTTGAAGTTGTTTATCACGAGAAACACCTTTTAATACTATATAAGGACGACTCGTCTTGATTGTCTTGATCCAGCTTGACATCGCAAGAGCTGCTCCCATACAGTCGAAATCACTGTTTTTATGACCAACAATATAAACATTTGGACATTCGCGAATCGCATTTTGAATCGAACCAGCCATAATACGCACACGAACTTTAGAACGAGTTGAACTGGTTTCCGAGTTTCCGCCTACATACTCTACTTGACCACCTACTTTTTTAATAGCAGCCTGGTCTCCTCCTCGACTTTGGCATAATTCCAATAATTCATTAACAACGTTATCCAATTCTTTTAAATTACTGCTTCCGTACGCAAAAGCCATACTTAGCGTAATCGAAACATCCATTCGATTCGCTTCATCTTTGATTTTTTGTAAAATATCAAAGTTTTCAGAACGGATTTGTTTCAATATCTTTTGATCCAATACCATCACAAATCGGTCTGAACGCAATCGTCTTACCATCATTTCGTGCTCATTGGCCCATCGAACCAAAGGTGCACGTAAATTTGTGTTAATTTTAGAAATAATTTCTTCTTGTTCGTACGATTGATATTCAATGTAGTTATCTAGGGTCATGATTCCTACTACGATTTGTTCGTTATCGTACTTTTCTTTTAAATCGATAAATTCCGTAACATCTTTAACGTATAACAGACCTGAATCGTTCTTTCGGATTATTTGATAGATAGAACCATCGTTCCTTCCATATACTTCATCCACAACTTCATCGTATATTTTTCTTACTTCAGGAATCCAGGAAGTCACTTTTTTTCCGACTAAATCAATTTTACGATCCGTAAAAAAGGATGAACACCACGTTACGATGTAGTTATCATCATAGGTAATAATCCCAACATTTCCAAAACTCAAGGCCTCTTTGGCATCTTTTCCTAATACACGGGAAATATCAACTTCCGTCTTAATCCCGTAATTGCGAAGATCTCTCCAAAAACCAAAAAAGGCAAGTTGAGAAAATCCAAAGATTATTAGTATGGTTGCAAGGGAATCCCAATTTTTTTGGCCGACAAAATAAGCTACAGCTATGATTGTAAATAGGGCAGAAACAATCATGGTCGTACGATATTTTCTAAACTGTTTCATAATACGGTCCTCTTATTCATCATTTTCTTTCGAATTTGGAAAAAACAATCCATTAATCCAACAAAAATCCATATCCATTGTACAACCGGTATCATGGCTCCTAATGTTGCCAAAAAAGCAATTTTTCTTTTTTGGTAGAGTACACATAAAGACAACATAACGATTGCTCCAAAGAAATCCAAAATAAAGTAATCCATCAACAATACAACTTGAAAAAATCCGACTACTTCATGTGAACATTCTATCACATTTGTGCATAAATAGTATAATACCCAAAGTGAAATTGATAGAACACCTACATAAAACGGGCTTTGAATTTGAAAGATATTTTTCATTTCTGCCATAGGAACTCTTAGTCTTCTAAGAATCAGGATAGCGATAAAATGAATGGAAAGGCCTTCTAAAACGCTCAACAAGAGAACAAAACATGCCATAAATGTTGCTAAGGATACGTTGGGAATATAGGCTTGAAACATCATATAATCTTCTGTAAGTTCCATCCCAAATAACTTTGCCCAAACAAAAACAGTAAAGAAATTCACAACAATGGATAATAAAGTTGTCCACATAAAGTTTGTCATCATTGACCATTTTTTACGAACTCCTGTTCCGTACAACAAGCCGATCAGAATGGATGACCAACTGTAAAACCAAGTCGTAAAACTACCAAAAAGAAAGGTCATAATAATCATAGTTAGTCCAACAATCCATGAGATATTCTTTTCACTTTTTGCAGCACACACTAAAATGGGCAAAGAAAAAATAGAAGGCAGACTTGTTTCAATAATCAGTCCAAACTGCTGATTAACAAACAACAATATTCCGTATAAAGCGCAATACATCGCTCCTTGTGTCACTTGATTCGTTCTTATATTCATATTGAAGATTATACAACATAGAAAAAAGAAGCTCAAATATAAGCTTCTTAGTGTTTTTGTACAAAGTCTGTGCGTGATCCTCTTTCCGTTTGAGGCATTTCAACTCCCGCTTTCTTTCCTGCTTCGATGCATTTTAACATCCAAGCCATGTTGTGAGCTAGGTTTCGCATAACTTGTAACCCTTCTAAATCCTCTTTATAGTCTTCTCCGGCACTACCAAAGACATTGTTCCAGTATGTACTTGGTACCGTTGGCATATTGCTGATTCCAAAGTATTTATTCAATACATCGAAAGATGTATCTGTACCTGCACGTCTAGCACAAGCTACACTGGCAGCAGGTTTAAATTGAAATGCCTTAGAACTTGAATAAAAAGCACGGTCTAATAAAGATAAGATTCTTCCACTTGGGTGCGCATAATAAACGGGTGTTCCAAAAACAAATCCATCGGATTGTTTGGCTTTTTCAATGAACGCATTGCATAAATCATCATCAAAAATACATCCGTTTTCATTGCATTTTCCACAAGCGATACAATCACGAATCGGTTTTGCTCCAATTTGGAAGATTTCGTATTCAATTCCTTCTTCCAATAAAGTTTTTCCAATTTCTTCTAAAGCATGGAATGTAGTGCCATTTGCATGCATACTTCCATTTAATAATAAAACTTTCATTTTCTTTGTCTCCTATATTTATAATAAAAACGAACTCACCCAAGTAAGTTCGTTCTATGTATTTGTTACTTCAAATTAATCTACTACGTAAGG
>JAGHTX010000038.1 GCA_018065105.1 Bacillota bacterium
CCTTCACATCTTCCTTCTTCTCGAATTCCTACACTTAGATTGCACATAGTATCCAAACTCCTTTCTAGATCCTCATCCACTTTGAATCCATATTCTTTTAATATTCTCTTCTTATCTTGAATACTTAATTTATTGGTTAATAACACAAATAACGGTGTTAAGACTTCATCGTATTTTTCATACTTTTTTTGAATATCGTGATCCTTGGAGATATACATTTCTACAATACAGATCTTATCGTAAGCTTCTTTTTCTTCGATTCTTCTTTTCCGTGGAGAATCTTTTACGAGCCTGGTTATTTCTACAACTCCATCTAGATACTGAGCCGATTGTGGCATTATCCAAAAAGATATAACCTTTTTAACTTCACCATATTGTTTTCTGGTGTATTCTTTACCGTACTGTAAAGAAAGAATTCTTGCACAATACACGATTGCTCTAGAAACGATAGAATAACCGGGGATTCGCTTCATTTTGTGCTTCTACATTCACATACAATCGAGTTTGGTTGGATACATCAAAAGAAAAATAGACATCACAAATCATCTTGCCTTCGTGAAGAATACTTAGATCCCGATCCAAATCTTGTTTGTGTTCTAACTTCTTTTCTAATTCTTCTGTCTTATCATCGGATGCAAAAGTATGAAGCAAACAGGATAGTACACTTTTGTGAGATAGAACTTCTTTACATTCCTGATCGTATAGCTTATCTTTCTCGGATGTGGTTTGACTAATAATAATGTTCATATTTCCCTCCTGCTTAAAGTGTACAAAACGATTCTTACATTTGGCTTACTTACGATAAATTTCTTAAATTTTCTTCATAATACGGTCAATAAATCCATTTGTCATGCAGGTAAAAGTTTTATTTATTGGAAATCTATATGAAACGAAATGAAAATATTTTTTATTTTTTACATTTTATGTTTGACATTCTTTTTCAATTTTATTAATATAAGCACATGAATTAAGGCAAGGAAGCCAGTTATCTAGAAATAGATAGGCCTCCTTGCCTTTTCTTTTTCGAAAGGAGATTTTTGAATATGAGCACATCAATTACTGAAATTTTTGGAAGCAACGTTTTTAACGATAAGGAAATGAGAGATCGTCTTCCAAAAGACACTTACAAAGAACTACAAAAAACCATTAAGGATGGTTTACCACTTAACCCAAAAATTGCTGGAGCTGTTGCCCACGCAATGAAAGACTGGGCTATTGAAAAAGGAGCTACACACTTCACTCACTGGTTCCAACCAATGACTGGTGTTACTGCTGAAAAGCACGACAGCTTCATTAATCCAACCGATGATGGAAATGTTATTTTAAACTTTTCTGGAAAAGAATTGATTAAAGGTGAACCTGATGCTTCATCCTTCCCTAACGGAGGTTTAAGAGCCACATTCGAAGCAAGAGGTTATACAACATGGGATCCAACAAGTTATGCGTTTATAAAGGAAGGCGTATTATGTATCCCTACTGCATTCTGTTCTTATGGTGGAGAAGCCTTAGACAAGAAAACTCCATTATTACGTTCTATGCAAGCCATCAACGATCAATCTTTACGTATCTTAAAATTATTCGGACACGACGAAGTAAAAACTGTAAAAACAACAGTAGGACCAGAACAAGAATACTTCCTAGTGGACCAAAAGTACTACGAACAACGTAAAGACTTAATTTATACAGGACGTACATTATTTGGTGCGTTATGTCCAAAAGGACAAGAATTAGAAGACCACTATTTCGGAACTATTAAATCTCGCGTTCAAGACTACATGAAAGAATTGAACGAAGAATTATGGAAGTTAGGAATCTACGCTAAGACAGAACACAACGAAGTTGCTCCTGCACAACACGAATTAGCTCCTATCTTCTCTACTACAAATATCGCAACAGACCACAACCAATTAACAATGGAATTGATGCAAAGAATTGCGAAAAAACACGGAATGGTTTGTTTATTACACGAAAAACCATTCGATGGTGTAAACGGATCTGGTAAGCACAACAACTGGTCAATGTCTACCGACACAGGAATGAACTTATTAGAACCAGGAGCTACTCCTTATGAAAACGCACAATTCTTAGTATTCTTAGCTGCTGTTATTAAAGCCGTTGACGAACACCAAGATTTATTACGTTTAAGTGTTGCTACTGCTGGAAACGATCACCGTTTAGGTGCCAACGAAGCTCCACCAGCTGTTATCTCTATCTTCTTAGGAGATGAGTTAACAGAAGTATTAGAAGCTATTGAAAAAGACGAAGACTACAAAGGTCGTGAAAAAGAAGTAATGACAATTGGTGCAGATGTATTAGCACGTTTCAGAAAAGATACTACAGACCGTAACCGTACTTCTCCATTTGCCTTCACAGGAAATAAATTCGAATTCCGTATGCCAGGATCAAGCTCATCTATTTCTGGATGCAACATCACAATCAACGCTATCGTTGCCGATGTATTAGAAGAATTCGCAGATCGCTTAGAAGCGGCTGAAGATTTCGAAGCTGCATACCACGAATTAGTAAAAGAAACAATCGTTAACCACAAACGAATCTTATTCAACGGAAATGGTTACGATGATTCTTGGGTAGAAAGAGCCGTTGCTCGTGGATTATTAAATTTAAAAACTACACCAGATGCTCTTCCATATTTCGCAAAAGAAGAAAACATCGATTTATTCGAAAGACACGGAATCTTCACAAAAGAAGAAGTAATCTCACGTTATGAAATCTTAACAGAAGATTATACAAAGATTATCAACATTGAAGCAAAAACAATGGTAGATATGGCTAAGAAAGACATCTTACCTGCTGCTTCAAA
>JAGHTX010000069.1 GCA_018065105.1 Bacillota bacterium
CGCATCGCAATATGAGAACGAGAGGTTCTCTTGATTTTCTTGTCTGGCGTTAATGATCCAAAGGAAATACCTAAATCTCCATCAATGATGACTGGAGAAGTAGCGGTCATATCTTTCTTTTCATGATTTGAGTAGATATAAACAATTGGATATTGTAATCCTTTAGAATGGTGCATTGTCTTTATTTGAACAACATCGGCCTCTTTACCATAAGGATATGCTTCACCAACTTTATCCAATTGGGCATCTTCTTTAATCTTTTGTACAAAACCATACACATCTTCTGGAAATTCATAAAGACTAGCCATTTCTAATAAAGAATCTAAGTTTGTTTTATCTTGTGAAGAGGTATGGAAATAATAAAAATTATTTGTCGCATAAAGGATGCGAATAAGTTCTGGTAAAGAGACTCTTCGTTTTGCACGTAGATTATGGAAGCTTTCCATAAATGGTTGATCCTTAATGTGCGAATATAACGAATCGTAGCGTTTTTTATTGAAACAAGCTTGTGCAAGTTGTTCGGCGCTTACTTCACAAATTGGAGATAACAGACTGGCGGTTAATGAAATATCATCACAAGGATTCAATAAGGCACTGAGTGTGGATAATACGATTTGTACCGCATGGTTTGTGTAAAATCCATGATCAATTTCAGCCAGTACGGGAATGTCATAGGCTTCTAAAGCTTTCTTAAGATCTTCTTGAGGAGAATGGGTACGAGTTAAGATACACATTTCCTTAAAAGCTTTTCCCTGGGCATGTTGGGCAAGAATATCTCGAGCAATGATATCTTCTTTATTCTTGTTGTGAAGTTGTTTGGCTTGAACCAATGTAAAATCATCGTTTTCTTCTTTCCACTTTTCGTATTCGGTATAAATAAAACGAATTGGATATTGTTTGTTCTCTCTTTGGCGATCCGAACCCACTTTGGCAATATCTTCTTTTTCGAATTGTTTACCAGTTAATGGATTGTCCATGATCCTGCTATAAAAATCATTGTTGAATTCAATGATAGATTGGTTGGAACGATAGTTTTCATCCATATATAAGGATTCGTTATTATCGTCCTTCTTTTTCATGTGCTCTTTCATGATGGAAGGCTTGGCATAGCGGAATCCATAGATGGATTGCTTCACGTCTCCAACTCTAAATACGTTATTTCCTCTTTCAAAACAATGAATAATGCTTTCCTGCAAATCGTTTGTATCTTGGAATTCATCCACAAGAATGACTTCGTATTTATTTCGAACTTCTTCCTGAATCATAGGTTGTTGAAGAAGATGGAACGCAAAGTGTTCCATATCGTTGAAATCCATGATTTCCATTTCTTTTTTTTCTTCATCAAAATAATGCTTGGTTGATAAAGTGAGTTGTACAAAGGTACGCATTCTTGCTTGATTTATTTTTTCATCTTGAATAAAGGTAGACTCGTCAAATAAATACTTGGCAATCTTCTTTTCAATATCGCGAGATTCCTTTTGTTGATTCTTAAAATCCACTTTGTTGTATTTAGGTTTAAAAGCCGGTGTTCCTACATAATATGTACGGAAGGCTTGTAGGAAAGAAGCGTAGTCTTGTTGTTCTAAAGCTTCTAGACAAGGTTGAAGTGCAGCAATTTTTTGTTCAAAAGAATCATCTTCTTCAATCATTTCATTATATACATCAATTAAGGCTAAAATCTGTTCCTTAAAATATTCATAGAACCAGTCTAAGGCCACACCATTTAGACAGTCTTGTAACCATTCTTCAGGATTTGGCTTAGCCCAAGCTGTATTCATAGCACTTTGGATATCTTTTTGGAGATCGTCTTCAGTTTTTCCATAACATTGATAGAAACGAATCAATTCGTTTAAATCTTCAATCGCAAGTGTGTTAGTAGCCTTCTGATAGGCATTGTTAAGTGCTTGTTTACTTTGAGAATCACTGGCAATCTGCTTAGACATGGTATAGCTGATTGGAATCTTATAGTAATAGTCTTGTACAATCGATAAACAGAAGCTGTCAATGGTACAAATACTGGCTGTTACTAATAGCGCAAGCTGTTCTTGGATATAACTATTTTGTTTTGCATCTTGAAGACTTTTCATCAAGCGGGTCTTCATTTCTGCGGCAGCATCGTTAGTAAACGTCATGGATAATATATGATCGATAGAAATTTTATCTTCGCTCACTAAGTCGCATAATCGTTTTACTAATACACTGGTTTTACCGCTTCCGGCACTGGCAGAAACAATGACATTTTTGCCTCGAGTGGTAATGGCTTTTTCTTGGGCAGCACTATACTTCATCACTGTTTCCTCCTTTTTCTATGCGTAAATGCGCTAATACTTCTTCTTTACTGTTTCGACAGATACGATTGTACTTACAGTATGTACATGCACCATCGATAAAGTTTGGTTCAATATCTCCCTGGAAGATTTGTTCCAAGATGGAATGAATAATAACTTCCCAGTCCTTTTTCATCTGCTCAAAAGATGGGACTTCTTTTGGACATTTAAAGCGTTTATCTTCATCGGTATAAATGCTCATGTCTTGATAATCCCAACCATTTAATGGTTTTTCTAAGAAGGATGTTAGGATTTGATCTTCTTCAATGGAATCAAAAGTACGAACCTTTTTATTTCCTAATTTATAGGCTTCATAGCTTTGCGATGTAGTTTTTAACGGGATATAAAAATGTCCCATTGCTTGTTTATTAGAATCCTCGTTATAGGCAATCGCATATGTTGGTAATTGTAAAGAAACCCCGGTATAGAAATCGTTAGGTTTCAATTCTTTTTCGCTCGACTTGTAGTCAAAAATTGTAAAAGAAGTTTCAGACTCATCGATACGGTCGATATAGCCTTTAAAATCTACCGATATTCCGTTGTGGGTAAGAGACTTGTGCATTTCGTATTCTTGCTTAGCTGTGCTCATGTTCCAATGGTCTTCGAATTGTGCTAGTTGTTCGAAGATTAACGATAGCTTTTCGCTGATTTCTAATACTTGCATATCAAACCATTTTTTGCGTTTAGGGAATGCGATTTGTGCAAATTTGAATTCTTTTTGAATTACCGAAGTGATTTCTTCTTTCGATAATTTGGCATACGTTTTTGGATACTTTCCGGCTAGTTCCTCTAGAATCGAGTGAAGAATGGTTCCACGAACGGATACATCTTTCCATTCCCGAACTTCGTTTAAGTAAAGTCCATAACTTAAAAAGTGTGAAAGTGGGCATTTTACCATCTTTTCCAGACGGGAAATAGAACCGGTAAATGTATCGTGGGATACAAATAAATTCTTGGCACTTTCTTGAGATAAAGAAAATTCTGGCTTTGTATAGAAAGAATATTCTTGTGGTGAAATGAAAACAGGTTCTTGTTGGATCCATTGTTTCATTTCCAAGCTTTGTTCCAAGCTCTTTCCTGCATAATCGCTTTGTGGATATAAACAGTAGAATGTTTCGGGTTGCGAAAGAGTTTTAAACAATAAATCTTTTTGGGTATTTAAACGATCCTTTAGGGATGGCAGATTGTGGACATTTTGCACATAGCTTTCGTTGAAAATACCTGTATATTGACTAAATTTAGGGAATTGTTTCGATGTGACACCGACAAAGAACACAACCTTATATAATCCGCTAATATCTTCTTTTCCACCAATACATACCCCTTTTCGTGAATTAGGGCTTGTTTTAGAAGTGGAAATGGATTGAATTAATAGATTTAAATCTTCTCTTTCGTTTAGATATGGATAGGCTTGTTGGCAAAGTTTTTCAATACTTGAAAAAGCAGACAGGTCTTCCATAGAAGGAGAGCCAATCGCATTTTGTACTTCTTTGGCAACTTCTGTTAATGAATGGTGGTCCCAAAGGAACAATCCAGCATGTTCTTCCATCCATTTTTTTGTGAGAGATTCTATATGTAAAAGTCGAGACCATTCATTGTCACTGATTAGATTGTTTTTTTCATATTCAATATTTTGACAATGGTAGACTTGGTTTTCGAATTCTTCTGGAAAAGAAGAGAAATAATCTTTTACGTAAGTATCGTTTGGATAGACTTGTTCGATTAAATTAAAGAAGCTGTTTAAGTTTTTATTTACGATCCATTCTAGTAAGCTTACCCAATAGGCATTTACTTTTGATAAAGATTCATTGGCTAAGAAGGTAAATGGGATGTTATGCGCTTCTAGAATTTGAGCACAAGCATGTTTTTCTGCAGAAGACTGTAGAGCAATCATACAGTCACTGGCATCATAGTCATTTTCTAAGATAAGTTGAGCGACCAACTCCATCTCTTTTCTTGTGTTTGAACTCGAATAATAAAACTGATGTTGTTCTGTTTCTGTTTCGATCCAATGTGCGCCTTTTTTAAGTAATTTTTCAATCCAGAAGTATTCGCTTAGAGACCAGTTTCTTTGAAGAATATAGACATTGGAACAATCGGGTAATTCAATGGCCGGAATGGTATCTTCGATCAACGGGATTCTATCTAGTACTTCTAATATTTCTTTTAAATCCTTTTCTTTTTGGGAGTGTTTGGGAAAGCTGTGCACATTGTATTTTTTAGTATCTTTTAGAAAAGATAGACATGCTTGTAAGAAATCGGAGTCGTTACAGCTTGAGTAGAATGCGTTGGCTTTTGAAATATCTTTCAATGCGTTTTTGTATTCATAAAGAATTTCTAAGTCTTCTTTTCCTTTAGAAAGGAAACGCTGGATAAATGTGAATAAAGCATAGACTTCGACACCGACGCAATCTTTATAAGTATCGTATATTTTTAAGTGCATATTTGCGGGAGCAAGAATAATTCCGCTTTTTGGTAATTTGATCATAGTTTCACCTGATTTCATAATAGTAGTATCTTATCGTTAATGACATCAAACATGTCAGTAACGAAAAAAAGTATATATTTTATTCAAGTCCCATTATACATGAAAAAGTTATAGTCAATCATCTTGACTTTAAATTTTAAACCTCTAAAATACCTCTGCAAGGAGGATTTTTTTATGAATAAACAAAAGGTATTAGAAATTGGAATGATTATCTTAGGTAATTTTTTAGTGGCTGTATCTGTAGCGTTCTTTATCCTTCCGAACGATATTTTGTCAGGAGGTGTTGCTGGTGTTGCGGTCGCATTGAAGCCAGTACTCGCTTTTGATTCCATTTTGTTGATCAATATATTAACCATCACTCTTTTTGTGTTGGGATGGATTTTGTTAGGGAAGAAATTTGCGTATAGAACTTTATTATCTACGATTTGTTACACAGTGTTTGTGAATGGATTGAATATTGTGGTTGGTCGTTTACCAGCATCCACTTTCACGATGGATGCATATATTGCTTCTATCTATTCGGGAATTCTATCGGGAATAGGATTAGGTCTTGCCTTTAAAGCGCACGCTAGTACTGGAGGAATGGACATTCCCGCTCTTATTTTACATAAGTATGCGCATTTAAAAGAAAGCGATGCTGTGATGCTGATTGACGGATTGACGATCTTTTTAGGATTTAGTACATATGGCCTAAATGCGGCCTTAATTGGAATTCTTTCTGTTTTCAGCAGTGGTTATGCGATTAATCGTACAGTTATGTTAGGAAGCCAAACTTCAAAAAATGTTATGATCGTTTCCTCAAAAGAAGAAGAGATTCGTAAATATATCTTAGAAGAAGTGGAAAGAGGAGCTACTATCTTAGAAGGGTATGGTGCGTATACGATGGATCGTCATCCTGTTTTGATGTGTGCGATTTCGAATAAGGAATATCCACATTTAGAAAAGGATATCAAACAGATTGATGAAAAGGTATTTATGATCGTGACAGATGCGTATTCAGTTCATGGAGAAGGCTTCACGAATGTTTCCAAAGTGGCATAAAAATATGATAGGATAGAGGCATGAAACAAAGAATTCAAGAATTAATTGTCGTCGAAGGAAAAAATGATACGAATGTACTTCAATCTTATTTTGATTGTGATACTTTCGAAACGGGTGGAGATCAGGTGAGTGAAAAGACATTGGAGACCATTCGTGAACTTCGAAAAAATCGCGACATTATTATATTTACAGATCCAGATACGCCTGGAGAACATATCCGTCGTTTGGTGAGTAATGCGGTTCCTGGTTGCAAGCATGCCTTTATTGATAAGACAAAGGCAAGAACAACAAAAAAAGTCGGTGTCGAACACGCAAGTAAAGAAGATTTATGGGAGTCCCTTAGTCACTTAGTCACTTTTGATGTGGAAAAGAAGTCCTTAGACTGGCAAGATTTTATAGATTTTGGATTAACAGGAAATCCAAACAGTGCATTCATGCGAAAAGTCGTTTGTGATGCATTTCATATTAGCCCATGTAGTGCCAAAACCTGTTTCAAACGTTTGAATCAAATGGGTATTACGAAAGAACAAATAGAGGAAGTGTTGTATGATTAAACAAGCTATCGCAACGATAAAGAAAACGAAAGAAATTCAAGATAAATATGGGATTGCGACAAAGAAGAGCTTTGGGCAAAACTTTATTATTGAACCTAGAGTTGTAGAAAAAATTGCTACAGCTGCCATTCAAGATAAAGACGAACTGGTTTTTGAGATTGGTCCGGGAATTGGGGCATTAACGCAATGGTTATGTGAATTTTCAAATCAAGTAATCGCCTTTGAAATAGATGATCGTTTGCCTTCGGTTTTGGAACAAGAAATTGGGTTTGACCATTTACAAGTAATCTTAGAAGATTTCCTGGAAGTGGATGTAAATGAAGTCATTCGTAAATATCGTAAGGATGGACAAAAAGTCGTATTTGCATCAAACCTTCCTTATTATATTACTACGCCAATTCTGTTTAAGTTATTTGAAGCACAAGAACCGATTGAGCGAATTACCGTTATGATGCAAAAGGAAGTAGGAGATCGTTTCTTGGCAAAAGAAAACGACAAAGAATACAACGCATTGAGTGTAATTACACAATATCGTTGCCATGTAAAAAAGGTTATGGATGTTTCTAGACATGTATTCAATCCCAAACCGAATGTAGATAGTATGGTTGTGCAATTCGCCTTCCATCATGAATACAACGTAAAAGAAGAAGAAAAGTTTTTTGAGATGGTGAAAGCTTGTTTCACGCAACGTCGTAAAACAATCTACAACAATTTCCAAACTTGGACAAAAGATAAAGGACTGGCGCAAGAATTATTAGAGCGTGCGAATATTGCACCGAATACACGTGCACAACAATGTACTTTGGAAGATTTTATTCGTTTGTATGAGGTATCTTATGAAAGTGTTTGCGCAAGCTAAGGTAAATTTAGCGTTGGATGTCGTCAAAAGGGATGGCAATGGCTATCATTTATTAGATATGATTATGGCTCCTATTTCGCTTTTTGATGAGATTGAAATATCCGTAGCCGACAAAGATTTTATTTCTTGTATAGAAATGGAACTACCTGAAATCAATACGATTTCGAAGACTTTAAAGATGTTACGTGAAAACTTTGATGTAAAGAATCACTATTCAATTGTGATTCATAAAAACATCCCTGAACAAGCGGGACTAGCTGGAGGTAGTGCAGATGCTGCAGCTGTTATGAAGGCTGTTTGCGATATAGAAAACATTGTTGTGGAAGAAGAACAGGCATTTCAACTATCAAAAAAAGTAGGTGCTGATGTTCCTTTCTGTTATTTCAATAAATGGGCTCGAGTACAAGGAATCGGAGAAATTATTCAGCCTATTGCCTGTGATCAAAAAATAGATATTTTATTAGTGAAACCGGATTATGGCATTTCGACTCCAAAATCATTTGGAATCTGGGATAAAAATCCGAGTGAACACGTGGACGTTTCCCAGGTACAAAAGGCTTTGGAACAAAAGAATTTTGAAAAGCTTTGTGAGGTCATGGATAATGCCCTTGAACCGATTGCTAAGCTGTTAGAACCAAACCTTGAACAAGTGGCAAGAGATATGGAACAAGCAGGCATGAAACGAGTGATGATGTCTGGTTCGGGAAGTTCGATGATGGGATTTTGTGAAGATAAAAAGGTATTAAATGAGGCTAAACAATTGTTAGCCGATAAATATCCTTTTGTGGAAATTGTGAGTGTAGGTTAATATGACATTTTCGGTTATACAATATATAGTGTTTGTTGGATGCTTCGCAATTAGCTTCTATGCGCTTTCGGCAATCCAATTTGAAAAGTTTTGTAACGTCAGAACACCTGCCAAGGTGATTACGTTAATGTTTGTGTTATCGTTTGTGTTAGCTTATTTGTGCACACAAGCTATATTGAATTTGACCATCCTAAGTGGTTTTGGAGGATAATATGTTTGAACATTGGTATGTGATAGATCCGGGTGCTTACAGTGTCAAGCTTCTTGATATTCGAGGAAAAAAGCGAACAGCGATTCATTCTTGTATCGCTTATCAGGGAGAAGAGATTGTTGCGGTATCTAAAGATGCTTATCAATATATATATGAAGCGAGCCATAAGGTTCGTATTAAACCGATTTTAAATCACTCTCAAATGTTAAATCCGATGAATCCAGTTATTCGAAAAGCGTTTGAAATGTTAGAGGTTGAAAAAAACATTTTTAAACCTGGAGTTATCGTTTTGACGCCTACAGAATTTAGCGGGGAACAAAAAGATATTTGGCAAAATGAAATGTTTCAGTCCGGGGTTCAAAAGGTTGTCTTTCATAATCTAATGGAAGTTGCAGCTTTGAATGATTCAGGAATTGTGATTCATGCTGGACATTCGTATTCGGAAATTGGATTATTCTTTAAAGGAAAAATGATTTCGCATAAGACTATTTTCTTTGCGGGAAAACAGATGGATGAACAAATTCAAAGACTGGTGGCTCAAAAATCACAGTGTTTGATTAGTGAAGAAGATGCTTGCAGTTTGAAAGAAAAGGCTACTCAGGCATTCCGAAATAAAAGTAAAGATCCAATTCAGTGTTACGGATACAATCGTTATCAACAATTTGTGGTACTGAATATTAAACCAGCGGATATATGGCCAGCCATGGAAAATGTTATTCACCAAATTGCGATGTGGGCAAAAGATGAGTTGAATAAACTGGATGGTGAAAAAAAGTTGGTAATTCAACAAGGCGGTGTATACTTAAGTGGTGGATTGGCAGAGTGTTATGGTATGCAATCTATATTATCTAGAGAACTACATGTGTCTTGTGATAAAATATCGAAGCCTTCTTGGGCTATGGTAGAAAGAGTGAAAGGGTGGAAATAAATGTTTGATTTAAAAACTTGGTTAATTCCATTTTTAATTTCTTTAGCGCTTACGCCATTGGTTAAAAAGTATTCTATTTTTGCGGAAGCATACGCAAAAGAAAACAATCGTACTGTACACCATGGAATTATTTCTCGTATTGGTGGTGTTGCCATCTATTTGGCATTTATTATTTCTGTTACCTTGATTATGAAAGCCGATCGTTCTATTCTGGGCATCTTAATTGGCGGAACGATTATGTTTATGACTGGATTGGTAGACGATTTGATTGATATTCGTCCTTTGGTGAAACTATTTTTTGAACTTGTTGCTGCAACCGTGCTTGTTTATTTTGGCGTAGGGGTTGATGCGATTCACTTGCCTTTTGGGCTTGTGATTGATTGGACCTGGTTTTCTATTTTATTTACCGTTTTATGGGTGGCAGGGATTACCAATGCGGTCAACTTAATCGATGGACTGGATGGACTGGCAGGTGGTATCAGTGTAGTGATCCTGGTGGTCATTGGTTCTGTTTCAATTATTGAGCGTCGTTTTGATGTGGCAGTTTTAACTTTCGTATTGGCTTCTAGTGTTTTAGGCTTTTTGGTTTATAACGCACATCCCGCAAGTATTTTTATGGGAGATTGTGGATCGTTATTTTTAGGGTTTATGATTTCTTCCATTTCTCTATTGGGATTTAAGAGTTCTACGGTTATGACCTTAGCCCTTCCAATTCTTTTATTGGGACTTCCTATCATTGATACGTTGTCTGCCATTTTAAGAAGAACGTTGAAAAAGAAACGTTTTATGGAAGCTGACAAAAGCCATTTACACCATTTATTGATGCAACAGTTCGGGCACCGAAATACAGTTGTGATGATGTGTGGTATTACGGCTTCTTTTGGATTCAGTGCTTATGCCTATATCTTAAACGAAGAAATCGGATTGTGGGTAATGATTGCCTTGTTGTTCGCAGTAGAAATCTTTATTGAAAAGTCCGGTATGATTAGTGAGAAATACCATCCAATTATCGGGCTTTGTCGTCGTATAAAAAGAAAAGTATTTGAATAAAACGCAAAAAATTTGCGTTTTTTTTATGATGTAATAAATAAATAATATTCGTTTGTTTCAATATATATATGGAACCTAAAGAATGGATGTTAAAGAAAAAATACTATATTCGAAAAGGCATGATCAATGCCCTGATTAAAGATGCAAGAAGTCAGGAAAGTTTGATGTTGCGTACACTGAACGAAGAAGAGGTTTATGATTATATGGTTTCTAAGCTAAACTATTGCGTTAGAAAAGAAAAAGAAGCTGTAGAATCGATTCCGACGATAGAGGAAGGAGACATTTGTTACATCGACTTTGGCAATGCGTATATTAACGAGGCGGGCTATCTTCATTTTGGCCTAGTCCTTTCGGTAAACAATCGAAAAGTTTTTGTAGTGCCTATGACAAGCAATGAGAAAGCTGTCTTTGTCTCACAGTTTAAAGATCATTTAATGCCTTTTCCTAAGATCAGGGGATTGAAAAAAAAGAGCGCTGTGTTTTTAAACGATGCAAAGTGGATCAATGCCGCTCGTGTTATAGATGTAAAAGCACATATTGATCCAATGGGTCCATTGTTTCAAAAAATTCAGCAAGCGATAATTGACTTAATAGTGTTATAATAATGCCATGCAAAATTGTATTGTAGCGGTATCTGGTGGACCAGATAGCATGGCATTGTTAGATATATTACGAAAAGGGGGACAATACTCTCTTTTTGTTGCGCATGTGAATTATCAAAAAAGAGAAACGGCATATCGGGATGAAACGCTTGTAAAGGAATATTGTGATAAATATCAAATTCCTTATAAGGTACTGTATCCAGTGTATGAGAAAGGAAATTTTCAAAGCTGGGCAAGAGAGGTTCGATATGCGTTTTTTAAAGAATGCGCTTTGGAATTTGGAGCAAGTCTTGTTTTTGTTGCCCATCAAATGGATGATCTTATTGAAACGTATATTTTTCAAAAGCGTCGAAATATGATCTGTGATGTTTATGGCTTGGCTGGGCAAACGAAACGAGAAGGTTATGAAATTATTCGTCCCCTATTAATGTGGGAGAAAAAAGAATTAGAAGAATATTGTATTGTGAATAAAGTGCCATATGGTATTGATGAATCGAATTTAACAGATCATTATACAAGGAATCAAATTCGTCATTCTTTGATGGATTCTATGTCTAAGGAAGAAAAAATTTCGTATCTGAAAAGAATCGACGCTGAGAATATAAGATGGCAAAAAGAAAAAGAACAAGCGCAAAAGTTTAATGGGGATATGTCGAATAATCCTTCCTGGCTGGAATTGGAATTATATTTAAATCGATATACCCATAAAAACTATAGTAAAAAACATATGTGTTCTTTATTAGAACAGCTTCATAAAAATATACTTGTAGAGATAGATGGTTTTGATGTAGAGAATTATCAGGGACATTTAATTGTTTCAAAAGAAAAAGAAAAGGTACATGATGTATATCCTTGTCTAACATACATAAACAAGGATACTTATTGTCTATCTCGAGAAGGGAAGACAATTGAATCCATTTGTGTATCCGAAGCGGATTTTCCTTTGGTGGTCCGAACAGTTCATGATACAGATGTAATTCAAATGCGTTTTGGGAAAAAGAAAGTACATCGCTTCTTTATTGATCGAAAAATACCAAAAGTGAAAAGAAAATATTGGCTAGTTGTGGAAAACGCAAGAGGAGAAGTTATATTTGTACCAGGAATTGGTTGTAATGTAGAACACTTTGGTTTAAAACCGAATTTATTTATGTTACAATGCAATTTGTAGTATAAGGAGAAAAAGCATATGTTAAATGATATTAAAGAAGTTTTATTTTCAGAAGAAGAAATTAGTGAAAGATGTAAAGAATTAGCTTCAGAAATCGAAGCATGTTATAAAGAAACTGGTGCAACACCACTTGTTCTAGCGTTATTAAAAGGAAGTATTCCTTTTATGGCAGAATTAATCAAGCGTTTTACAATTCCAGTTGAATTAGAATTCATGTCAGTAAGCTCATACTCTGGTGTAGCTTCAACTGGGGATGTGAAAATCAATAAAGATATGGATGTTTCTTGTCGCGGGCGTTCAATTCTTTTAGTAGAAGATATCATTGATACAGGAAGAACTATTAAACAAGTCGTTCAATTGTTATACGATCGTGGAGCTGAAGATGTTAAAATCGTTGCTCTATTAGATAAGAAAGAAGGACGTGTTGTTGAATGTGAAGCAGACTATGTTGGATTTGATATTCCAAACGCATTCGTTGTAGGATATGGATTGGATTACAACCAAAAATATAGAAACTTACCATTCGTTGGTGTTTTAAAAGAAGAGGTTTATTCATAGGAGGAAATTTAAGTGAAAAAACTGCTTAATTATTTACCTACCATTTTTATCATAAGTATTATTGTTTCTTTGTTTTTCTATAGCACGAATACTAGCAGCGTGGATTTAAATTACACAAAGTTCCAACAATTAGCGAAAGAAACAACTTTTGGAGATAGTGAAATTCAAATTTCTCCAACAATTATTCGTGTTAAGGGATCTTACAAAGACAAGAAAACAAAACAAGATGTAATTTATTCTGTACTTGTTCCAAATACCGATGAAAACTTAAAATGGTTGGAAGCAACTTTATCGAAGAATAAATCGCAAATTACTGTTTCGGATCCAGATTCGAATTCTGTATTTATGAACATTGTAGCTAACATTGTTCCGTTCATTATTATTGCGGTATTCTTCTATTTCATGATGTCTAGAATGGGCGGAGGCGGAAGCAATAAGGCTTTCGAGTTCGCAAAATCAAAGGCACGCATGGAAGAAAATGTGCCAGTGCGTTTTAAAGATGTAGCTGGTTGTGATGAAGAAAAAGAAGAAGTAAAAGAGGTCATCGATTATCTTCGCGCACCTAAAAAATTTACTGATATGGGAGCTCATATTCCTAAGGGAATTTTAATGGTTGGACCTCCTGGTACTGGTAAAACATTACTTGCCAAAGCGGTAGCTGGGGAAGCAAATGTTCCATTCTTCTCTATTTCTGGTTCAGATTTCGTAGAAATGTTTGTTGGTACAGGGGCAAGCCGTGTACGTGACATGTTCAAAACTGCACAAAAGAGTGCTCCATGTATTATCTTTATTGATGAAATCGATGCGGTTGGTCGTCAACGTGGTGCTGGTATGGGTGGAGGAAACGATGAACGTGAACAAACCCTTAACCAAATGTTAGTTGAAATGGATGGTATGACAGATAATAACGGTATCGTAATTATTGCGGCAACAAACCGTCCGGATGTATTAGACCCAGCCTTATTACGTAGTGGTCGTTTCGATCGTCAAATTACAGTAAATTTACCAGATATTCGTGGTCGTAAAGAAATCTTAGCAGTACACGCTCGTAACAAGCGTTTAGCACCAGATGTAACCATCGAAAACTTAGCGCAAAGAACACCTGGATTCTCTGGGGCAGACTTGGCTAACGTATTAAACGAAGGAGCCATCTTAGCGGTTCGTGCAAATCGTAAAGTAATCACAATGGGTGATTTAGATGAAGCCATCGACCGTGTTATGATGGGGCCTGCTAAGAAGAGCAAGAAGTACACAGAAAAAGACAAATGGCTTGTGGCTTATCACGAAGCGGGACACGCTGTCATTGGTCTAAAACTTGAAGATGCAGACATGGTGCAAAAGGTTACTATCATTCCTCGTGGAGAAGCTGGAGGATATAACCTAATGACACCTCGCGAAGAAAAATATTTCCACAGAAAGAGCGAATATTTGGCAAAAATCACTGGTTTATTAGGTGGTCGTGTTGCAGAAGAAATCGTCTTTGGTGAAGTAAGTGGTGGTGCTGTAAATGATATTGAACGTTTAACAGAAATCGCTAAGAACATGGTTCGTGTATTTGGTATGTCTAGTTTAGGACCTATTCAATACGCAAATCCTCAAGGAAATGTTTTCTTGGGAAGAGATTATACAAAAGGTTCGGATTACTCAGCCGGAGTTGCTGCAGAAATCGATAAGGAAGTCCGTGCAATCGTGGATGGATGCCACAATGATTGTCGTAGAATTCTTAACGAAAATCGTGATTTATTAGATTTAATTGCGAAGTCATTATATGAACATGAAACTCTAACAAATGAAGAAATCATGAATCTTATGGAATATGGTCAACTAACAAATCCAAACGTGATTATGGTTGATGAAGTAATCGAAGAAGTTAAGGAAGAAAGAGTTATGCCTCCTGAACTTCCAAAGAGTGCAGATCCAAAAGATATTAGTGATGCATTAAGTGAGTTAACAGGAAAGAAAGACGCATAGAGCGTCTTTTTCTTAGGAAGGAACGATATGAAAGATCAATTATGTAAAGCATTGGTACTTGAAGGAAGAGTACGTTTATATTTAGTAAAGACTACACAGATGGTGCAAGAAGCTAGAGACCGTTTTGATTTACACCCTTGTGCATGTGCTGCACTAGGAAGAACTTTATCGGTAGGTTCTATGATGGGTTCAATGTTGAAAAGCGAAGAAGAAATGTTAACTATTTCTATTAATGGACACGGTCCAATTGGAAGCATCATCGTAGATGCGTACTACGATGGGAATGTACGTGGCTTTTGTTCGAATCCTCATGTAGAAGATGTACAGTACGAATCTGGTAAATTAAATGTTGGCGCCGTTGTAGGAACCAATGGAACTTTAACAGTAACTAAAGATTTAGGAATGGGTGAGAACTTTTCTGGTTCGGTGGAACTTCAAACAGGAGAAATCGGACAAGATTTCGCGTATTATTTTGCCCTAAGTGAACAAACTCCAACGGCTGTTAGTGTAGGGGTCCTTGTAAATACTGACGGAAATGTATTGAGTGCAGGAGCGATGATTATTCAAATGCTTCCTGATGCAACAGAAACAGATATTGCGATTTGTGAACATGTAATTGAAGGATTAAAACCAATGAGTACAATCATTCAGGAATATGATGACTCAAGTTTAGAACAATTGGCTAAAGATTTATTTGAAGATGCCAAAGTATTGGAAACTAAAGAAGTAAAATATTCTTGCCCTTGTTCAAAACAACGTATGGCTAGAGCTTTATCGATCATCGCCGATTCGGAAATCGAAGATATGATTGAAACAGATCATGGTTGTGAAGTAACTTGTAACTTCTGTAATGAACGTTATACTTTTGATGAATTCGATCTAAAAGAAATTTTGGTGATGAAGCATGCCTCTTAAAATCGGGGATGTAGTAATCGAGAATCCAGTCATCGTTGCTCCGATGGCTGGAGTTAGTAATATGGCTTTTCGTAAGATTGCTAAACAATTTGGAGCCGGTATGGTTTGTAACGAAATGGTTAGCGATAAGGCGATTTTCTACAAATCGGGTAAAACGGAACAAATGTGCGTGAGTGACCCCAATGAGCATCCATTAAGTTTTCAGCTTTTTGGACACGACATTGATACTTGTGTTCATGCGGCTAAATACCTAGATGAACAAACAGACTGCGACATTATTGATTTTAATATGGGCTGCCCTGTTACAAAGGTTATTAAGGCTAAAGCAGGAAGTTATTTGATGAAAGATATTGATTATGCCAAAGAATTGGTTTCGGCGATAGTGCAGAATGTAAAAAAGCCGGTAACAGTAAAAATGCGCTTGGGATATGATGAGAATCATATCAATTGTGTAGAAATGGCAAAAGCGATGGAAGAAGCTGGTGTCAAAGCGATTGCGATTCATGGTCGTACGCGCAATCAAATGTATAACGGAAATGCCGATTGGTCTTATATTAAAAAAGTAAAAGAGGCTGTTTCAATTCCTGTCATTGGGAATGGAGATGTTCGTAGTAAGGAAGATTTCCTGCGTATGATGGAAGAAACAGGGTGTGATGCGGTAATGTTAGGAAGAGGAATTATTGGGAATCCATTCCTAATTCAAGAATGTCATGACTTATTTACCGGAGAAAGTCACAGTTATACGATTGAAGACCGAATGGATATCTGTTTGCAGCATGCGTATGATTTGTGTGCACAAAAAGGAGAAACGGTTGCGATTCGCGAGATGCGTGGACTGGCTTCTTGGTATTTTAAAGGATTACCTAATTCGCATGTGTTCAAAAATGCGAGCAACACCATTCAAACTTTGGATGATTTAAAAGAAATTTTGAATATTTATAAGGCAAGTTTATAGGACTTGTCTTATTTGTTTGAAAGCGTTTTCAAAATTATTGTTTTAAACTGTTAAAATAAATGTTAAAATGATATAAGTAGAGGAGGTCGCTTAGGAATGGACCAAAAGAAAATGACAGCATTCTTTGAAGGTCGCGAATTGGAAGCCTATAATATTTTTGGGGCACATGTATTGAAAAAAGGTGAAGGCGTAGAATTTACTGTTTATGCACCAAACGCTCAAGCAATCGCGGTAGTTGGAGACTTCAATGAATGGGATGGAAAGAAAGATCCAATGAAAAAAGACGACCAAGGAATTTGGTCATGTATTGTAAAGGAAGCAAAAGTAGGGGATGCATATAAATATCGTGTAACACAATCAACTGGTAAGATTGTGGATAAAGCGGATCCATATGCGTTCTATAGTGAATTGCGTCCTAAAACAAATAGTATCATCGTATCACGTGAATATAATAGCTGGAGTGACGATGAATGGATGAAGACTCGTACAAAATGTTACGATAAAGCATTAAATATTTATGAAATGCATGTTGGTTCTTGGAAAAAGGATGAAGATGTTGAATTTGTAACATATGCAGAAATCGAAAAGGAATTAATTGAACACTGTAAAAAACACAATTTTACACACGTAGAATTAATGCCTTTAGGAGAATATCCTTTTGATGGTTCTTGGGGATATCAATGTACAGGATATTTTTCAAGTACTTCTCGTTATGGAACAAATGAAGAATTGAAACACTTTGTGAACAACCTTCACGCAGCTGGAATAGGTGTTATTATGGACTTTGTTCCTGTTCACTTTGTTAAGGATGAATATGCCTTAGCTTATTGGGATGGAACTCCATTGTATGAATATTCAAGAGATGAAGATGCTCATTCAGAATGGGGAACTTATAACTTTGATCTTTGGCGTGAAGAAGTTCGTTCTTTCTTAATGAGTGCAGCAAACTTCTGGTTAGAAGAATATCACTTTGATGGATTACGTATGGATGCGATCAGTAATGCGATCTACTGGAAAGGTGATAAAAATCGTGGAGCTAACGAAGGTGCTTTAAACTTCATGCGTCGTATGAACCACTTATTAAATAAGAAACACAATGGTTCTGTTATGTTAATTGCTGAAGACTCAAGTGATTTCCAAGGTGTAACAAAACCGGAATTTGATGGTGGTTTAGGATTTGACTATAAGTGGGACTTAGGTTGGATGAACGATACGTTGGCATACTTAAAATTAGATCCAATCTATCGTCAATGGCATCACAATAAGATTACTTTCTCAATGGCTTACTTCTATACTGAAAGATTTGTTTGTCCATTCTCTCACGATGAAGTTGTACACGGTAAAGCAACCATCGTTGATAAGATGTGGGGAAGTTATGAAGATAAATTCTCTCAAGCAAGAGCGCTATATACATATATGTATGCTCACCCTGGTAAGAAATTAAACTTCATGGGTAATGAAATTGGAATGTTACGTGAATGGGATGAAAAGAAGAGCTGTGATTGGTTCTTATTAGACTATCCAATGCACGACTCTTTTGAAAAATATTTAGCAGATTTACAAGCAATCTATGCAGGTAGCGATGCATTCTGGCGTGGAGATTGTAAAGCAGGAATTGACTTTGAATGGATTGATGCTGACAACAATCAAAAGAATATGTTCTCTTTTATCCGTAAAGGAACAGATAAAGATTATGTCATTGTATTAAACTTCTCAACAAACGGTTACGAACATGAACAATTTGGTGTTTGTTCAAAAGGTATGTATAAAGAAGTATTGAATTCTCAATGGGATAAATATAATGGTACTTGGATTAATCCAACACCTCAATCTTGCCAAGCAGTAAGACTTCCTCGTAACAACAAGGAATATATGATTGAAATCGCTGTACCGGCATTAGGTGCTACAATTTTCGAAGTAGAAAAATAGGTTATTAAGGACAGATAAAACTGTCCTTTTTGATATGGAAAATTAAGGAGGCAATTATTATGAGTTTTCCAAAAGGATTTTATTGGGGTGGAGCAACAGCTGCAAACCAATTAGAAGGTGGATGGCAAGAAGGTGGAAAAGGAGTTTCTTGTCCAGATGTTTGTACTGGAGGTACCGTTAATATTTCAAAACGTATCACACCAGAATTAGAAGAAGGGACTTTCTATCCTAGTCACGATGCGATTGATCACTATCACCGTTTCAAAGAAGACATTGCGTTATTTGGAGAAATGGGATTCAAAATGTATCGTTTCTCAATTTCATGGACTCGTATTTTCCCTAATGGGGATGAAGACGAACCAAACGAAGCAGGTTTAGCTTTCTATGAAGAATTGATTGATGAATGTTTAAAATACAACATTGAACCTATGATCACCATTTCTCACTACGAAGTACCATTCAATTTAACAAAGAAATGGAATTCATGGACAGATCGTCGTCAAATTCAATGTTACTTAAATTTCTGTAAAGCAATTTTTACTCGTTATAAAGGAAAAGTAAAATATTGGTTAACATTCAATGAGTTAAATACGGCAACAATGCCAATGGGTGCCTTCTTAAATCAAGGTATTTTAAATGAAATCAAACCTATGGATTTCATGGAACAAGTAGATATTCCTCAAAATCGTTTCCAAGGATTACACCACCAATTCTTAGCGAGTGCCTTGGCTGTTAAAATGGCACACGAAATTGATCCAAATTATCAAATCGGATGTATGCACGTTATGATGACTAGTTATGGTTTAACTTGTAATCCTGTGGATCAACTTCGTAATCAACAAGTTGGTCATGTTCAAAACTGGTTCTGTTCCGATGTACAATGTCGTGGTGCATATCCTAATTACATCAAACGTTATTTCAAAGAAAATAATATTGAAATTAAAATGGAAGAAGGAGATGACGAAATCTTAGCAGCTGGACCAGTAGACTTCTATACTTTCTCATATTATATGTCAAACTGCCAAACTGCAGACACTAGCGTAAAAGCTGGTAAAGGAAATATTTTAGGTGGAGTAAATAACCCATACTTAAAAGCTTCCGATTGGGGATGGCAAATTGACCCTATTGGATTACGTATTTCCTTAAATGAAATCTGGGATCGTTATCAAAAACCAATCTTTATCGTAGAAAATGGTTTGGGTGCTTTTGATAAGATTGAAGAAGATGGTTCCGTAAAAGATGATTATCGTATCGATTACTTACGTCTTCACATCGAACAAATGCACGAAGCTGTATTAGATGGTGTAGATCTTCGTGGATACACTCCATGGGGATGTATTGACCTAGTTTCGGCTTCTACTGGAGAAATGGCAAAACGTTATGGATTCATCTTCGTAGAACGTTATGACGATGGAACTGGAGATTTCTCTCGTAGAAGAAAAGATTCATTCTTCTGGTACAAGAAAGTTATCGAAACAAACGGGGAAGTTCTTTAATAAATCCATAAGCTAGACCGAAAGGTCTGGCTTTTTATTTGTTTTTACTCAATTTGATATATGTATATATAGAAGAAAAAAGATATTTTTTTTTGTGATCAACCTGTAGTAAAAATATTTATTTGGGAAGAAATTATTTTTATGTACAAATTGTGTACATATTTGATATAATGTGCACGGTTCAAAGGAGAAGAAGATATGGACAACAATAAATTGGCTGTTATCGCAAACAACGTTCGTAAGAACATTATTTTAGAAACTTACATGGCCAAAAGTGGACACCCAGGTGGTTCATTAAGTGCTACTGATATTTTAACTTTACTTTATTTCGAAGTGATGGACATCAATGAAGAAAATGTAAATTCAATTGATCGTGACCGTTTCGTATTAAGTAAAGGACACGCGAGCCCTGCATTATATGCAGTATTATCGGCTAAAGGTTTTATTCCTGAAGAAGAATTAAAAACATTCCGTGAATTAGGGTCTCGTTTACAAGGGCACCCTTCAATGGGATTATGTCCAGGTGTAGACATGTCAACTGGTTCATTAGGACAAGGTATCTCTTGTGCGGTTGGAATGGCTTTAGCAAATAAATTAGATGGAAACGATCACCGTATTTATGTATTATGTGGTGATGGTGAATGTCAAGAAGGTCAAGTATGGGAAGCTGTAATGTCAGCTGCTCACTATAAATTAGATAACATGTGTATCTGCGTTGACTACAACAACTTACAAATTGATGGACACGTTAGTGATGTAATGGATGTGTCTCCATTAGATAAGAAATTCGAAGCTTTCGGTGCACACGTAATTTGCATCGATGGACACGATTTTGATCAAATTCGTGCTGCTTATGCAGAAGCCAAAACTGTTAAAGGACAACCAACCGTTATCGTTGCGAAAACTATTAAAGGAAAAGGTGTTTCTTTCATGGAAGACAATGTAAACTGGCACGGTGTAGCTCCTAACAAAGAACAATATGAACAAGCTACTGCAGAATTGGAGGCTAAATAGTTATGGCAAGTATCGCAACACGTATCGCATTTGGAGATGCTTTAAAAGAATTAATGGCAGAAGATAAAAACATCGTTGCTTTTGATGCTGACTTAGCAGGTTCTACAAAATCAGCAGAAGCTAAAAAAGTTGACCCTAATCGTCACTTCGATATGGGTATTGCAGAAGCAAATATGATGTGTGCAGCTGCTGGTATGGCAGCAAGTGGAAAGATTGCGTTTGTTTCAAGTTTTGCGATGTTCGCTACTGGACGTGCATTTGAACAAATCCGTAACTCTGTAGGATATCCTCACGCAAATGTAAAAATTTGTGCTTCTCACGCAGGTATTTCTGTAGGGGAAGATGGAGCAACTCACCAATGTATCGAAGATATTAGTTTACTTCGTGGAATCCCTGGTATGAAAGTTGTTGTACCTTGCGATTATAACGAAGCTAAAGCCGCAATTCGCGCTATCGCTTACGAAGATGGACCATGTTATGTACGTTTAGGACGTTCAGGTGTAGAAGAATTCTTCGACGAAAACTATGTATTCGAATTTGGTAAAGGTATCGTATTAAACAAAGGGGAAAAAGTAGCTATTGTTGCAACAGGATCTATGGTTCAAGAAAGCATGAAAGCAAAAGATATGATGAATATCAACCCAACTGTTGTTAATATGCACACAATTAAACCAATCGATAAAGATTTAATTATTGAATTGGCAAAAACTCACAAATACATGATTGCAGCCGAAGAACACTCTATTATTGGTGGATTAGGAAGTGCAGTTGCTGAAGTATTAGCAGAAGCAGGAACTGGATGTCAATTAATTCGCATTGGAATCCAAGACATCTTTGGTGAAAGTGGAAAACCAGGAGAATTATTTGAAAAATATGGTATTTCCGCTAACAAAATTGCTGAGAAAGTTAATTCATTAGACTAATGTCTCACTATTTTGAAAACGATGAATCCATAAAAAATGAACCTTCAATGGTTCATTTTCTTCTTAAAGGAAAAGAGTTTGCACTCCATTCCAATGCAGGAGTGTTTAGTAAAGATAAATTGGATACAGGAACTAAAATCCTGATGGAAACTGTATTAGAAAATACGAAAGAAACGCCTAAAACATTGTTAGATTTAGGATGCGGGATTGGTGTTGTTGGATGTACTCTTCGTAGCTTTTGGGATTGTGAAGTTACTATGATTGATATAAATCAAAGAGCAACTGAACTTGCCAGAAAGAATATGGATAAGTATGGGTATCCAGCAACAATTCTATGCCAAGATGGTATTCAATCTGGAAAATTCGATAAGATTTTATTAAATCCCCCTATCCGCACGGGAAAAAAAGTAATCTATTCTTTATTTGATCAATGTGTAGAACACATGAGTGAAAATGGAGAAACTTGGATTGTGATGCGTAAACAACATGGTGCACAATCTGCAATCAATTACTTTGAAGAAAAGGGATGTAAGGTTAAAAGAGTAAATCGCGATAAAGGTTTTTGGATCTTTGTGGTTACAAAATAATAAGAGAGCAGCGCTCTCTTTTATTTTAGGTGAGTTTTTAAAAAATCAATCCGCTTTGAAATACTTTCTTTTACAATTGGACTGGACAAAGAAATATCGTACCCGTGAATTGTACCTTTGGTAGAATGAATACAAATCTGTACATTATTCTTTGTTAATTCTTCTGCGAAAAGAAGTGCACCATCTCGTAAACAATCAAATTCGGCTATTTCAATATATGTAGGAGGCATGTTTGTTAAATTGGCTTCAACTAAGTTTAGGTATTCAGGATGAACCACTGTATTGTTCTTTAGATACAATTCTAAATAACGGTTCATATCTTTGGTGTTACACATAGGTGTATCTATGAATTCCTTGATGGATTCGGTTTCAACTCCGTTAGTGCAGGCAGGATATATCAGCATTTGAAGACATGGTAAGGCTATGTCTTTTCTTTTTGCGCTAATGCACACATCGCTTGCTAATTGTCCACCAGCACTATCGCCACCAACTCCGATTTTAGAAGCATCTATGTTCAGCTCCTTTGCATGATTTAATAACCACTCGTATACTTTAAAACATTCAAATATGGCTT
Organism: Bacillota bacterium; assembly: GCA_018065105.1. Classification (GTDB taxonomy): domain Bacteria; phylum Bacillota_I; class Bacilli_A; order Erysipelotrichales; family Erysipelotrichaceae; genus Floccifex. The sequence continues at coordinate 22,959 of JAGHTX010000069.1, forward strand.
GTGGGAAAGAATGTCTAGGGGCAAGTGAATAATTTACAAAAACTACTCTACACCCTGCTTTAATGGCGTATTGTCGTGCCAATTTATAATGGTGTAAAGAAGCTGGCAAAACAAATCCACCGCCATGATAAAGGATTAGACAAGGAGATTCTTGTTGGGATAAATCAATTGGTGTATACATTAGAATCGGTATTCTATGAGCTTTTGTATGAATGATTCGTTTTTCCACGTAACAGGTATCATTGCTCTTTTCCATGTTGAAAAGTGGACTCATCAATTTTTGAATACAAAATACTGAAAATGAATCTAGTGGGGGATTAAGATGTGACCATATTTTAAAGTCAGAATGAATAGGATATTTTTTTCTTTTCATAAGTAGTTGTCCTTTAAATAATGATATTTCTATTTATATATAGAGACAAGAACAATATCGATTTTGTATTATAAAAAGAAAAAATTATTTTCATTTTTTACGCTTTAACAATATGGAAAAAATGACGAATGTCATATAAAAGTTTGTTGAAACAACACAAAAAAAGAACAGAATATTATAATAATTGTCATAATTGTGGGAGATTATGTGACAAAAACAGAAAAAATTTCTTCTATTGTAAACGATTACATGATATACTACATTAAACGGAAATCTTATAAGGGGAGTTTCTTTTTACGGTAGCCGGATTGATATGACTACCTGAAAGATAATGACCTTACAATCGTAGGACTTTGGTGATTACTTTATTTAATATGCAGCAAAATTCACCATTCTTTTACAATCTTAGGGACATTGTCCAAAATCCGTTTGTATTTGATCTATAATCAAATGAATAGAAGAAAGGATTTAAAAAAGAGGTTAAAATCATTATGGCACAAAAGAAAGCGTTAATTATCTGTGCAGCTGGTATGTCATCATCTATGATCGCTGCAAAAGCTATGGCATTATTACAAGAACAAGGACACGATATCTTCATGGAAGCTCGTGGAACTCAAGAAGGAACTAAATTAGTAGCTGACAACTGCTACGATTTATATTTAGTATCTCCACAAACTAAAATGTACTGGAAAAACTTAAAAGATACAGCTGACCGTTCAGGAGCTAATATCATTCAAATTCCACCTCAAGCTTATATTCCAATTCCATCAGGAATCGCTAATATGGCTAAATTAGTTTTAGACAACATTAAATAAGAAATTCTAAAACAAAATTAAAAAGAATTATATTGCTGCAATAATTCTTTAAAAAAGGCTTAATTATTAACAATCTACACGTTCTAGGGATGAATCAAACTTGATTTTGAACGAAAAACGTGTAGAATGTTATATAGTCGTTTCCAGAATTCATCTTACAAAAATATTAATATTTCTTAACTGTTTTTTATTTTTTGCAAAAAATGGGTTCAAGTAACGCAGTTAAGCACAAAAAGAGAGTCAACTCTTTGCCGCTGTAAACGTGTTTAACTTAATACCTTTTTAACTATTTTAAGTATTACAGTAAATAGAGATCTGTATAGACTCTCACAAATTACCAATAAAACATAAAATGTTTTTGGATATCAAAATAGAAAGAGGGGTGAATTGAAGTGGCAGAACAAAAAATTATGGATGAAATGGAATCTCAAATGACAGCGTTTAACTTGATTTTACACTCAGGTGATGCTCGTAACAATGTTCACGAAGCTATGGACGCTATGAAAGTTGCTGATTGGGCAACTGCTGATGCTAAATTAGCTGAAGCTGAAGAATCTCTTCGTCAAGCTCACCAAGCTCAAACTGAATTATTACAAGAATTCAGCCGTGGAACAAAAATTGAAATCCAAATCATCATGGTACACGCACAAGATCATTTAATGACTACTATGACTTTAAAAGAAGTTGCTGTTGAATTAATGGACGTGTACAAAAAAATCGCATAGTCTTGGGAAGGGGAGTCTAAATGGCTACTAGCAAAAAGAAAAAAGAAAAAAAGGAATTATCAAGAGAGGAATTAGAAATATTCAAGAAGCGCCAAAGTATGACGTCAATGTACTTTAACCGATTCTTAATGATTCGTTATTTTACAGCAGCGTTCTTCTTTATGTCGTTTTATTGGTTATATCTAAACTACACAAATGGACACTGGATGGTAGTTGTATCCGCTGCATCATTTATCTTCTCTGCTGTTGCATCAATCGAATTGTTTACTGCATACAGTAATAGAGAACCTAGTGTGAAATGGGTTACATTGTACTATAAAGTAGTTCCAATTGCTATTCCATTATTGATGATTTTGATTCTTATCTTTAATGCTAATGAAATTATGCCATTTCTAACTGGTAACTTGACTTCGCGAATCGTCATGCTTTGTATATTGGGAATCATGGAAGCGATGGCAATTGCATGTAGAGTGCGTTTAATTCAAATTGCATCTAAAACTGATAAACAATATCAAAGAATCTTGCAACTTTCTAAGTACAACAAACTTTAGAATTGCAAACAACCAAACAATTTAAACAAGGAGAGAATTATGGAAAAAGTATTTGGTTTATTGGAAAAATACTTAATGGGTCCTATGGGAAAATTGTCAACATTCCAATTCGTAC
>JAGHTX010000122.1 GCA_018065105.1 Bacillota bacterium
TGACAAACATAATGGGGATGGACCTGATATCGCTATTGGTTCAACTAATCATGGCATTTGTGACAGGTGTTGTTCTAGGGGCTGTATACCTAAAAACAGGAGATCTTATTGCGGTAATCATCGCCCATTTCCTTATTGATGTTCTAGGTGGCATATTTTATGGTGGTGGAACGACTCCGTATTATTTTCTTGCCATTATGGTTGTATTGTGGATTTTTGAAACCGTGTATGGATTCCTGTTAGTGAGAAAAGGAATTGCGAATAATTAATAATAATAAATCTATTTTGGAGGTCGAATCATTATCCGGCTTCTTTTCTTTAGGTATTTTATCTATACAAGTATGCATCTTATTGGCGCACTTTCTTTCACACTTTGTATCGGTGATATTATAGAGATATAAAATAGAATTTTTAAATTTGAGGTGTACAGTGTGAGTTATTATGATTTTGATAACAAAAAGGTATTTTATACGATAAATGTTCGATCCTATCGTCTCACTGTTGGAAAACAGAATGGTCATTCGTATGGATTTTCTCGGTTGCGGTCAGTCAGATCGTCTAGACAAATGGCCGATTGATCTGTGGTATTTTTGGAGTGAACAAGCTGCCGCTCTGCTTACAAATCTTGGTTTGGCGCAGGTCGATGTAACAGGCTGTAGTGGTGGTACTTTGGCAGCACTGAGTCTTTCGTTGGAACACCCCAATACCGTTGCAGCAGATAGCTTTGAGGGATTAGAGGCGAATACGTTCATTACAGAGCAGATTCGTATGGGGCGAAATTATGCAAAACAGATGGAAGAGTTTTATCAGATGATGGAGATGATGCATGGGTCGGACTAGGTTCAGGTACTTGATGCAGATACAGAAGCAGTAGTCAATCATGCCCAAAAAATTGGATGCTTCTTCCATCGTTCCCTTTCGGAATTGGAACCGAGATTGCTGTTGACCGGCAGTGCGGAGGATGAAATGTTTGAGAAAGGTCATTACGAAAGATTATTTGACAAGATTTCTGCTTTGGTGAGTAGTTGCAACATTCATGTTTTTACCAGCGATAGACATCCGGTTCTAATCAGCAATATCAGTGAATATATTCATATCTATGAAGAATTCGTTAAATAGACAAATCCCAGTTTATATTTCATATATTGGTTATTTAGTTCTGTCATAAGGAACCTTATTTAAACATATTTAATACGACTCATATCCAGAAAGGCTGCAATCTCCATATTTGATAAGATTCTAAACAATCATTTATCATTTTTGATGAAAAGTATAGAAAATAGCAGGAGAACCAAATAATATTTAAACTTTAATCCCTATTTGTGATAAAATGTCTCTGTAAAAGTGAATAAAAAGTAATTGGTGCCACTCTATCTTCGGATAAGAAGTGGTTAAAAGGGAAACAAGTGAAATTCTTGTACGATCTCGTCACTGTGAAAAGGGAGTTGTTTCTTATTATGTCACTGAATAAACCGTTTGGGAAGACAAGAAACAATGACGATCTTAAAGCCAGGAAACCTGCCAGTTATAATAGTACAGGAAGAAAATTCCAGATCACGAGGCATTGATCGTACTGAAGAAAGCGAAAAAAGGTTTTGTTTTTTCGTTGTTTTTAGTGTGCGCAAGACTTCGGATTTCGAAGTCTTTTTTTCTGTATTAGAAGGGAGAAAATCTATGAAAAAAACACTTTCAAAAGCTATTGTTTGTGCATTAAGTTTATCTATGATGAGTGCTTGTTCAGCTGCAGAACCACAAAAGACTAGTACAGTTACACCGGAAGAAGTGGCAGCTTTAATCGATGATATCTATGTACAAGAAAGAACAGACAAAACCGATGAACAATGTAAAGCCGCAAAAGAAGCATGGGATGCTTTAAGTGATGAACAAAAAGAACAAGTTGAAGGGGAAGAAGCCGATCCAGATTATTTTGGAAGAGATACAGGAGATGCTTCGAAAGACGATCCAGGAAATGAAGATGGTATTTCTGAAAACGAAATCTTAGTGGTTAGTTTTGGTACATCTTTTAATGACTCTCGTGTCAATGATATCAACGCCATTGAAAAACGCATTCAAAAAGAATTTCCAGACTGGTCTGTACGTCGTGCCTTTACTGCTCAAATCATTATGAACCATGTATTAGCTCGTGATGGAGAAAGAATTGATAACGTAAAAGAAGCGTTAGATCGTGCTGTGGCAAATCATGTTAAAAACTTAGTTATTCAACCAACACACTTAATGCATGGTCTTGAATACGATGAATTGTTCAATGAAGTAGAAACTTACACCGATAAATTTGAACGAATTACTTTTGCCCAACCTCTATTAGGAGAAGTAGGGAAAGATGCTTCCATTATTAATGAAGATAAAAAAGCCGTTGCTCAAGCAATTAGCGATGCAGCTTTGAAAGATTCTGGATTTAAGAACATGGCAGAGGCAAAAGAAAATGGAGTTGCTTATGTCTTTATGGGACACGGAACAAGTCACAATGCCAAGGTTAGTTATTCTCAAATGTCTACTACTATGCAAGAACTTGGATACGATAATGTATTCATTGGAACTGTAGAAGGGGAACCAGAAGAAACCGCTTGTGAGGAAGTCATCAAAAGTGTAAAAGAAGCAGGATACACAAAAGTCGTATTACGTCCATTGATGGTTGTGGCTGGAGATCATGCCAATAACGATATGGCAGGGGATGATGAAGATTCATGGAAATCTATGTTTGCCAAAGAATTTGAAGTCGATTGTCAAATTGCTGGTTTAGGACGTATTGAAGCTGTCCAAGATATCTATGTAGAACACACTAAAGCTGCTCTTGCCGGAAAGGATATCCAAGGAGATATTGAACAAACAAACGATGAACAAGAATTAGCAGATGGAATTTATACAGTGGATTTCACAACCGATTCTAACATGTTCCATGCCAATGAAACACAAGATGGAAAAGCGGTATTAACCGTAAAAGATGGAAAAATGAATGTGCATGTAATCTTAGCCGGGAAAGGTATTCTAAACCTTTATGTTGGAAGTGAAGAAGACGCAAAGGAAAATGAAGCAGAATGGTTAAATCCAGTGGAAGAAAAAGTTGCTTATGAAGATGGAACAACCGATTCTGCTTATGCTTACGATATTCCCGTGCAACAATTAAATCACAGTTTTACAGTTTCTATCATTGGTAAAAAAGGAAAATGGTATGCACATGAAGTGACCATTGCCAATCCAGTAAAGGTAGAATAATTTGAAAAAGATATTTAAATTCCTCTCCATTTCATTCCTGTTCCTTCTAGTAGGATGTACGAGTTCTCTAAAAAATGGAACATATCAGGTAGAAGTGAACATGGAAGGGGGAAGTGGAAGAGCGAGCATTGCCTCTCCGACTACCCTTGTTATAGAAGATGAAAAGAAAGAAGTACAGATTGTATGGAGTTCTCCCTATTATGACTATATGATAGTAAACGGGGAGAAATATGAAAACGAAGCCACGGAAGGCAATTCGACTTTCACCATTCCTGTACAAGATTTAGATCAAGCATTACATGTCATAGCGGATACAACCGCCATGAGTGTACCTCATGAAATTGAGTACACATTGACTTTTAAAATAGTAGAGTAATTATGAAACAAATAAAAGTATGGATTTGCCACATTTTACTATTCTTGACAATGCCCCTGACTGCCTGTAGCCAACAGGGGCATTCTGTTAGTTATAATGGCCCTGATTTTTCAACACTATCTTTTGAAAAAGAAGAATGTTTATATGCCAATCAGTTTGAAATAGAAAAAGAGGATGGTTATACACTTTTACACATTGATCAGGATACATACCTAATTGTGGAAGAAGGGAAAGAGATTCCTCGTTCATTAGATCCAGAAATCACCATTATAAAGAAGCCATTAAAAAATAGTTATTTAGTTTCTACATCGGTTATGGATTATCTTTGTCAACTGGATTGTCTGGATTCTCTTCGCTTTTCGGGAACCAGGGAATCGGATTGGTATATAGACAAAGCCAAAGAAGAAATGAATACTGGTAATCTCTTATACGCTGGAAAATACAGTGCACCAGATTATGAGCTGTTACTAAGTGCTGGGTGTGATTTAGCCATTGAAAATACGATGATTTATCACAACCCAGCGGTAAAAGAAAAGCTGGAAGAATTGGGAATTCCCGTATTGGTAGAACGTTCGAGCTATGAAGCCCATCCACTTGCTCGATTAGAATGGATCAAGGTCTATGGTCTTCTTTTTGGAAAAGAAGAAGAGGCGAACTCGTTTTTCTTAGAGCAGGTTCAAGAGATGGAGTCTATTCTTCAAAAAGAAAATACAGGAAAGCGTATTGCCTTTTTCTCCATTACTTCTAATGGCTCTATCACGGTTCGAAAACCGAATGACTATATTTCGACGATGATTTCTCTGGCAGGTGGAGAATATGTATTAAAAGATTTGCGGGTAGAAGAAGAAAATGCCCTGTCCACCATGCATATGCAGATGGAAGATTTCTATGCCCAGGCCATAGATGCGGATATTCTCATTTATAACGCAACAATTGAAGGAGAAATCCATTCCATTCAGGATTTAATTCAAAAAGAAAACTTATTTAAAGATTTTAAAGCTGTGAAAAATAAAAAAGTCTATTGTACCAGCCAAAACTTTTTTCAAAAAAGTACGGGTATGGCACAATTTATGAAAGATATTGATGCGATTGTTCATGAAGATTCGAACGATTGTATCTATCTAATACCCTTATCCTAGAAAGGAAGCCCTATGAAAAAAAGAGTGAGTACAGTCTATATTACGATGGTTCTTGTTTTGATTGGATTGTCATTTGTTAGTTTACGCATTGGCAGTGTATCCACCACAACAGATCCGATAGTATATCAAAATATTGTCACAAATATTCGTTTGCCTAGAATTCTTGCCGCTCTTTTTTTAGGAGGGGCTTTATCTGTTTCTGGATATTTACTTCAAACTTTTTTTCAAAATCCGATTGCCGGTCCTTATGTATTGGGAATTTCATCGGGTGCAAAATTATTTGTCGCATTGACCATGATCATAGCTTTGGAAATGGGAATTACCCTCAGTTCCGTTATGATGATTGCCAGTGCTTTTGTGGGGTCCATGCTCGCAATGGGGTTTGTTCTGATTTTTGCAGGAAGAGTAAGAAATATGTCTTATTTAGTGGTATGTGGAATTTTAATTGGCTACATATGCTCTGCCATTACTGATTTCTGTATCACTTTTGCCCAGGATTCGAACATTGTGAATTTACACAATTGGTCTTTAGGAAGCTTATCCGGCATGGATTGGCAGGATATACAAATTATTGTGTTCTTTGTCACTGTTTGTGTGCTGCTTGTTTTCTTTCTATCTAAGCCAATCAGCGCTTACCAATTAGGGGAAGGGTATGCACAAAATATGGGTGTATCCATTAAAAGATTACGTGTAGTATTAATTCTGTTATCCAGTTTATTATCATCCATTGTAACAGCCTTTGCCGGACCCATTTCTTTTGTAGGCATTGCCGTACCCCATCTAGTCAAAGGGGTATTAAGAACCAGCAAGCCCATTGTACTGATACCAGCCACATTTTTAATGGGGGCCATAGTGACGCTGTTCTGTGATGGAATTGCCCGTAGTGTCTTCGCCCCAGTTGAAATGAGTATTAGTTCCGTAACAGCCATTATTTTAGTACCCGTTGTGATTACCATACTATTAAAGAAACAGGAGAGACGTGTATGATTCAAACCAAAAAATTAGATGTCGGCTACAAAGACATATTGATTTCAAATATTAACTTTACCGTGGCTCCTGGTCAAATTGTAACCATCATTGGGCCCAATGGTTCAGGGAAGTCGACGGTTTTAAAAACCATTTTGAAACAACTTGAAAAAAAAGGTGGGTCTATTTCTATTTGTGAAAAAGAGATTGATTCACTAAAAGAAAAAGAATATGCCAAACAGGTCTCCATGGTAACTAGCCAGCGACTTCAGCCAGAACGAATGACTTGTGAGGAAATGGTTGCGACAGCTCGTTATCCTTATACGGGTAGATTGGGGATTCTTTCGGAGAATGACTGGCAAGTGGTATATAGAGCATTAGAACAAGTAAATGCCACTTCTTTATCAGATAAAGATTTTAATGAAATCAGTGATGGGGAAAGACAACGCATTATGTTGGCTAGAGCCATTGCCCAAGATACCGAGATCATTGTGCTAGATGAACCAACAAGCTATTTGGATATGCACTATAAATTGGATTTATTAAAGATCATACATCGTTTAGCCAAACAAGAAGGAAAAACGATTCTAATGTCTTTACACGAACTAGACCTGGTCAAATCCATTGCCGATACAATCGTGTGTGTGAATGGAAAAGAGGTTGTAAAAGTAGGCACGAGTGAAGACGTATATAAAGGTTCTTTCATTCAAAATTTATATGGAATTGAAGACGATGAGTTTGAAACACATACGGGAAGAATGAAATTAAAGCTAGCAGAAAAAACAGCGTTTTCCAAACACGTGATTATGGTACAAGGAACCATGTCCAGTGCCGGAAAGAGTTTTATTGTGGCGGGGCTTTGTCGCTTGTTTAAACAATATGGATACAAAGTAGCTCCTTTTAAATCGCAGAATATGGCTTTGAATTCGTATATCACCAAAGAAGGAAAAGAAATGGGAAGAGCCCAAGTTATGCAGGCAGAAGCAGCAGGTATTGAAGCGGATGTGTGTATGAATCCCATTTTATTAAAACCAACGAGTGATGTAGGAAGTCAGGTCATTGTGAATGGCGAAGTTTTAGAAAATATGCCGGCCAAATCGTATTTTCAATACAAAACTCAACTAATTCCCGAAATTTTGAAAGCGTATCATAAGCTGGAAGAAATGGTGGACATCATTGTGATTGAAGGAGCAGGAAGTCCGGCCGAAATCAATTTGAAACAGAACGATATTGTCAATATGGGAATGGCCCAAATGGTCAATGCACCTGTTTTATTAGTTGCGGATATTGATCGAGGAGGTGTCTTTGCCCAATTATATGGAACGGTGGAACTATTAGAAGAACAAGAGAGAAATCGTATCCAGGGATTGATTATTAATAAATTTAGAGGGGATAAATCTATCTTAGATCCAGGCATTGAAATGTTAGAAGAAAAGGTACACATTCCCGTGATTGGTACCATTCCTTATTCCCATGTATCTTTGGATGAAGAAGATAGTGTGACCACTCGTTTTGATCAAAAAGAAGAAAATGTCATAAATCTTGGAGTGGTTCGTTTTCCAAGAATTTCTAACTTTACAGACTTTGCGATTTTTGAACAAATGGATCATGTCAGTGTGCATTATATGAGCAATCCTCACAAAATCGATAAAATGGATTGTGTTCTATTACCTGGTAGTAAAAACACGATTGCGGATCTGAAGTGGTTAAAAGAATCCGGATTTGAAGTGAATATTAAAAGAGCTTCTAAGAATATTCCTGTTATTGGTATTTGTGGTGGCTATCAAATGTTAGGAAATCAAATTCAAGACCCTTATTCTGTCGAAGAAGGGGGATACATCGAAGGATTAGGATTACTAGATATAAATACAGTATTGGAAAAAGAAAAGATTACCAAACAGGTAGAGGGAAGTTTTCCGAAGGTAGAAGGACCTTTGGCTTGTTTGTCCAATCAAATATATAGAGGATATGAAATCCATATGGGTAATAGTACAGGAAAAGAGCCATTGATCAATCAGGGGAATGTCTATGGAAGTTATGTACATGGTTTGTTTGATGCAGGAAATATTGCTTCTTTAATCGTACAGACTTTGGCAAAACGAAAAGGCATTTCTTTGGAAGAAAAAGAATTTGATTATCAAGCCTGGAAGGAGAGTCAATATGATCTATTGGCACAAATTCTGGAAGAAAACATGGATGTGAAAAAGTTATTTGAAATAGTCGGGGTAGAGTGGCATGAAAAAGAGAATTAAAAAAGAGTGGGATTCTATCGCCAAACCTTTGAATAGTATGGGTAAATTTGAAGATTACATTGCTCAAATTGGGCAGATTCAAAATACAATGATTCCTAGTTTGGAAAAAAGTGCCCTTCTTGTCTTTTGTGCAGACAATGGGATTGTAAAAGAAGGCATTTCTCAATCAAGTCAGGAAGTCACTCGTATTTGTGCTGAAAATATTGCAGCTTATAAAAGTGTTGTAGGCGTTTTATGTCAAAAGATACACTCTGATTGTAAAGTATACGATGTGGGAATTGCTTATGATCACGTATTAAAGAATGTCATAGATAATAAGATACAAAAGGGTACGAACAATTTCTTAGAATGTGAAGCCATGAAACAAGCGGATTTAGAAACTTGTATACAATTGGGAAAAACAATCGTGAAAACGTGTAAACAAGAAGGTTATTCGATTCTTTGTGTGGGAGAGATGGGAATTGGAAATACTACGACTTCTTCCGCTGTTGCTGCTTCTTTACTACAAGTGGAGCCAAGATTGGTGACGGGAAGAGGAGCCGGACTTGATAATGTTTCTTTACTCAAAAAGGTCTCTGTGATCGAAAAAGCGATTAAAAAGTATGATTTGTATCATCAGGATGTATATACCATTCTACGTAGTGTGGGTGGTTTTGACATTGCCTGTATGGTGGGTGTGTATTTAGGGGCTTATGAAGAAAGGATTCCGGTTATATTGGATGGGGCGATTAGTTTGGTTGCAGCTTTAGCTGCTTCTAAAATCAATCCAAGTGTTATGGATGTTTGTATCCCTTCACATAAGAGTAAAGAGCCTTTGTGTGCCTTTGTGTGTGAAACATTAGGAATAGATCCTGTTCTAGATGGAGGGATGGCTTTAGGAGAAGGAAGTGGAGCTGTTCTTATGTTAGAACTTCTTCAAACGGCTCTAGATGTGTATAAAAAATCCTTACGTTTTGAAACATCAGGTGTGGAACAATATGAACACTATGAGGAGATTGTATGATTGTGATGGTATATGGTGGTTCGGGAAGTGGAAAATCCAAATATGCAGAAGAGTATATCCAAAAACTGGAACCGAATAAAAAATACTATGTCGCAACGATGCAGGTTTATTCGCAAGAAGGAAAAGAGAGAGTGAAGAAACATCGTCTTCAAAGAGAAGGTAAAGGCTTTGAAACAATCGAACAAACGCAAAATATCGCCCAATTGGATTTGAAAAATGAAAGTGTATTGATTGAATGTATGTCCAATTTAGTGGCCAATGAAATGTTTCAAGAAACGATGATAGATAAGGAAACTGTCATTCATAAAATGATTTCGGATTTGGATTCTTTATTACCGACTTTGAAACATGCCGTGATTGTTACGAATAATATTTTTGAAGATGGAATCGAGTATGACAAAGATACTCTGGATTACATGTATGCTTTATCTAAAATCAATCAATATATCGCCCGTATCAGTGATGAAGTGGTCGAAGTGGTAGTGGGAATACCACTGTTATTAAAAGGAGGACGGGAATGAAACAACTGATGAAATCTTTGATTGTTGCTTTTTCTATGTATTCAAAAATTCCAATGCCTCGTTTTATCTGGGATAGTGAAGATATGAAATATCATTTAGTGTTCTTTCCTCTGGTAGGGGGAGTGATTGGTCTTTTGGAATATATCTGGTTTCAATTAAATACGGTATTAAGTTTTAATTTATTGTTGTATACGATGATAGCCTTTGTGATTCCCCTTCTTATAACTGGCGGATTTCACTTAGATGGCTTTTTAGATACCCAAGATGCCCTGCATTCGTATCAGAATCGGGAAAGAAAATTGGAAATCTTAAAAGATCCACATATTGGGGCTTTTGCGATCATTTCATTATTGATTTATGTCTGTTTCGCTTTTGGCTTCATTGGTTATATAAACCAGACAACCATTGTGTGTATGTGTGCTGGCTTTGTGTATTCGCGTATTTGCAGCGGAATCAGTGTGACATATTTTCCAAAGGCTAAAAAGGATGGAATGGTTGTAACTTCTTCAAAGACCGAAGATAAAACCTGGGTGGGAAAAATCTTAATTGTAGAATTTGTTTTTGTAACTATGATTCTATTTTTTGTTTGTGATATATCGACGGTTCTAATCGAATGGGCAACTATTCAACTTACTTTTTTTTATTACTACTATAAATCAAAGAAAGAATTTGGTGGAATTACAGGTGATTTAGCGGGCTGGTTTGTGTGTGTTAGTGAATTGGCTGTATTAATTGTATTAGCTGTATGGAAAGGATTTTAGTATGGATCTGGTGATTGGTGGAAGAGCACAAGGAAAAAAGGAATGGGTGAAGAATCAATATCCAAATTGCACAATTTGGGATTCGTTTCATTTGTTTGTGAAAGAAGAACTACAAAAAGGTTATTCCAAAGAAGAGATACAATGCATAGTTGAAGAAAGATTGATGGGAACAAAAGATCTAGTGATTATTAGCGATGAGATTGGGAATGGCATTGTACCGCTTCAAAAGGAAGAAAGAGTATATCGGGATATCACGGGTGAATTGTTACAAGAATTAGCTAAGCGAGCAGAAAAGGTGGTGCGTATTACATGTGGAATAGCCCAACAGATCAAATAGAGCTTGTCTTGATTCGTCATGGTTTGACCAAAGGGAATGAAGAGAAGCGCTATATTGGAAAGAGTGATGAAGCTTTGAGTACGAATGGCATGAACCAACTGATAAAGAATATATATCCTTCGGTATCTCAAATCTTTGTTTCGCCAAAGCTTCGCTGTATTCAAACGTGTGAACTTATATACCCAGATCAAGAATATGAAATCATTTCTTCTTTTGAGGAAATGGATTTTGGAGAATTTGAAGGAAAGAACTATCAAGAATTAAATGGAGATGAAATGTATCAAGCCTGGATCGATTCCAATGGAACACTTCCTTTTCCAAAAGGTGAATCTAAAGATGAATTTATTGAAAGAGTAAAGAGGGGCTTTGAACAGATGTGTGAGAAGATTCAGGAGAATAAAGTTGCTTGTATAGTACATGGGGGAACGATTATGGCTATTCTTTCTAGTTTTTCTTCCATGGACTATTTTGATGGACAATGTAAGAATGGAAATGGGTTTGTGTGTACATTACATCTTAAAGATTCTATCAAAATAGATTCAATCAGGAGTCTTTTATGAATAGACATATAATCGCTTTTGTGTGTGGCTTTATACTGGATCTAATTTTTGGTGATCCTTATTCTTGGCCACATCCTATTCGCTGGATTGGTTCATTGATCTCTTTTTTAGAAAAGCGTTTGAATAAAGGAAATCCTTTAGAAAAAAGAAAAAAGGGAAGAATATTGGTCTTATTTGTGTGTGGAATTGTGGTAAGTATCACAAGCCTGTTGTTGATTGGAGCTTATACAATCTCCTGGTTTTTGGGTGTATTTCTAGAAAGTATTATGACGTATCAAATCCTGGCTTTAAAAAGTTTAAAAGTTGAGAGTATGAAAGTCTTTGTGGCTTTAGAAGAAAAGAGCTTGGAAGAGGCAAGAGCGGCAGTATCGATGATTGTAGGAAGGGATACACAAAATCTAAGTGATGTGCAAGTCACAAAAGCGGCGATAGAAACGGTGGCGGAAAATACTTCGGATGGTATACTAGCACCTATGTTCTATCTGGCTTTGGGAGGACCGATTTTAGGTTTTTTGTATAAAAGTATCAATACGATGGATTCCATGGTCGGCTATAAGAATGAGAAGTATTTGGATTTTGGACGATTTGCGGCGAAATGTGACGATGTGGTTAACTACATTCCTTCTCGCTTGAGTGCTGTAATGATGATAGTATCTACTTTCTTTCTTGGAAGAGATTACAGTGGCAAAGAAGCGCTTCGTATTTTCTTGCGAGATCGATACAAACATGCCAGTCCAAATTCAGCGCAAACAGAAAGTGTTTGTGCAGGAGCTCTACAGATTCAGTTAGCTGGGCCTTCTTCGTATTTTGGCAAAATCGTAGATAAGCCTTATATAGGCGACGCGAAAAGAGAGATTGAGCACAAGGATATTCTGCGTGCGAATCGTTTATTATATATGGCTTCGTTTTTGTTTGAAGTGCTTTGTGTATTATTGATGAAAGGA
>JAGHTX010000197.1 GCA_018065105.1 Bacillota bacterium
CAAAAATATTATACACTATTCTGTGTTTGAAAGTGATACAATGTCTTCTAGAAACGAGGCTTTATTATGACAATTAAACTTTATGATACAGATCCCTATAAAACAGAATTTGATGCCAAGGTATGCTCATGCACTCCAATAGAAGGAGGCTATGATGTGATACTGGATCAAACTTTGTTCTTTCCTGAAGAAGGGGGTCAAACCTGTGATCAAGGGACAATCAACGATATCGAAGTATACGATGTACAAATCACGGATGATATCATCCATCATTATACAAAAGAGGCATTGGAAGGAAGCGTACATGGGTACATTGACTGGGCACACCGCTATTCCAATATGCAAAATCATTCCGGTGAACATGTGATTTCTGGTATCGTTAATAAGCTGTTTGGTTTCAACAATTCAGGATTCCATTTGAGTGAAACAGAAATCACCACAGATTACGATGGTTTTCTGACCAAGGAACAAATCCAAATGGTCGAAGAAAGAGCCAACCAGATCATTTTAGAAAATCATCCTATTTTTTGCGAATATCCAGAAAATGTAAGTGATATCGCCTATCGTTCCAAAAAGGAAATCGATGGAGCCATTCGTATTGTAACGATTGAAGATGTAGATGTTTGTGCCTGTTGTGCACCACATGTAAAAAGTACAGCCGAAATTGGAATGATCAAAATCGTGAAGAGTATGAAATTTAAGAAAGGTGTGCGTTTATTCTTTGTATGTGGATATAAAGCTTATCAGGATTATGTGTTAAAACATGAACAAAGTATCGCCATCTCTAATCAACTTTCTTCTCCTGTAGAAGAGATTTCTAACAACGTAGAACGTATCTTACAAGAGAGTTATCATTTGAAGCAGAAAATTGTCGCCCTAAAAAAAGAGAGCATCGATCAAAAGGCAAAGAACATTGAAACAAAAGACATCCAAATCGTTTTTGAAGAAGATTTGGACAAAGCCACCCAACAATACTATTTCAACATTCTTAATGAACACGCCAACAAGCATGTATACCTGTTTGTACAAATTGAAGATGGTTACCGTTTTATGATTGGTTCCAAAGAAGATGCCAACCTTTTGTTGAATCAATTAAGGAATCATTTTACAATTCGTGGTGGAGGAAAGAATCATTTTGTACAAGGAACCATTCTTGCGGCAAAAGAAGAAATTCTAAATATCATTTCATAAGAAAAAGGATATCGCTTGGATATCCTTTTATTCTGTATAAGTGTAGCTGCCACCAAGGTATTCTTTGCCTTTAAATGTAGCTTTGGCTCCAAATGGGATAGTAAAACGATATTCAATCGCATCTCCTTTAAATTCCCAGGCCATTTCATAAGTGCCAGAGACACTATCGTATTTCATCTTAGCGTTTTGAATTCTTGGATCTGGATGTGGTTCCAATACAACTGTTTTATATCCTGCTTCAACCGGTTGTAGTCCCATCATGTAACGATACATCCAGTCTACAATGGATCCATATGCATAGTGATTCAAGCTGTTCATTCCTGTTCCAGAAATGCTTCCATCTTCCAATAGAGAATTCCATCTTTCCCAGATAGTGGTTGCTCCTAAATTGACCGCAAATAACCAACTTGGGAAGTCTTCATTTAATAGAAGGGTATAAGCCAAATCATTCATTCCGTTTTCGCTCAAGGCTGCACAAATGAATGGGGATCCCGCAAATCCTGTGTCTAAGTGATTGTTCTTTTTCTTTAGTAAGAATTTTAAAGTTTCTACTAAATATGGATATGTAAGTTCGTTATATACCTTGAAATATAGAGCTAAAACACAAGCTGTTTGTGTTGGAGTAATGGTTAATTTTCCTTCTTCGTCAAAATAGTTTTCTAAAATTGCTTTTTTAATCTTTTCTTTATGTTTTGAATACTTTTCAAAATCATTCGAATTTCCAATTTCTTGAGCAGCTAAAGACAATAGATTTGTAGAGTGATAATAGAATAAGCTGGCACTGTATCCTAAATCCGTAGCCCCAAATGGACTTTGTTGATCATCTGTATCCAATGCTAACCAATCTCCTAAATGACCACCCTTGGTCCATAATCCTTTATCGCCTTCTTTTTTATCTTTATCGATAATGTATTCTACCCAGTCTTTCATAACTGGATATTCTTCGGCCAATAATGCTTTATCTCCACTGGCAAGATACATATGCCAAGGAATTAACGTTCCAGCATCGCCCCAGATACTGATTCCCTCATCCATATAAACCAGGAATGGATTGATTTTTTCCGGTTCTTTTACCGGAGGGGCTGGAATAAAGTTTGGAATAGACCCATTACGAATGGATTGCTCCTTTTGAATATTCTTGACATAGTGGTGGAAGAATGCAATACAGTCAAAGTTTTCACTTGCTGTTCTTGAAATAATTCCTGCATCCCCGGTCCACCCCATTCGTTCATCACGTTGTGGGCAATCGGTTGGAATGTCTAGGAAATTGTCTTTCTGTCCCCAAAGAGCGTTTTTAAACAATTGATTTACTTTGGCATTTGATGTTTCAATGCTACCAATTTGTCTCATTGTAGAAGATATTAAATATGCCTTAAAATCTTCCTTGTTGATTGAAGACACACCTTCCACCTTTACATAACGGAATCCGTAGTAAGTAAAATGTGGACGGACAATTTTTTTATTTCCATCGCTTGTATACACAAATTCAGCTTTTGCGGTTCTTAAATTATCTCGATAGAAACAGTCGTTTTGTAGCACTTCTCCATAAGATAGTTTAATGGTTTCACCTTCAGGTACGAAGTTATTAAATTCTACCCATCCTGTCATATTTTGTCCGAAGTCCAGTACAATTTCATTTTTTGGAGTCACGATTACTTCTTTTACTTCCAAACATTCTTGTTTCTTTAAGACAGGGTTATAACGATCGACTAGTCGATCTTTCTTTTCTTCTTTTACAAGTACGGGGATTGCTTCTGGACATACCTTTGTATCGTCGATGACTTCCCCTTCATAGATAGAACTTGAACAAATGTTATTTTCTTTTACCATCCAAGAGGCATCCGAGCATATACATTCACTTTGTCCATCTTCATATTCAACATGAATTTCACAGATCAATCCCAATCGGTCGGTATAAATATTGGATTCTCCGCCATCAAAAACAAATCTTCCTTTATACCATCCATCTCCCATTTTAATTTCAATCCTATTCTCCTTTTGTAAAGATAGAGGATATGTTTGTACTTCCTGCATCAATTGGTAAGAATGATATCCCGGCATCAATACTTCTTCCCCAACCTTTTGATTGTTTACATAAACTTCATATAAACCTTTTCCATGAATGTATAAGCGCGCCTTTTTTACTTCTTTTTGGATAGAAATATTTTTTAAAAAGCTTACTTGTTTTTCAGCATTTAATGAAGAATAAATCCAGTCAGCATTCCAGCTTTCCTGTATTTTCCCTGTTTCGAAAAAGGATTCTTTTTCTTCTTTTCCACAAACCACTTTCCAAACATATTTTGTACGAGGTTTAAAGTCATATTCACATTTGTATCCATAAGAGGATACATTTTCTTTTTTATAGACTAGGTTTCCTTCTTCATACAAACAGAAATCCTGAGAACTTATTTCTTGCGAATCCCATTCGTTTTCCCAGGTAAAAATTGCTGGTTGAATATGAATTCCTACTGGTGTTTCCTGATGATTTAACTGTAATGTCTTAATTTTCATACTTTTATCCTTCTACTACGTAATAGTGGATGTGAACAACATCGGGTTCTCTTTTTGCCTTACAAACAAACACATGTTTTTCCAACCACTTTAAGTTAGGTGTATACGCTTCAAATGTTGGTGTAGTCACAAAATAATACAAATCTGGATCAATAAATTCCCCGTTTAATACTTGTTCAATGTATGCATCTGGTACAGTACGAATTCCCTTATTATCGATGTAGAAACCTTCTCCCGAATCTAAGCGAACCGCATAACGTGCTCGAACTTCACAAACCCCATTAGGACGAATGACTTGATTGTCTACTCCTCCTGGTAATACTTCTCCATACATTTGATTTCCATTGATGTCGATTCCTTTTAACTTACCAGCTGTAATGGGTACAATTTGACGTCTTCCATTGATTCCATCTTGTCCCACCACAATTGGTTTTTCCACACTGACACTGATTGTAAATAATTTTTTCATACTAAAATTCCTTCTTTCTTAATGCTTCTGTTTTTGCAGATAATTGTTCATATTTCCAATCGCACTTTCGTGACTGGTACTAATAAAATATCCGTCTTCCCAGAACATGTTGTTGAGATAATACTTTTCAACTTCTTCACTAAAATTCTTTCGTGTAAAACGAGCACTTCGTATTTTAATAACCTGCACGATTTCAGCAGGCGAAATGTCTGGAGGACACTCCACTAGCAGATGCACATAGTCATCTTTTCCACTGATTTCCAATAGATTACATTTTTTGTTTTTCAAAGTTTCTTTGATGTTCTCGTAAACGTATTCCCCTATTTCCCCATTCAAAATTTCCTTTCGGTGTTTCGTAACCAAAACGATATGATACTGCAACAAAAAAACAGAGTGCTTGTTTACGTACAAATTTGATTTAGGTTTTCTTCTCATAAACTTCCTCGGATAATTGTTCTATCTTAACAATTATAGCTTATTATGTAGCTATTTTAAAGGCTATTTCAATATTTCTATATTTCTCGGATAATTGTAAAAGTAGGTAAAACAGAAGGATATGATTGTAATATTTATGTAATGCTAGATGTGGATATTTTTCGATTGAAAAGACGATTTAAAATCTATATAATTTTTTTAGAAATGAATCTTAATCTTTGATTTTAGGAGGAAAATATATGGAAATTATCAAAACACAAGATGGATCAGCATTAACTATTAGCCTAATTGGTAGATTGGATACAACAACTTCCCCACAATTGGAAAAAGAATTATCAGCTTCTTTATCTGGAATTACAGATTTAGTATTCGACTTTGAACAATTGGATTACATTTCATCCGCTGGACTACGAGTTTTATTGTCAACTCAAAAATTAATGAACAGACAAGGAAGCATGGTTATCAAGAACACAAACGATACAATCGACGAAGTTTTTGAGATTACTGGGTTTGTAGATATTCTTACTATTGAATAGAGTTATCATCAGGGGCGATTATGGAAGAAAAAATATCTTCAATCGAAACGAACGATTCCCAAAACATAACAGTCATCCCAAGTTCAGACACCATACCACAAGTGCAGTCTTTTGTGGAAATACAGATGGAAAAAGCAATGCTTCCTATGCGCATTTCTCATAAAATGAGTATTAGTGTTGATGAACTTTTCACAAACATTGTTCAATATTCATCCGCTTCTTGGGCAAAAGTATCTTGTCATATCGATGAGGAAAAAGTGGAAGTAATCATGTTGGACAACGGGGTAAGATACAATCCGCTATTAAAAACAGATCCCGACGTTAGTAGTTCTTTAGAGAAAAGACAAATTGGTGGATTGGGAATCTTCATGGCAAAAAAATTATTAGATGAATTGGATTATGAATATTCAAACAATCTAAATAAAGTAACATTATTAATAAAAAGAAAGGAATCCAAATAACTGGATTCCTTTTTAGATCGTAACGGTATCTTCTTCCACATCAATCTTAGCAATCTTATCTAAGTATTTTTGTGCTCTTGTTACCATATTCATTTTGTTTCCATGCTCAACTACTTTTTCAAAATACATTTTTGAAATCACGTAATCTTCTTGAACAAAGCTAATTAAGCCAATATAATAGCTCGCATCCACCAATTGGAATGGCAGTGGTATACGACTCTTTAAAAAATCTAAGAAATACTTTTTACAAGTATTCAATTCCCCGTTTAATAAATCAATTCGGTTTTGGATAGAACGCATTTCCCCGCTCTGAATGATAACACCAGTACCACCAAAGTTAAGACGAATTTTGCTGACTTCTTCTTTACAGCGTTGAATTCCATCTTCGTCCTTCATCATATAATAGATATACGACATAATCGTCCAGTATTGAAGTGCGGAACTTTGATCCTTCTTCTGATATCCAATCAATACATCTTGTGCCAGTTCTGGATCATCCAAATAAATCAAACATTGGGCGATTAGGTTTCTTTGTACCAGCTTGACTTTTCCATTCTTCGTTGAATAATAGATAATCGCTGAAATACACGCTTCTGGATCACATTGTGAATACATCAAAGATGTGATTGGTAAGAATACCGATGCTTTATATCGCATCACAATTTGGAAAGCGAATAAGTATAAAGCTAAAATCACAAACCAAATCACAATATTATTGATTGCCAGTGTCAAACAGATAATCGCAATAATACCTAATGTATAGATCGTATTGACCTTATCCGCATTCTTACGACAAGATTCTCCAAGTGCTTTTACTTCTTCATTTAAGTTGTGGTGAATCGAATACACACGAACAAATTCACTATCCAATCCTTGTTGGTGATTTGCCATCTTTTTCTTTTCTTCCTGATTCAAAGAAACGATTCCATAAACACAAATCGCAATGGCAGGAATTACGCCAGCTACCCCAATCATTAAGGTAACCGTAGGCGCCAACATAACCACAAAGGTTAAGAAGAACGAATTTATATTGAATTTTTGAGCGATATATTGTATTAAAAATATCACATTCACAAAGCCTGCTATTCCAAAACCACCACTAATAAATAAAAGATATGTATTATCCATTACGAAATCCGCAATCTGTTCTGGAATCATTTGATATATGATAGCTGCTTCTTTAAACAGGCTTAAACCTGTTAGCGCAACTCCAATAAGGAAACCAAAGCCTAATGAAATTAAATGTGATTTACATTTATATTTCCACATATTTTCCCCCTATTAAATAAACATATAATACGTTGATTCTTATATATTCACTAAGAAAAATTTTATGTTATTTGATATCAAATTTCAAGACTAAGCACCTAAATAACACAATCTCACAAAATCATAATAGAAAAAGATCCTACGGCTATTTCTTTTCCACCAAATAGCTTCGGATCTTCTTTACGTTTCTTCCTAGTGGAAGAAATATTGTTCTTTTTAGTAATACAATTATACATCTCTTCCCCTTCAAGCCAAGTGAAATGGAAGAGTTGGCTTATTATTTGGAAAAGTCTTTTAAAGGGTACAATTTAGGCGCTTTTGTTTGCCATAATTCGTTCCAAAAAGTCTCATAATCTTCTTTTCTAAAAGGTGCTGGACGAGTAATAATTTGAAACTCAGCTCCAAAATATGCCACGGACCAGTTGGATTTTTCGAAACCGCTTCTTTGATAAAAGGCATATCTTCTTAGTCTTTCTTCATAGTTTTCACTTTCAGGATCCAATACTTCAATCTCAATAACCATTTGTGCCTTTTCATGACGTTGGGCAATGGCTTGTAAAGCTTTTGTTCCATATCCCTGAGAGCGAAGTGACTCTTCTATTGCGAAGAACCAAATATAATAAATCTCATACTTGGAAGAATAGGCTCCAATCACAAAACCAACAAATAGATCCTGATCATAAATAGCCAAAGCTTTGGCATTGCATCTTTCTATAATCGTTAATAGTTTTTCATTTTCAATACGCTCTTCTTTGGGAAAAGCACGATTGTTTAATTCGTAGACTTTATCAAGATCTGGAAAGTTTTGATTGATTTCTTTTAAGATTAAATTAGCCATGAATTGCCTCATCCAATACTTTACCAATAGAATCGTGGATAACCAGATCCGCTCTACCATCCATCGAAGTTTCTGATTTATTGATTAATACTAGATACTTACCTCTAAAGTATTGGGCTAAACCTGCCGCAGGATATACAACTAAACTTGTTCCCCCAATAATCAACATATCGGCTTTCGAAATCGCATCTACCGATTTATACAATAAGCCTTCATCCAAACCTTCTTCGTATAAAACAACATCTGGCTTTAAGATAGCACCACAATGCGGACAGCGAGGAATGCCTTTATTGTCTCTATACTTCATCATTTCTTGTAGAGAATATTTTTCACGACAACGTGGACAAGTATTACGAAGCACGGAACCATGGATTTCATATACTTCTTTGGAACCGGCTGCCTGATGCAAACCATCAATGTTCTGTGTAACAATCGCCTTTAGCTTTCCTTGTTTTTCCAACTCTGCTAAAGCAAAGTGCGCTTTATTTGGTTTGGCATCTTCGTAAATCATTTGATTAAAATAAAACTCATAAAATTCTTCTGGACAAGATTCAAAGAAAGAATGAGATAACATCACTTCTGCTGGATAGCGATATTTTTTCTTATACAATCCATTATCGCTACGAAAATCTGGAATGTTACTTTCCGTAGAAACACCTGCTCCTCCAAAAAATACAATCGACTTTGAATCTTCAATCATTTCTTTTAAGTTCATATATATCACCTTCTTAATCTCATTTTATCACAAGATACTCAATTCGCTAACAATCACAAGAAAAACCTCCTTTATTGGAAGCATCCAACAAAGAAGGTTGATTTGAATTAAGCTTTTTCCGAAACAAGGAATGTATATTGGTCGTTTTCAACATCGACAGAAATTGTTGTATCTTTTACCATACCCGATTCAATAATCTTACGAGCGATACTTGTTTCAATATTTCTTTGAATGTAACGTTTCATAGGACGTGCTCCATAGACTGGATCCACCCCTTGTTGCGCAATTTTTTGATAAACAGCGTCACTGATATTCAATGTAACGTTTTTATTCAACAATCGTTTTGTCAATTGAGCCATAAATTTGTGTGCAATCTTCACGAATGCATCCGCTCCTAAGGCATTAAAGACAACGATTTCATCAATACGATTGATAAATTCTGGCTTAAAGTGACGTTTCACTTCTTCCATATAACGATCGTATAAATCACCTTGTTCGAAAGCGTATTGAGAACCAAGGTTACTTGTTAAGATGATGATTGTATTTTTAAAATCCACGGTAACGCCTTTGGAATCGGTAATACGACCATCGTCTAAAATTTGAAGTAAAACGTTAAATACATCTGGGTGTGCTTTTTCAATTTCATCAAACAAGATGATACTGTATGGATTTCTTCGAATGGCTTCTGTTAATTGTCCACCTTCATCGTATCCCACATATCCTGGAGGAGCTCCAATTAAACGCGAAACACTGTGTTTTTCCATATATTCAGACATATCGATACGAACAATGTGTCTTTCATCGTCAAACAATTGTTCGGCCAATGCCTTCGCAACTTCGGTCTTACCAACACCAGTTGGTCCTAAGAACATAAAGGATCCGATAGGTCTATTTTCATCTTGAATCTGTGCTTTTGAACGAAGAATCGCATCGGTTACTAGTTCTAACGCTTCATCTTGTCCAACGACACGCTTTTCTAGTTCGGCTTTTAAGCGAAGTAGCTTTTCTCTTTGTCCTTCAACCAAACGTGCTACTTCCACACCTGTCCAGCGAGATACGATTTTGGCAATCATCTCTTCATCAACTGTTTCCTGAATCAACGCATTTTCCTTTGGATTTTCTTGCGCTTTGGCAATGCGTGCTTCCAGTTCTGGAATTGTCGCATATTGAAGTTTCGCTGCATCTTCATAACGAGCTTCGTTACGTGCTTTTTCCAATTCTAAACGTGCCATTTCCAATTCGTTCTTATCTTCCTGTACTTTATTCGAAGCGTATTTTTCATCTTCCCATTGGCTGTTTAATAGATCTCTCTGGCTCTTTAAAGAAGCAAGTTCTGTATCAATTTGTTCTTTCTTTTCTAACGACTTTTTATCTTCTTCTTTGGATAAAGAGGTCTTTTCAATTTCCAATTGAAGAATCTTACGATCCAATTCATCTAATTCTTGCGGTTTACTTTCTTTTTCTACCTTCAATGTAGCACACGCTTCATCCACTAGGTCAATTGCCTTATCCGGCAAGAAACGATCTGTGATATAACGATCGGATAAAGTAGCAGCGGCGATAATTGCTTCGTCCAAAATTTGTACTCCATGGAATCCTTCAAAACGATCTTTTAATCCACGAAGGATACTAATTGTATCTTCTACTGTAGGTTCTTGTACCTGTACCTTTTGGAAACGTCTTTCTAAAGCTGCATCCTTTTCAATGTACTTTCTATATTCATTAAATGTGGTTGCCCCAATACAGTGTAGTTCTCCACGAGCCAGCATCGGTTTTAATAAATTGGCAGCATCCATAGATCCTTCCGTTTTACCAGCTCCTACTAAGTTGTGGATTTCATCGATAAATAGAATGATTTGTCCATCACTTTCTTTTACTTCTTGTAAGATTGCCTTTAATCGTTCTTCGAATTCTCCACGATATTTCGCTCCAGCAATCAAAGAACCCATATCCAATTCAATCAATTGTTTTTCTTTTAGGGATTCTGGGACATCCCCTTTCATGATACGCCAGGCAATTCCTTCTACAACAGCGGTTTTACCAACCCCTGGTTCCCCAATCAAAACGGGATTGTTCTTTGTCTTTCGAGAAAGGATCTGCATAACACGACGGATTTCATCATCACGTCCAATAATTGGATCGATCTTACCATCTTTTACATCTTGTACCAAATCTCGTCCATATTTCTTTAAAGCTTCCAGGCTTTCTTCTGCGTTTGGTGTATCCATGGCTCTTCCGTTTCTCCTTTCAAGTTCTGCATTCCAGCATGCTTTTTCATTTAAACTAAATGCCTTCACAATCTGTTTGGCAATGTGTGAATCACTAAATAATAAACATAAGAATAAGGTCGCAACACTTAAATATGTTTCATTGTGTTCTGCTGCCCATTTTTCTGCTTTTTCAAAAGATTTTTGAACTTCTCTGGAAAGATTTGGATTAGAACTTGTACTTTGCGCAATATGCGTATTCTCTTCCTCAATCATTTCCAAAGCTTTTTTCTTATCTAAACCAATTCGATCAAATAGACCATCAATAATATCTTCTTTAAAAATAGCTTCTAATAAATCAATGGTATCAATGGAAGTATGTTGTCTTGCCTTAGAGATGTTCACTCCATCCATTAATATTTTTTGAAGCTTTTCACTCATTTGTTCCATGTTCATAAATCAGGCACCTCCTTTAGCACTCTAACTATCCTTGTGCTAACTGTATTATAGCACTGTTTTTAGCACTGTCAACATTTAAGTGCTAATTCTTATTTAGAAAAAATGACTTCCAAAATAGAAGTCATTTCCTTTCTTATAATAGTGTTTCTGCTACTTTTTCTAATTGATCACGAATATCGATGTGTTGTGGACATACACTTTCACAAGCACCACATTTAATACATTCGTTGGCATGTGCTTTGCCATGGGCACCAACTAACCAGTTTTCTCTACCTTTTGAAGCCGATAAATTATTATAAAGCGTATAGTGATTTAAAGAAGCGAAAGATCCAGAAATCCCAATATTCATAGGGCAAACTTTGGCACAATAGTTACATGTAGTACATGGGATTAATGGAATACTTGATAAAGCCTTTTGCGCTTTTTGAATCGTTTCCATTTGTGCTTCATTTAATCCATTAAAGTCTTTCATGTAAGATAGGTTATCTTCCATTTGTGCTAAATTACTCATTCCCGATAAAACGGCTAAGACTCCATCTAGATTTGCCGCAAAACGAACAGCCCATGAAGCATATGATTTATTTTCTCCGGCTTCATCTAAAACATCTTTTACAATTTGTGGAGGGTCTGCTAGTAGACCACCTTTGATTGGTTCCATGATAACCACAGGTTTTCCATGTTTTCTTGCCACTTCGTAACAGGCTCTAGATTGGATTGCTGAATTTTCCCAATCCGCATAGTTAATTTGAAGTTGTACAAATTCCATTTCTGGGTGTTTTGTCAAAATCTCTTCCAATTCTTCCGGTGTAGAGTGAAAAGAGAATCCTGCATGTTTGATCAATCCTTCTGCTTTCTTTTCTTGGATCCAAGTCCATAGATCAAAATCATCGAAGAACTTTGTACGAGGTGTTCCTAAATTGTGTAATAAATAGTAGTCAAAATATCCAGCCTGTGTTTTTTGAAGAGAAGTTTCAAATTGAGCAATCGCATCCTCACGTGTTTTACATCCAATCCAGGCTGCGCATTTAGTCGCAAGAGTATACGATTCACGTGGATATCGTTTTACCAACGCTTCACAAATAGCTTCTTCACTTCCTGCATAAGCCCAGGCTGTATCAAAATAAGTAAATCCAGCTTCTAAGAAAGCATCCACCATTTGTTTGGTTTGTTCTACATCAATGACATCTTCTTTTTTAGGAAGACGCATTAATCCAAATCCTAATTTTTTATTTGTTAATTCCATAAGTAGTACTCCTTTAGTAACTCAACTATAACATGTGAACTTAAGTTTAGGTCAAAAGAAAAAGAGTATAAATTCTACTCTTTCAACAAATATTCCTGAATCGCCTGGGCAACACCATCGTGATCGTTATCGGCAACTATTACATCGCACACTTTCCTTACATTTTCGTTACTGTTTCCCATCGCAACCGCTAGTCCTGCAACTTTTAGAGCAGCAAGATCGTTGTCGGCATCGCCTACCACAATCAATTCATCCATTGTAAACCCTAAGTATTCTCCTAACTTTCGTAATCCATTTCCTTTATCAATTCCTTTTTGGGTAATTTCCAAGGAAGTTGTTTCTGCATCGACAAGTTCTACCGGATATCCTTTCTCTACCAAACGGGCACGTGATCGGTCACGTCCAGCCTGATTGTTGTGATACATGTTGAATTTATGTACGATAAAGCGTTGTTCCTTATGTGCTTTCTGAAGGTCTTCAAGCTTAATGGCTAGTCTTCTAAAATGATCCTTATAGACATCCATATGATATCTTTCCATATGATCAAAAGCGTATTGTTCCACATAGCTTTCTTTCGATAGACAATGGATCATACATTCTTCAAGTCGTGCATAAGGAAATAGTTCCTGTACCAATGTATAAGGAAGCTCTTGTGAGAAAATGGCCTTTTCTTCCTGAAAATCATAAACCAAACCACCACTTAAGCAATTGGCATATCGAACATCTTTCAAGATTTCTCTAAAATCCGATAATTCGCTAACCCCTCGTCCTGTATTCAGAACGATGATTTTTCCCATTTTTGCGGCTTCTTCTATCGCCAGTCTTGTTTTTTCACTTATTTTTTTATCACTATTTAACAGTGTTCCATCCATATCCAGGGCAATGCATTTGTATTTCATAATTCTTATTCCTTAATAATCGCAGGGATTTTTAACCATCGTTCTCGATAGAAACGAATTCCAAAAAGAATGCCTCTAAAGGTTAATTCAATGGCCATGGCAACCCATACACCAACAATTCCATATTTTCCAACCAATAAAACCGATAGCACAATACGTACACACCACATACTGATTAGATTGTAGATACTTGGAATCAAAGTATCTCCTGCACCTCTTAAAATACCAGAGATGACAATTTGCGCTCCATAGAAAGCTTCTGCCAACATCTCGATTCGTAGTATCGTAGTTCCTAATTGTTGTACTTGTACATCGGGTGTCAGCATTTCAAAGGCAAATGGTGCGCCCATATACATAATGACAGCTGTAAAGATGGTAAAGCCCACCCCTAACAACAAGGTCATTCTTCCTAGTTTTCGAGCCAGTTCTAATCGTTTGGCTCCTAAACTTTGTCCAATCAAAGTTGTACCAGCACTGGCAATTCCAAAGGCTGGCATGTAACAAACACTTTCGGCTGTTACGCCTAATGAGTTTGCGGCAACTGAAACCGTTCCTAAAGGAGCAATAATACGAGTTACGGTAATTTGGGCTCCACACATTACGATTCGTTCAAAAGCGAGTGGAAGCGTAATTTTTAAAGCGTTCACTACCACTTCTTTTTGTAGTTTCCAGCTTTCTTTAAATCGTAAAGCTAATATTTCAGATTTAACGCATAAGGCATAGAGCATACCGAAACAAACGACAACTTCACTTAAAGAAGTCCCTAGAGCCGCTCCTAGAACACCTAAGCCTAAGCCAGGAATCGTATATCCTAAAACGGTGAAACTTGGGAAGATGCAGAAACAGTTGAACAGAATATCGAGAAAACTCAAGCATGTATTTAATATACTTGGGGTTTTCATATCTCCCGAACATTGTAGACAATTCGAAGCTAGGTATCGCATATGCGCAATCGGAATTGTACAGGCATAGATTAAAAAATATTGACTGGAATTGGCACAGATTTCTTCGCTTCCGTGCAGCCAATGTGGTAAATAAGAATGAATTCCTATTCCAATGGCAGCCATAAACAAGCCAAACATGCCCACCATGCAAAAAGCCTGTCGTAATGTTCTTCTAGCCTGATCGTATTTTTTAGCACCTACCAGATGCGCAATTTGTACGGAATATCCACTTCCCATCGCAATGCCTAATCCTCCCATCAACCAGGTAGTTGAAGAAATCAGGCCAATGGAAGCGGTTGCCTTAGCCCCTAAGGAGCCTACCATTCCAGCATCGATATATTGCATAAGTATTGCTCCTATTTCCGCCATAATAGCTGGAAAAGATAGCTTTAATACCAATACAATTTGTTCTCTTTTTGAATTTTCTATTGTTGCACTAAACACTTTATCACCGCATGAAATTTTAACAGAAAAAAAGATGCAATTCCATTGAATTACACCTTTATTTCAAGATTTTAACACCCTGTAGTAAACGCAATCCCTTAGGGATTTTGTTCTTAATTACGTTCCCATCGCTTTTTCCATAACCAAAAGGATGTCCATCTACGCATACCGCAATAAAACCTTTTTTACTTTTTTTAGAAATCTGATTTCCACGTAAAAATAGGTCCATTTCTTCTATATCTAGATCCACCTTGTTGGTAAATGTTGACTCGCGATTTAAATAAAACGCATGGGCTGGTTCAAAACGTGTTTTGATGGTTTCTCCAACTAGAGTTCCCTGGCGAACGACCTTCACCTTTTTGACATCGATGAATGGTTGTAACATCATATAGACTTTTTCATTTTGAAGCATGTAGAAATAATCATCCGCTTCGATTTGTTCTTTGATAAAAGAAGCAGCATACTTATCTAGCTTTGCGCTTTTTTTAACTTTGAAAGAATTGGAAGAACCCCCATTTTTTCTAAGTTTACAAATAAAGTGTCCTTCTCCCTGATCCATCGGAAAGATTCGTCGGGCTTGTTCTAAATCCAGCCCAGCTCTACCAAATTCAACCTGAGCATCTAATATTTCCATATCTGGATACTCTTGTAAAAACCAATGGATGACGTCTTCATTTTCTTCTTTGGCATAGGTACAAGTGGAGTAAACCAAGATTCCATCTTTTCGTAAAGCTTTATAGGCATCTTTTAAAATATCTTTTTGACGAGCCGCACACAGTTCAATGTTTTCGATTGACCAGTTGTCGTAAGCTGCATCGTGCTTTTTGATCATTCCTTCTCCCGAACATGGCGCATCGACCAAGACCTTGTCGAAGCATTCCTCAAATTCTTTACAAAGAATTGTTGTATTGGAATTGGTAATCAGGCAATTCATAACACCTAAGCGTTCCATATTGCTCAATAGAATTTGTGCTCTTTTACTATCGTATTCGTTGGATACTAAAAATCCATTTCTTCCAAGCGCATTGGCAATCTGTGTGCTTTTTCCTCCAGGAGCAGCACATAGATCCAAGACAATATCGTCTTCTTGTACATCCAATATTGTCACGGCACTGCTAGCACTCGGTTCTTGTAGATAATACAATCCGGCAAAGTGATAAGGATGATTCCCTAAATTTTGATTGATATAAAAGCCTTCTTTACAGAAAGGAGAAGCTTCTAATACATATGGAAAGTTTTTCTTAAATTCTTCCATGTCTATTTTTTTGGTATTGACTCTTAATCCTTTATACATTTCGTTTTCGAAGCATTTTAGAAAAGCTTCATATTCGTTGGGAATGTAAGATTGGATACGTTCAAAAAATTCTTGTTTCATAATATAACCTCGGGTCGAACTCGGCATCCATACCCACTGCATGTGGCAGGTGCACTCCAGCCACAGCCAAACGCAAAATCGGCTGTAGACGCAAAATAATTAACGACGGTTTCTAGGTCTGTGCCTAGTGT
Organism: Bacillota bacterium; assembly: GCA_018065105.1. Taxonomy (GTDB): domain Bacteria; phylum Bacillota_I; class Bacilli_A; order Erysipelotrichales; family Erysipelotrichaceae; genus Floccifex. The sequence continues at coordinate 16,128 of JAGHTX010000197.1, forward strand.
AAATACTTCAATGTGGCAATGGGGACCTGTACTATTTCCGCTATTCCCTGTTTGGGCAATCACTTGTCCTTGTCCCACTTGTTGTCCTGCATATACGTAAATATTATTGGATAAATGGGCAAATGTCACTCCATAAATAGAGCCGGCAACCGCACAGATCATCGCAATCGTGTTGCCTCCTCCATAGGGCCATCCACACATATTTCCTAAATATCCACAATTGGAAGAAACGGGATTATTCGCATATAGAATCAATCCATTGGCTGGAGCCATAAGCGATGTATACATGGGTACAGCATAATCCATACCTAAATGCATCGCGCCATTGGGATAACTCCACGTTCCTGCACTGATAATACCACCTTGAATAGGATAAATCCAATATTCACTAAAGGTATCAATTTCAAAATCTCCGGCGACCAGGCAAGAGACATTGTTTGATTTGACAAAAGCTTTTTGTCCTCCATAGACAGGAAGATTTTTACTTCCACCAATGACCTTATGCACATCGTATTCCCCTTCTCCATTCATCTCAGGGATTCTTTCCATAAAACGTTCCTCGAGAATCTTTTGGGCTTCCTGGTCCCTTATTCGCTGATTGCGTATCGGAAGAACTTGTTTTTGGATCTTATAAAGATTGGACTGAACATCTTTTAATGTCTTTTTTTGTTCAATCATCTCTCTTTGGGTACGTTCTAATTGTTCAATGCACGCTAAGTCTTCCTTTGATAAGGACGATTTGTGAAGGAATTCTTCTTGTTGAAGGGCGTATGCTTCTTTTTGTTCATTCAATTCCTGGATAGAAAGCTTTAGTTTCTTTATTTCTTCCTGGCATAAGAATTCAATTTCTGCTTCGACATTTTCTATTTTTAAGCATTCATTCATATCTTCTTGAATTTGTGCGGACAAAGAAACAGCTTCTTCAAAAGTAACTTGTCGAGCCCTTTGTTCATAATCTTGTCTGGGAAAAGTATAAAAGGTTTGTGTAGCACACAAAAAAAGGCAGAGTAAAAGCGAGATCGTATTTGTCATATATTCTCCTTTTGTCTGTCTTTTTAAGTATTATACTGTTATTTATTTTCGAGGACAACCTCTTTTGCGCTAGCCATGTTGACCATCAACAAAAAGAACAATCCTGTACAAGGCATATTTAGCGTACAGTCCATAATTCCGTGAACCAGAGCAATGATTGCGAAGGCTAAAGCAATCGCAAAATATTCTGGATGTTCTTTCCAGCTTAACATTTTCATTGCATCTTTGGTCACACTAGTAATATAAGCAATAATGATACCTGTTCCCACAACGCCAAAATTAATCAAAACATCTAGATAAATATTGTGTGCGTGTGGTGCTGGATGTCCATTGTAGACTGGATAAATAATGCCATAAGCCTGTGGTCCTTGACCAAATAATGGATGTGTTTTTAATCCATTTAAAGCACATGTCCAAATTTCAATACGACTATTTACCGTTTTTACATCGTCAATTCTAGGAATCAACCTTGGGAAGAAATAAATGCCTACCGCAAATAGAAGGATGCATACAATGGAAGCAACTGCCCACTTGTTCTCTTTGGTAAGAAACAAGAAGATTGGAACTAGGATCACAAAAGGCATGAAGGCAGCACGACATCCAGTTAGATAGATCAGCATTAAATTGAATAATCCAATTACTACATAGAATATTTTAGAAATCACTTTTTTACATTGAACGAATCTGGCCATACAACAAACGATTACGAATTCATTGATCATTGCGTAGAAGTTGGCATTCCACCATGTATAGGTGATTCGTTTCTTTGGAGAATTTAATACTTTAAATTCTAAAAAAGAATGTCCATATTTATTGGATAGATACGCAAACTGGATCAATCCAATCACATTGACCACAATAGACAATAGAACGACTTCTTCTAAAATCAGTGGCAACAATCGTCGCGTTAAGTGTTTGCGATAGAACATCACAAATCCAAACAATAGAAAGTAGCCTCCCATATTGACCACTCCCATAAGATTCTTACTCAGAATTGAAAATATAAATCCTAATACCATAAAAGCGCATAGAAATTTATAACCTGGCTGTTTCTGAATTTCACAGAAGAATCGTTTTTCTTTTATTTCCCAGAAAATTACGCCTGCACAAAATACCAACAAGGCATAAGGATCTACAAATATCATCAGTACGCTTAATAGAATAATCTTTTCATATCGGTTCAACTCTTGTATCGCCGTTTTACATTTTGAGAACATAGCTTTCTCCTTTCCAATTTAGAAAAAAGCAGTATCTAGAAATAGATACTACTTTCGATCGCATCGTATTGTTCCACGATTTGTGAGAATAAATCAATCAACAATTGTGTTTGTGCTAGATTGGCTTCGTTGTATTCCATATCTGCCATTAGCGTCTTGTATTTCTTATCATTTTCCGCTAGTTTCTTTTTTTGTTCTTGTAAAGAAGTTTCTTTTGTGGAAAGTGTTAAATACTGTTCTTGTAGTTCGTCCAATTCTTTTTGATATTCTGCACGTAATTGATTTTTATATACTGGATACATTACTGGAATTGAGTTCATTTCCGCAACATACGCCTCGTTATATTGTCGATATATTGTATTAAAGCTCATTCCGATTTTTTCTTTCGTAAATTGATTTACCTTGGATTGAAGACTAGGTGGTATAGAATCAAAAGTATTCTTATACGTAATAACACCCATCTTTTGGTTGTCTGTAAGATTTTCCCAACTATTTAAGAAATCCATTAAGACACGATATGGTGCATTGGTTTCATCCTTTTCTTCGTTAAGTTTTTTATTCAAATCAACATAAATCTCTTTAAGTGTTGAACCGGTTTGTTCCTTATAGTATTCATTGATTTTATTCTTTTGTACACTCAATAAATGCTCGTAATCCTCTTCGATATCAATTAACTCGTTCTTTTCTGTATCCGACAACATATCCCACTCATCTGCGTATTCAACCAGCTTATCATATAACTGTGCCTGTTCTGGTGTAGGATTGATTTGTGGATTACGAATTAATACAACATAGGAATAAACACCCAATAAAAGGAATAATAGAACCACAAAAGAAACCGTAATCTTCTTTTGAAGCGTCCAAGGCTTTTTTACCTTTTCTTTTCTTCCTTTGATATGAGGGCCTTCTTCTACCTTTTTTTCAACTGGAAAGATTTCGTCCATTTCTTCTCGACTCAATAAAGTATCGTCTTTTTTCTTTTTCTTTCCAAATAGCCCTTTCTTCTCTTTAGTTTTCTTTTCCTTTTTCTTCTTTTCTTTTACTGGTTTTTCTTTTTTCTCTTTAACCTTTTTCTCTTTGACTTTCTTTTCTTTAACTTTTTTCTCTTTGACTTTCTTTTCTTTAACTTTTTTCTCTTTTTTCTTAGGCTTTTCCTTTTTCTCTTCGACAACTACTTCTTCCTTTTCTTCTGGTTCTTCGTTTTCGCCAGGCTTCAAAGCGCTTTGTACAATTTGTAGCTGTTCTTGAGAAGTGGATTCCATATATAGATTTTGGGTTGTGAACAATAAATCGTCATCCTCAAAATCATCATCTAAAAGAACGTGTTGCTGATAAAAAGAAGTTTCTTGTTCCACAAATCCCTGATCACGAGATTTGCGGAGTTTATCTAATGCAGAAATTGGTTTATACTCACGCTTTTCTTCTGGGGCTGATACAGGCTTTGTATCCCCTTGGGAAGATTCTTTTTGCGTAATCGTCTTTTCAGCTTTTTTATCTAACAGTGCTTTTGAGTGGCCCTCTTTTTTTGGAGAACCATTCGTTGACTTTCTTCGTTTCATTACATTACCCCTTAGCGT
>JAGHTX010000108.1 GCA_018065105.1 Bacillota bacterium
TTTTTACTCTAACAAACATTATTCCTCACTACTATTATAGCATAAATAGCAGCGTATACATATAATAAATACACTTATTTATGCACTACCTTTCTGATAAACATTATAACAAAAAGGAGTGATATTACAATAAAAAGTAATATCACTCTCAATCAGTAATGATAAGAAATCAATTTGTCAGGGTCTGAATAGTAACCTCGAGTTCTTTTATTTTGTTTCGTCCTTTACATGAACATCCAACTGGTTGAAAGGAATCACAATTCCCTTGGCTTCAAAAGCAGATTGTGTTTTCTCCAGTAAATCAAAATAGACATCCCAATAATCGGTTGTATTACACCACACTCTCAGACTCATTTTAACACCGTTTCCAGCGCCATAATCACTGACACGCGCAAATGGTGCCGGGTCTTTTAAAACCTTTTCGCGGGCATCACAAACATCTAATAGAATAGCTCTTACTAAAGAAGGATCATTCCCCGCAATTGAGAATTCTAGATCCAGACGACGTGTTGGTCTTTCGGAAAAGTTTACAATGGTACCCGTTGATAAGGCACTGTTTGGAAGATAAATCGTCTTGTTGTCAACAGTGATGATTTTTGTATTACAGATATAAATGTTTTCAACCACACCTTCGCACCCCTGCGCACTGATATAATCCCCCACAGAAAATGGTCGTGTCATTAAAATCATGACCCCACCAGCTAGGTTACTTAGTGTTCCATTTACAGCTAAACCGGCACAAACTCCTAAAGAAGCGATCACAGCTGAAATTCCACTGGTTTCAATTCCTAAATAACCTACTAAACAAAGAAGTACCAATCCTTTTAGAGCAATGCTGGCGACATAGCTTAAAGTATTCGTAAGTGTTTTATCCATTTCAAATTTTTTGATCAAAATGGTTTTTAATCTCTTACAAAGAGTATTGATCATTTTAAATGTAATGAAAACGATGCATAAAGAAATTAGAATTTTGACTCCTACAGTACAAACCCAAGTCAAAACTGTTTGTAGTAATTGTTCCATATTCTCCTCCTTAAACTAATAGACTAGGAAAGTGTCATCACAGGAAATGGTACGATTGACATTTCCTACAAAAGTATCCGGACTGCGATACCCACCTAATCCTTGTACGGCTGGACAAACGGTATCCAGGAACGTATTGTTGTCGTTATTAAAATCAGCAGCTACTGGAACTCTTGGACGAGCAAAAGATAAGTATTCACTGTTTCCATCGTTTATGCAGACATAGCCTGTAGAAAAAAGGGCCCAATAGCTTCCATCTTCCCCTTGAACTACCTGATCTACTACAACTTGTACATTTTCCGCAAACGATCCTACAATGTCAGCATTCACATCAGGAAGAGTGCGTATATTCATTCTAAAATTAGACATATACATTCCTGGTGTATATTCCAATTCCTGTGCTTCTACCACAACGGTGGCTCCTTTCTTTAAACCCTTTCCTTTTTTAGGTTTTAAAGAAACAATCAAAGGATAAGAACCTTCTTTATTGATATCTACTTTTGAATCGTCGAATTCTATTGTACATTCCTGATCAGCAGGTGGACTAAAATAATTGTTGTAATCTAAAGAAACACCTTTATAAGTCGTGATGATTTCAACAAACTGCCCAAAACGAAGTTCTTTATTTTCATCCTCTAATTTTGCTTTTCCAATGCGAGTAAGAAAAGCCTGGTATTCTTCTTTTGAAAGATTCATTTCTGCATCTTTGATTACTTTTTCGGCTTCCTCTCCCTGTTTTAACATAGTGTATGTTTTATATAGAGATGCATACACTTGAGAATCCGTATTGTCCTTTTCATAGGCTTTTTTATATTGAACCAAAGCTTTGTCGTATTTTTTCTGTTTAAATAGATTGTTCCCGTGTTCTAATAAAGATGTATAATTTTCCTCTTCTACAACGGCCTGACTATCCTGGCTTGAATTCGAGCAGCCAACACATTGTAAAGCTAATAATCCAGAAAGTGCTATTATTACTATTTTTTTCATGACTAGACCTCATATTGTTTTCTTCTTCCTATTATATCAGAAAATAAATGCCATTTATTCTGTCTTTTTCTAATTTATCCTTTAATATAGTAGTAAAGGAGCTCTTTATGCAGATATATACCAATTCAATCTCATGTCAAAACTTTTCTTACGAGTATAGTAAATACAACGAAGCTGTCATTCTGACAATTTCGACTGCTATGGAAAATAAAGAATTAAATATCGGAAAATTTGATGCTTCGATTGCCTATAAGGGGCACAAGGAATATTTCAATGACTATATTGGACATGCCCATTCCGAAAAGACTCTAGCCTTATATGCGATATTACTCGGTTTGGCAAAACTGAAACGAAGCGTTCCTGTGATCGTATTTTTAGAACAATCCATTTTAAATGTGAAAAACATTCTGGACAAGGACGTATACGATCAAATAGAAGCGGTGGCAATAAAAAAAGGAATCACTTCTCTAACCTTAATTGGGGTTCAAGAAGGAAAATCCCTTTTGGAACAATTTAGTAAAGAATAATTATTTCATTAAACGATCGATTAAAACTTTACGAGCGTTTTTATCGTATTCATTTTCCAATGGACTTAAATCACTCATCTTAAATGTTTGGTGATTTTTTTGTAGAGATTTAGCGATCACGAAATCTGCAACTTCAGGATTTTTTGGAAGCAATGGACCATGAAGATATGTTCCTAAGATCTTCCCATCGTAGAAACCTTCATATCCACCTTCAAAACTGTTTCCATATCCCACCAATACTTTTCCCAATGGGTTTGTCACGTTTAACGTTTGTCCTCCGTGGTTTTCGAATCCAATGATTTTTGTTTGAAGACCATCTAGATTTGCATCAATAATGATATTACCGATACAACGGGAACCTGCTTTACCGGTATCTGTATAATAATCATAGAACTGCAATCCAGAAATTTTAGAATTATCAGCGGCAATATAGTATTGACCAAATAATTGGTATCCACCACAGATCAATAATACAAATGTTTTTTCATCCATGGCTTTTTTTATATTCTCTTTTCTTGATAGAAGATCGGGAATTAAATTGATTTGTTCCTTATCCGCTCCCCCACCCAGGAAGATTAAATCGTAGGTACTTAAATCTTTTTCTTCTCCGATTCCGCAAGTATCTAAAATAAACTCAATACCACGGTCTTCACAACGTTTTTTTAGGACCATCATATTTCCTTTATCTCCATAAAGGTCCATAAAATCATGATACATCCAGCAAACTTTCATTGTATAATTCATTATTTCATCCCCTTTAAAATCGCATTACGCGTTGGTAATAAAGCTGTATATGTGGCAATCGCATATACATTATCCGACTTCGACAAACTTGTAGAAATCGCGGTATCTAAATCTTCAATAACAGTAAGAGGCCCTTTATAGTTTCCATAATAAATTCTTAAGGCCATGTCATTGGCACGAAGTCCGGTGCAAATGATCTCTTTGGTAGAATCTTTAATAATCTTTTCAAAGAACGTATCGTAGATCCAGCTTACATCCGTACCATCTTGTTCTCGGTCATTTAAAACAATACAAACCACCTTGTCTTTTTGGTCTTTTTCAATAACCTTCATAACTTCATTAGCGCCAGTTGGATTTTTTACCAGGTTAAGAATGCATGTGGTTCCATTCTTTTCAAACTTTTCGTTACGGCCTTTTGGTTGTGGTGCGTTAGCGAATACTTTTTTGGCAACATCGGTTTTGATGTTTAAAAATTTTGCACAAGCTAAAACCGCCGAACAGTTGTACATGGAATACATACCTTCATAAGGCGATTTAAAGAATTCGTTGTTGTAGTAGAAGGTTTCTTTTTCCAAATCGATATCGTATAAAGAAATATCCAATTCTGGTGATTTAAAATCGCACTTCGTACAGGCGAATTCTCCAATGTGGGAATACTGGTAGAAAGAATACGTAAGTCTTGCCCCGCAATGTGGACAGAATTTTCCTTCACTTGCCTCATTTGTCTTAGGAAGAGAATATTTATTCTTGGCAATTCCATAATATGTAGCGTGTGCATTTGGTGCTTTTTTAATTAAACGAACAACATTTGGATCGTTTCCATTTAAAATCAATTCTCCCTTGTAGTTTGGAAGCACTTTTTCAATGGAATCGATTAATTGCTCCATTTCGCGAGCTCTGTCTAACTGATCTCTAAAAAAGTTATTGACCACAAAAGCAGTAACTGGAATGTTTGGAAGAATATGGCGTACATTTAATTCATCCACTTCTAACACGCAGGCATTAGCATTTACTTTTCCCGACAATGAACAATTTGTAAGTAAAGTAGTCGTAATTCCAGCTTTTAAGTTATCCCCTTTACGGTTGGAAATTACATGATAGCCTTGTGTACTCAAAAGGTCAGTAATCATATTGGCAGTACTTGTTTTTCCATTGGTTCCTGTAACTAAGATAACCGGTCCGGTAAATGTTAATTTTTTTAATATATTGGCATCCAATTTCAGTCCGATGCTTCCAGGAAGTGATCCACCTCTTCCGATTAAGGAAAGAGCGAAAGCAGAACATTTGGTTGCGATAATTGATAATAGTTTCATACTGAATCTCCTCGTCTCTTTATTATACACGAAATATAAATATCGACAAGAAAGAAAACGAGGACTGTCAGGTCCTCGTAATTTTTTATTGTGCATGTAAAATATATAGAACGGAGTCGTAATCTTTACTGATTTCTGGTTCAATTCCACCAAATAAATGAGACATTGGGTGGGAAGATAATTCTTGTGGCATAATTCCATATTCCATCAATTCATCTCCACCAAAGATTCCTCTACCTTCGATTTCATAATCGAAATCTGCATTTAATCCTTGAAGTTTAATTTGAGAGAATCCATTGTTCACATCATTCATTTGGTTATAAACACCAACGATAGCTTCCTTCTTGTCTTCGGAAACAACCATCCAGGCTCCTTTACGGTTTTTGTATGGGTCACTTAATCGATAGAATGTACCAAATTGGATCAATTCACGATTCTTTTTCATGAATTTAATTTGTGATTTAACCAATTCGATTTCTTCATCGTTTAGAGAGTTAAGATCCATTTCATATCCAAACGCTCCAAAATAAGCCACGTTTGCTCTTGTTTCAATTGGTGTGATACGACCTAGCTGCTGGTTTGGACATTCCGAAACGTGAGCTCCCCAGGAACATACTGGATATCCATAGCTACTTCCATATTGGATTTTTAAACGCATCATCGCATCGGTGTCATCGCTGCACCAGGCTTGCGGAGCATAATACAACATACCTGCATCAAAACGGCAGCCACCGCTTGAACAGCTTTCAAATAATAGTTTTGGATATTTCGCAATTAATTTTTCATATAGGCTGTAAACACCTAAAATATATCGGTGATAGACTTCTCCTTGTTGATCGGCTGGCCAGTGAGTTGAGTAACATTCGGTAATGGAACGGTTCATATCCCATTTGATATACGCTAAATC
>JAGHTX010000157.1 GCA_018065105.1 Bacillota bacterium
CTTTTACTCATATGCCTTTCTCAACTTTCTTTTCTTGAGTATAGGATATGAGCAATATTGACATTTATCATGTCAGAGCAACACTTTAAGTAAATTTAGCGTTATTTTTTATTTATTTTCATTATTTTTTATTCATTTTCATTATATGGCACAAAAGTTGCTTGTATATTGGTGAAGGAAATAAAATTAAAGGAGGTGAATGAATGAGTCGATTGATTTTTGCATCGCATGGTAAATTATCTTCTGGTATGTTGGATTCAGTCAGGATGATTGCTGGAGATTTAGCAGATGGCATAGAAACCATCAGCCTATTTCCTGGGCAGAGTCCTAACGATCTGTATGTACAGCTGAAAAAAGAAGCAACTGAAAAGAATGAAAAAATAATTATTCTTTGTGATGTGCTTGGGGGAAGTGTTCATACGACTTTATCTCAGTTAAGAGAATTTGATCATGTCATGATTCTATCAGGAATGAATCTGGGATTGGCTTTGGATCTGGCAATGAATTATCAGAATGATTTGTCTGTGGAAGAAGTTGAAAAATTTGTGGAACATTCAAAAGAAGGTATAGGTGTTATTCAGGGTGAACCTGAAGATGAAATGGATGAAGATTTTTAGAAAGGATTTAAGATGATTAAACTAGTTAGAGTGGATCATAGATTATTACATGGACAGGTTGCTTTTACATGGACTTCAGCAATCAATGCAGATTGCATCCTGATTGCCAATGATGCAGTTCCAAAAGATGATTTAAGAAAAACATCTTTAAAACTGGCTAAACCAGCTGGTGTGAAACTGGTAATGAAATCCGTTGAGGATTCAATTAATGCCATTAATAGTGGAGTAACCGACAAATATAAATTAATGATCATTACAGAATCAATCAAAGATGTTAAAAAATTAGCCGATGGATGTCCTTCTATTAAAAGTATTAATTTAGGTGGAACTAAGGCAAAAGAAAATACAAAGAACATTTCAAAAGCGATGAATGTAACGGAAGAAGAGATTCAAATGTTACATGAATTGATAGATCGTGGAGTGGAAGTTGAAATTCGAATGACTTCTAACGAAAAGAAAATTTTAGCAAAAACAGTAATTTAGAAAGGAAAGGGAGAATGTTACAAGCATTATTATTGGGTTGCATCGCATTTATTGGAAAATGTGATCTGGCAACCGGAACAAATTTAATTCAAAGACCAATCGTTCTTGGACCATTGGTTGGACTGGTTTTAGGAGATCTGAAATTAGGAGTGGAAGTAGGAGCGGCTCTGGAACTTGCGTTTTTAGGACAATATTCAGTTGGAGCATTTATTCCACCTAACGTAATTGTTGGTGGTGTATTGGGAACAGCGTTTGCGATTACAACAGGTGGTGGAGCTGAAATTGCCTTCACAATGGCATTTCCAATTGCTTTACTGGCTCAGGCTATTGATAATGTACTGTTTTCAGTTGTAAGACCTATGATGGGAACTCTTGCTGATAAATTTGCTGCAAAAGGAAATGTAAAAGCAATCACAATGATTCACATGGGAACAGGGTTTATCACATGTACAGTATTGTTCTTGATTACATTCTTTGGATTCTGGTTAGGATCTTCTCAAATGCAGGCAATTGTGGATGCGATTCCTGCCGTGGTAACAAGTGGATTGACCATCGCATGTGGAATTTTACCAGCTATGGGGTTTGCGATGTTAGCACGTATGATCATGAACAAAAAAGTGGCTCCATTCTTCTTTTTAGGATTTTTATTGTCCTCTTATTTTAGAGTACCCGTTGTTGGAATCGCATTCTTGGGTGTGATTGCAGCACTTATTAAAATTGACTTCACAAGCAACAATCAAGTAACAGTTCAAGGAGGTATGGACGATGAAGACTTCTAATCAACCAATTAAAGAAAATGGTGTAATCACTAAAAAAGATTTAAAAACTATGTTCTGGCGTTCTCTTCCAATGGAATTCTCATGGCACTATGAAAGACAGATGCATATGGGATTCTGTACAATGGTCAGCCAGGGATTGAAAAAGATTTATAAAGACGATGAAGAAGGGTTAAAAGAAGCTTTACAAAGAAATTTGGAATTCTTCAACATTACAGCTCATGTTTCTCCTTTTGTTGGTGGAATCACTCTGGCAATGGAAGAAATGAATGCACAGCAGGATGATTTTGATACATCTTCGATCAACGCCGTAAAAGCCGCTTTAATGGGACCTTTAAGTGGAATTGGAGATTCCCTGCTGTTAGGAACACTTCGTATTTTAGCCGTTGGTATTGGAGCTTCTTTATCTGCCACAGGAAATATTTTAGGACCTATTCTATTTCTGCTGATCTTCAATGTTCCAGCATTTGCTCTCCGTTATTTATGTGCGATGAAAGGATATAAATTAGGAGCCAATTATTTAGAAAAGATTCAATCTTCTGGATTGATGGAAAAATTTATGTTCGCAGCTGGTATTTTAGGAACCATGGTAATTGGTGGTATGACAAACGAACTGGTATCGGTTACGACACTTTTACAGATTGGATCCGGAGAATCTGCTACATTGATTCAAGGGGTATTGGATGGAATTCTGCCAGGAATGTTATCTTTAGTTGTTATGGGAATTTACTACTACTTAATGAATAAGAAAGTAAATGTAATGTGGTTATTAATTGGGACTGCTATTCTAGGAATTGTATGTGCTCAATTTGGAATTTTAGGATAAATAGAAAAGGAAGGTAAAAAAATATGTTTAATTTTGATGAAAACAGAGTAAGAACAGAACACACAAATGGAGTTAATTTAATTCCTGAAGTAGAAAAAATCGTAGATAAGATTTGTGAAGAAGGATATAAAAATATCTTCTTATTTGGAATTGGTGGAACATTATTGTATGCTGGACAGATTATGCATACCATTAAACAAATGGGATGTACATTACCAATTTATTTAGAAAATGCACAGGATTTCATGTATGAAGGAAATGCGAACTTCACAAAAGAATCAGTCGTTGTCATTGCTTCTTTATCAGGGCATACAGTAGAAGTTGAAGCTGCGGTTGATAAAGCACATGAAATTGGAGCCCGTGTAATTGGATACGTAGAAAAATTAAATACACCATTAGCTGATAAAGTGGATTATTTAGTTAATACATTTGGTGGAGAATATTACTGGTGGTATTCTGTTGCATTAAGATTTATGAAAAATGCCGGGCAATTTGATAAATACGATCAATTTATGACAGAATTGAAAAATATGCCTGAAAATGTTGTAAATGTGTATAAAAAAGCCGATGCACAGATGGAAGCTTACGCAAAACAATACTGTGATGAACCAATCACATATTTAGTTGGATCTGGAAACTTAGAAGACTGGGCTGTATGTTATGGAATGTGTATCATGGAAGAAATGCAATGGATGCGTACAAGACCAATTTCAGCAGCAAACTTCTTCCATGGAACTTTAGAAGTTATTGAAAGAGACATCCCAGTTATTCTGATCAAAGGAGAAGATAAAACTCGTCCAGAAATGGAAAGAGCTGAAAAATTCGTGAATCGTGTAAGTCGCAAAGTGACTGTATTTGATACAAAAGAATTTGAATTAAAAGGAATCAGTGATGAATTTAGAGGAATGTTATCTCCAATTGTAATGAGATCCGCTTTCATGAGATTAAATGTACATTTAGAAGAATGTAGAAAACACCCAATTGATATTCGTCGTTACTATAAAGCATTAGATTACTAATATGATTGAAAATAAAGCGGTAATATTTGACATGGATGGGGTTCTGGTTGACTCAGAGCCCTTATTCATGGATAAAGTCGAAAGGTTTTATCAATCTCATAGAAAAAACGTTTCATTGAATGAAATTCATAAACTGGTTGGTTCTTCCTATTCTTTACAGAAAAAACTGATGACAGAATGGTATCAGGAAAATCTAAGCGAAGATGCATTTATGGATTTCTATCATAAAACCAGTGAAAAACTGAATTTCAATTATAATGATCTAATCAATCCCTATATTAAATATATCCTGCCAAAATTAAAACAAGACAATGTAAAAACAGCAATTGCTTCTTCCTCTCCTAAAGAAGATATTGAAAAGTTTTTAAAAGACTGTAATTTAGAATCCTATTTTGATTGCATTGTTTCAGGAAGAGATTTTAAAGAAAGCAAACCCAATCCTGAAATATATTTATATACAGTGAATAAACTGAAAGTAAAAAAAGAAAATTGTATTGTACTGGAAGATTCGACTTATGGCATTCAGGCAGCTAAGAATGCAGGAATCTTTGTGATGGCCCATATTGATCATAGA
>JAGHTX010000039.1 GCA_018065105.1 Bacillota bacterium
TATCTATATAATAAGAAATTCTTATGCAAAGATAAAACATCCTTATATTAGAGTGGATGTTATGTTATTATGTTGTCATAACGTACTTTTTGATAGAGAGGAGATAGAAGGTATGAAAGTTTTAAAATGGTTAGATGATAATCTTGAAGAAACAATTTTAGTCATTTTACTTGTTCTAATTACTTGTATTATGGGATTACAAGTATTCTGCAGATATGCCCTAAATAACTCATTGACCTGGTCGGAAGAGTTAACAAGATACTTATTCATCTACATGGCGTTTATTTCCATTTCGTACGCAACTAAAAAATGGATTTCTATTAAGATTGATCAGGTAATCAATCTATTCTCAAATAAGGTATATTCTTATTTACAATTGGTTTTAAATATTGTGTTAACCGTATTCTATGGATATATGACCGTTCATGCGGTGAATTATGTGATGCAAGGAATTCACTCTCAACAGTTGTCTCCTGCATTGAGAATTCCAATGTGGATTGTACAATTGGCTCCATTTATTGGATTCTTCCTAGCAACCATTCGTTCTTTCCAACAAATTGTCATTGAAGGAAAGAAAATTGGCGAGAGCGACTTTAAGGAAAAGGAGGAAGCACCAACATGTTAGCCGGAATTATTATTGTACTCTTTATTGTGTTGTTGTTACTTTCTGTTCCTATTGGAAGTACATTAGGAATTATTTCCATAGCACCTAGCCTTATTGATCACGACTTTGGAATCAGTGCTGAATTTATCATTCGTTCCATGTTTGGAGGAATTGACTCTTTCGCCTTACTTGCCATTCCAATGTTTGTATTAAGTGGAATCATCATGGCAAGAGGTGGTATCAGTAAGAAATTATTCGATACATTCTCTTATTTCTTAGCCGATAAAACAGCGGGTATTCCTTGTGCGGTTGTCGTTACCTGTTTATTCTATGGAGCCATTTCTGGTAGTGCACCAGCTACAGTAGCGGCCGTAGGCGCTATGAGTATGCCTGTTATGTTACGTTTGGGATACGAAAAGAAATTCTCTACCGCTTTAGTTGCGGTAGCTGGAGGATTAGGGGTAATCATTCCTCCTTCCATTCCATACATTCTTTATGGTTCTGCAACCGGTGCATCGGTATCCAAAATGTTTATCGCAGGGGTAATTCCGGGAATTCTGGTTGCCGTATTATTGATGGGATATTGTGTGTACTATTGTAAGAAGAACGGCGAAGATAAAGAAAAAATCAAAGAGGAAGTCAATTCGTTAAAAGAAAACGATTCCTAGCTATTTTAAAAGATGGTTTCTGGGCTTTATTAACACCCGTTATTATTCTTGGATGTATTTATAGTGGGGTAGCTTCTCCAACCGAAGCCGCTGTTATCTCGGTATTCTATGCCTTGATTATTTCCATCTTTGTGTATAAGACGTTAAAGGTAAGCGAAATTAAATCAGTATTGGTAGAATCACTAAGAACATTTACACCGATTCTATTTATCTTAGCGGCTGCCGTATCGTTCTCAAGAATTTTAACCTTGTTACAAGTTCCACAAATGTCCGCAACTTTCCTAACAGTTAATTTCAGCAACAAATGGGTTGTCTTATTATTGATCAATTTATTGCTTCTTGTGGTAGGAATGGTAATGGATACAAGTCCAGCTATCTTGATTCTAGCGCCTATTCTTCAACCAATCATGGCCACTTATGGAATGGATACGATTCAATTTGGAATCATCATGGTATTGAACTTAGCCATTGGATTTGTAACACCACCGATTGGGGTCAATCTATTCATCGCATCTCGTTTAACCGATGTACCGGTTTTCACGATTGCGAAGAAAGCCATGCCTTTAATCGTATTATTAATGATCGCACTTATATTAATTTGTGTCTTCCCACAAATCTCTATGTGCTTAGTTTCGTAAGGAGGGAAGACAATGAAAAAAATAGTAAGTTTAATTGTTAGTGCAATGATGAGTTTAAGCTTGGCAGCTTGCGGAAGTACAAAAAGTCTGGCAACGGATTCATCAAAATACCCATGGGTATTGTGTACATCTTCTCCAGCCGATACTGTAACAGGTATTTATGCTCAGGCTTTTGCCGATCAGGTACACGATCTAAGTGATGGAAAGATGAACATTGTCATCTATGATAACTCCACTTTAGGAGGAGATAGAGAATTACTAGAAAGCTGTTATAGTGGGGACGTAAAATTTATTGTCCAAAACACAGCACCACAGGTAAGCTTTATGCCAGAGTTAGCTATCTTTGACTTACCAATGGCCTACGATACCATTGAACAAGTTCGTGAAGCATTGGATGACGAAGAATTCCAGGGAATTCTAAACGATATTTATACTTCTAAGGGATATCGATTACTAGGAATGGCAGATCAAAGCTTCCGTACCATGACTACCAATAAAGAAATTACCAACATTGATGGATTTAAAGGACAAAAGATCCGTACCATGGAAAACTCGTATCACTTAGCATTCTGGAAAGCCATTGGTGCCAATCCAGCACCTATGGCATTCTCGGAAGTGTACATTGGTTTACAACAAGGAACCATCGATGCCCAAGAGAATCCGGTGGAAGTTATCGTATCTTCTCGTCTATACGAGCAACAAAAATACGTCGTGGAAACAAACCACTTACCACACTTGTTGTCTTTGATCACAAATGACCAATTCTACAATGACCTTCCAGAAGATCAAAGAAAGATCATTGACCAAGCCAGTGAAAATGCCAAAGCGATTGCACGTGAACAATCCGACGAACGTATTAGTGGTCGTATTGCGATTGTGGAAGAAAATGGTACCCAGATCGTACAATTGGATGAACAAACAAAACAGGCAATCCGAGATAAATCAAGCAGTTTATATGAAGAGATTCGAAAAAATGTCGGAGATACTTTATATAACGCATATCTAAAACACGCTACCTGGATGAATAAGTAAAAAAAGGATGCTCGTAGATGAGCATCTTTTCCTTTGTTCTAGTTATTGAAAGCTAAGATAGCCGCTTTGAAATTTTCAACGATTTCCTGAGCAGTTTGACCGTCCACAATAATCGAGTTACGGCTTAATTCTTTTTTGCACATATCTTTTTTGGCAACCAATAGTTTATTGCTTAAGATACATTGTTCTTTGTAGTCTTCTGCAAGAACGATCACTTCTTTATCTAACATCTTGGCAACTTCTTGGGCAAGTTCTTCGTTGTAGATTACACAGTTTGTAGTTTGAAGAAGAATTTCACGATAGATACGATCGATTTCACTATCTTCAATTTCAATTTCTTTAAAGAATTCTAAAGCACGTTTGGCTTGTCCTACTAACATTTCTAATCCGGTTACCGCAATGGCACCTCTTGCCTTAGCTTGTAAGGTAAATTCTGTATCCATTGGATTGTATACACAATCAAATACGGCTTCAATAACAGGGAATTTTGAAAGGTCTGCAGCGATTGTGTTTACTTTTGGGAACATTCCACAAGGCGATGTATTCATAATTACGGTTGCATCGCTGTGTTTTGCGTATACTTCATCAATCGCAATGACTCCTTCAGAAAGGATAATATCGGTTACAATCATTTCTTTGGCATTTAGATCGCGTACAACGGCTTGAATGGCTTTGCTCGCTCCACCATTTCCTAATACCAAGACTTTCTTTCCTTCTAAAGTTCCAAAGTGCTTTTCGACCATGTATCTGAATCCATAGTAGTCTGTATTATGACCATATAATTTTCCATCTTTATTTACGATAGTATTAACTGCACCAATCTTTTTGGCTGCATCATCCATCGATTCTAGATAAGGAATGACATCTCTTTTATAAGGGATGGTAACGTTGATTGCCTTAAAATCTTTTTCTGTCATAAAAGTAGCCAATTCATCACGTGCTACTTCGTGAATATCGTACGTATAATTGTCAATTAATTTTTCTTGAATTAATTTAGAATATGAGTGACCCAAGTGTTCACCAATTAGTCCATAGTTCATATTTAATTCCTCCTAACATAAGATATTATGA
>JAGHTX010000196.1 GCA_018065105.1 Bacillota bacterium
GAGATATCATCTGGTTAACAAAAGAAGAATGCGATTTTGCGTATCGTCATTCAACTTTCCAATCGCACAAAGATTGGACCATCCTTGCTGCAAAAATCAAGCTACAAAAAGGCGATATCCAGAAAATTAGCGATTTAATGGATTCTCGTCGTAAGAGAAGAATGGACTCTCAACCTTTAGATCGTCCTTGTGCAGGAAGTGTTTTTAGAAATCCAGTTGAAATTCCTGCTTGGAAACTCATCGAACAAATGGGATTTAGAGGATATAGTGTAGGTGGAGCTCAGGTAAGTG
The DNA here is from genome assembly GCA_018065105.1 of Bacillota bacterium. GTDB lineage: Bacteria > Bacillota_I > Bacilli_A > Erysipelotrichales > Erysipelotrichaceae > Floccifex. Next base: position 292 of record JAGHTX010000196.1, read on the forward strand.
AAAAACATGCGAACTTCATCATTAACGCAAACAATTCAGCAACCGCAAAAGATATTTTGGATCTAATCAAATTGATTCAAAGAACGGCTAAAGAAGAACACAATATTGAATTAATCACAGAAGTGGAGCAATTAAATTGGTAAGAAAAAAGATTAGAAATCAGGCAAGTATTAAAAGAAGACGCAGTTTACGAAATGCATATTTTCTTGCGCTTTTTGCCTTGTTGGTTTCTAGTCTTTTTATATATTCCCAATCTTTTGAATCCAGAACACATTATCTAAAATGTGAAGGAAATCTGTATTATTCGAATCAGGAAATTTATAAAATGGCGGGGGTAAATACCGATACGAGATTATGGATGCTGCCTTCGATCGTAATTCAATATCGCATGCAGAAAAATCCAATGATTCAAAAGGTGGAAGTGGAAAAGAAGGGAAATTCACTAACTCTTCATGTAAAAGAAAAACTGATTATTGGATATTATACAAGTAAAGAAGGTAAATTATATTATCTGACAAGTGAGAAAGAGTCCATCGAAATTAACGATAAAGAATTAAAACGAATCGTTCACTATCCAATGTTACACTCTTTTACTAGTAAAAACAGGCAACGTTTAGCAGCCGCTTTTCATGAACAGACCGATTCTTTAACACCAGATGTGATTGAAAAAATTGCCCAAATGTCCCCATATGAAAATAGCTTTGATAAGTATATGGTGCAAATTCAAATGAGCGATGGCAATACTCTATACAGTTCCTTAAACTCTTTGAATATGTTGAAAAAATACAAACAAGTATTGCCAAAATTAAACGAAGTCAATGCGTGTATGTACTTAGATGGAGCGCACAACGAAATCGTAAAAAGTGCCTGTACTTCCTTTAATAAAACCGCAAGTTTCTTAGAAGATGTACAACTTCAGGACGAAGTACAACAAAACGTAGACACACCGGAAAGCTATGAATTTGCCGATACAGGTATTTTTGATTCGGAATATTATGAAATCTACAACCTGTATTATTCACCAAGTGCGGATATTTACATGTATGCTCCAACAAGAACGTATTATTATCTGGATGTAAATACATATTCTTTCGTACAGATGAATTAAAGCATTTGTGAAAAGAAGAGGGATAAGGTATAATGGACTTGTATGAGATACAGGAGGTTTAGATTATGCCTATTAATAAATCAACAGAATTTGGAAGTATTACCATCTCATTAGATGCCATCGCAAGCTTAGCTGGTGGAGCAATCACTGAATGTTACGGAGTCATTGGAATGGCTAGTCAAAAAACAATTCGTGATGGATGGGCTGAATTATTAAATAAAGAAAACTATAAAAAAGGTGTTGTGGTTCGTCAACAAGAAAATGGTTTAGTTCTTGACTTATACATCATTGCGATGCAAGGAATTAAATTAAGCGAAGTTATTTATGAAGCACAAAAACGCGTTAAATATCAAATCGAAAAAACTTTAGAAGCAAAAGTAGCTTCTGTAAATATCATCGTACAAGGTGTAAAAGTTTTAGGATAGTATAAGGTGAGAGTGATTATGGAACATATTAATGGAAAACTATTAAAAGACATGTTAGCTTCAGGGATGAATAACCTATCAAACCACTGTGCAGAAGTTGACGCATTAAATGTCTTCCCAGTTCCTGATGGAGATACTGGGACAAACATGTTACTTACTGTAACAAATGGTGTTCAAGAAGCTTTAAATGAATCTAGCGATAGTGTTGGAAAAATCTGTAAAACATTATCACGTGGATTGTTGATGGGGGCTCGTGGAAACTCTGGAGTTATCACATCGCAAATCTTTAGAGGATTCTATCAATATTGTGATGGAAAAGACGAAATCAGTGCTACACAATTAGCGAAAGCGTTCTTAAACGGAGCAAAATGTGCTTATAAAGCCGTAATGAGACCTGTTGAAGGAACAATCTTAACAGTAATTCGTGAAGCTGCTGAATATACATATTTTTATGCATGCAAAGGAGAAGAAAAAGCTACGGATTGTGTTGATGTAATGCGCAAGATGGTTGAAGAAGCCGAAGGTGCATTAAATCGTACTCCAGATCTATTACCTGTTTTAAAAGAAGTAGGTGTAGTCGATAGTGGTGGTAAAGGTTTATTAGTAATCTTAGAAGGTTTCTTATCCGCAATGGAAGGAACTGTGATTCAAAAAGATGCTTCTGCAGCTGTATCTGCTGAATCGGCACAAACACAAATCGAAGGTGGGGAAGAAGAATTTGGATTCTGTACTGAATTTATCTTATCTTTAAGTGAAATTGGGCAAAAGAACTTCTCCGAAGCAGGATTTGCCGAACAATTATCAACAATCGGTAACTCAATCGTTTGTGTACAAGATGAAGATATCGTAAAAGTTCACGTGCATACTTTAGAACCATGGACAGCCATCAAAATGGCAAAACGCCAAGGTCGATTCATGAAGTTAAAAATTGAAAACATGCAAGAACAACACGACAACATTTTAGAAAAAGAAAACGAAGCACCTGTAAAAGAAGAAGCTCCAGTCATGGAACACAAGAAATATGGAATTATTACCGTTTCTCCTGGAGAAGGTATCACTAAGATGTTCAAAGATTTACGTGTAGACATCGTTGTTGGTGGTGGACAAACTATGAACCCATCGACTGAAGATTTCGTTAGCGCTATTAATAGTTTAAATGTAGATCACGTAATCATTTTACCAAACAACTCAAATATCGTAATGGCAGCAAACCAAGCCGCTATGGTATGTGAAGATAAAGACGTTCATGTCTTAACCACAAAAACAATTCCACAAGGATTAAGCGCATGTATCTTGTTTAATCCAGAAGCGGAAGTAGAAGACAACCTAGCTGAAATGGAAGACGCTATTTCAAACTGCAAATCTGGTGAAGTTACTTACGCCATCAAAGATACAACTTACGAAGGATTAGAAATTAAATCCGGAGAATACATGGGTATCTTTGGAAAAGCTATCGTCGTTTCGGTTCCAGATTGTTTAGAAGCAACAAAACAATTGATGGATAAGATGTTAGACGAAGATTCAGAAATCGTAACATTGATCTATGGTCAAGATGCGACAGAAGAACAAGCACAAGAAATCGCTGAATACATTGAAGAAAACAGCGATGCAGAAGTAGAAATCCACGAAGGTAAACAACCAGTATATTCATTCATTATTGGTGTTGAATAA
>JAGHTX010000001.1 GCA_018065105.1 Bacillota bacterium
AATTGAAATCGAATCTGTACAAGTAGATGAAAACGGAAAAACAGTAACTGAAAAACGCGTAATCACTTTCAAGAACGTATCCGAAGATGAAATGAATGAAATTCAAAACGAATTCAAGGCATACACTACATCGGATTTCGCACAAGCTTTTGAAAAAGCGAATAAATAATCCAGAGAAAGCACAAGAAAAAATCCACCTGCATTAGCGGGTGGATCTTATTTTATTCTTGTGTATATACAATTTCTCCATCGACAATTGTACAAACTAGGGAAGCATTGGCAATTTCATCTAAATCATCGCTTAAGAAGTTTTTATTGAAAACAGCCATGTTGGCAATTTTTCCAACTTCTAAACTTCCTAATCTACTATCTTCGTGCCACATAAAAGCTACATTTTTTGTAAGACCGGCTAAAGCCTGATAACGAGTAATGAACTCATCACTGGCTCTGACATTTTCTTCCGTTCCGTCTGCATATCTACGTTTAACGGCTGTAAATACAGTTTCTGGAATACCTACGATTTTTGAAACAGGGAAATCTGTATGGAAGGCATACGTTGTTCCTGCATCAATAAAGGATTTAATTGGATACGCACTTTCGGCTCTTTCGCTTCCTACGTATTCCAATTCCTGTTTAAAATAGACTGGATCTTTTGGAGACCAAAGAGGAGCAACAACGGCGATTACGTTTAGATCCGCAAAACGTTGGATGTCTTCTTTCTTGACGATTTGCAGGTGAGCAAGCGCATTTCTCATATCTGTTTTACCAGTGGCTTTAATTGCTTCTTCGATCGCATCCAGGTGGCAGTGAATAGCCCCGTCTCCTACGGAATGCACGTGTACATTCATATTGTGGATGGCTGCTTGTGTGTATAGTTCTACAAGCTTTTCATGCTCTGTCATACGAGCTGCCCCTTTATATCCTTCTTGATCCAAATAGTCTTCTAATAGATAGGCTGTGTGCGCTTCAACAACACCATCGGCAAACGTTTTTACTCCGATAACTTTGAAGTGTTCCGAATTGTTTTCTTGCATCTTGGCGATGTTTTCTACAGCGCCTTTGATATCTTCACAATTTTCATCGATATAACTTCCAGCATAGGTACGGAGCTTTAATTTGTTTTCTTTTTCAAGTTCCATATAGAATTCTGGACATTTTTTATCCATTAGCTCTAGTCCGGCATCGTATACAGCTATATATCCTTTTGAGAAAAAGAAGTTTTGTGATGTAAGAAGGGATTTCATTCCCGTTTCTTTATCCATTGTTAATTTTCTACGAATAGTAAAGACAGGGGCTTCGGAGATATAACCTGTTGGATTTCCTTCTTCATCCACACGTACTAGATCACTACCGTATTCTTGTACAGCCGTTTTGTTTATATCAAATCTATTCATAGCAGCACTGTTTAGCCAAAGCGAGTGTCCATCGACCGAAGAAATCATGATTGGGATTTCTTTACTTATGGCATCTAACATAGCTCCTGTTGGTTGTACATCTCTTTCTTTGAAACCTTGTCCACTATAAATTTTTTTACCAGGGTGATTTTCAATAAACGCAGTGATAATTTCTACGTATTCTTCTAAATTGTTTCCCGAAGATACATCGATTACGGAATCTGTGTCTAGTGCTTTACCAGCTCCTAGCGGGTGACAGTGTGCTTCTAAAAAACCGGGATAGATTGTGTTTCCTTTTAAATCGATAATTTTAGTGTTTTCATCGCAAAGACTGCGAGCAATGTCTTCACTACCAACGTATTGAATTAAACCATTTTTTACGGCAACGGCTTGTGCGTAAGGTTTCTTTTCATCCATGGTGATGACATTTCCAAGGTATAACTGGTCTGCTTTCATAATGTGCGCTCCTCTTTTTTCTATTATTCTCTCTTGAAATTTAGTATAAATGATTAAACTATATC
>JAGHTX010000007.1 GCA_018065105.1 Bacillota bacterium
GCTCTAAGAAGAGTTTTCATCTAAGGCTCTTTTAATATTGCTCTATCGGTGAATAGTAACTTAATATTGTCTTTTTTATTTTACAGAAATTTTATTTATTTGTATCATAAGAGTAGTAAACGCTTACAAAAAAAGAGGAGAGAAAAAGTATGAGCAAGAAAATCTTAAGAGGACTTTCTGTTGCACTATCTATTGTGTTTGTATGCATTCTTATGCAGGCACCTGTATTTGCGGCAGAATCTACAAGTCATTTCTATGCGACGATTTGGTCTTTAGTCCCACCAATTATTGCGATCGCATTGGCCTTAATCACTAAAGAAGTGTATAGTTCCTTGTTTATTGGAATTGTAGTGGGTGCATTATTATACGCTAACTTTGGTCTAGAAGGTACTATAAATCATTTATTTAATGAAGGATTTATCGCAGCCCTAGCCGATTCCTACAATATGGGTATTCTAATTTTCTTAGTATTGTTAGGAACTATCGTTGCATTAATGAACCGAGCTGGAGGATCTTTGGCTTTTGGTAAATGGACATTAAAGAACATTAAAACTCGTGTTGGAGCCCAATTGATGACAGTTTTATTAGGATGTTTAATTTTCATCGATGATTATTTCAACTGTTTAACAGTAGGATCCGTTATGAAACCAGTTACGGATTCCCACAAAATATCACGTGCCAAATTGGCATATTTAATTGATGCAACAGCAGCGCCTGTCTGCATTATCGCACCAATTTCTTCTTGGGCAGCCGCTGTATCTGGATTTGTTGAAGGAGAAGACGGATTAAGTCTATTCATTCGTGCTATTCCATATAACTTCTATGCCTTATTAACAATCTTTATGATGGTCAGTATGGTTATTTTAAAAATCGAATTCGGACCTATGGCAAGACACGAAGAAAATGCCTTGAATGGGGATCTATTCTCTGAAGGAGAAAGAAACTTAACTGAAGCTAAAGTGGAAAACGTAAATGAAGATGGACGAGTTATTGATTTAGTATTTCCAATTTTTGTCTTAATTTTAAGTTGTGTCATTTCCATGATCTGGACTGGTGGATTCTTCACAGGTGTAGATTTTGTTACCGCATTCTCACAAAGTGATGCCTCTGTAGGATTAGCTGTAGGAGGAATGATTGCTTTAATTATTATTATCGCTTTCTATGTATACTACAAACGATTAACTTTCGTAGAATGTATGGATTGTTTATCCGATGGATTTAGAGCTATGGTACCTGCGATTTTAATCTTATCTATGGCTTGGACATTAAAAGGTATGACAGATAGTTTAGGTGCTAAGGAATTTGTCGCAACAAGTATTTCGATGGTAGCAGGTGATCTACAAAAACTATTACCAGCCTTGATTTTCCTAGTGGGTGCTTTATTAGCTTTCGCCACAGGAACATCTTGGGGAACATTTGGTATGTTAATACCAATCGTAGTTGCTGTATTCCAAGGATCTAATCCAGAATTAATGCTTATTTCCATTTCTGCATGTATGGCAGGAGCGGTTTGTGGAGACCACTGTTCACCGATTTCGGATACGACCATCATGGCCTCGGCAGGTGCACAAAGTAATCACGTTAACCACGTATCGACTCAACTTCCATATGCGATGGTTGCTGCTGGAGTATCTTTTGTAAGTTATATCATTGCTGGATATTCACAATCCGTAATTATTTCTTTACCAATTGCCTTCTTATTAATGGCTATTACGATAGGATTTATCTATAAGATTAAAGGTAATAAAAATTAAAGTTTGGTTGTCGATTCTACTAAAATGGTGTAATATTATAACGAACTATATTTTAATAGGAGATAGAAGCATGAAAAAAGAATTATTAACTATTGCATTAGCTTTGACAATGGGATTGTCTATTACAGGATGTAAAGGGGCTAAAAAAGATGATACATCTAGCGATGATTCAGAAAAAACAGTTGAGAAAACAGTAGAAAAAACGACTAAGAAAACTATCGTAAAGAAAAATCAAGATACAGATGACGAAGATGATGAAGATGTTACATTAGACATCGAAAAAGATGAAGACGAAGATAAAGACGATGAAATGAAAGATGATGATTCGTCAGATGAAAAAGATGATGAAGATGATTATAATTCTACTGTATATCAATCAATCTAAGATGCAGCTGGATATACTGGAAAACCTAACACTTTCTCTAATAAGAAAACATTAAAGAATACTTCATTTGCTAAGTATATCAGCGGTGGTATCCAAGTTATCGAAGTTGGATCAAAAGCGGATCAAATCTATGAAATCATCGAATCTGCAATTTATCCACTTCCAGAATACTACACAGAAGAACAAAAAGAACAATTAAACGTTCAATACCAAACTCAATACGATGCTGCTTATGGTCAATATAAGAGCTGGATTGAAATTACATGTTCTATTGTAGATAACTGTGAAGTTGTTCGTTTCCGTTATAAAGACTTAGATAATCCACAAAATGCTGCTGGATTAGCTTCATTTGGACACTGCCCATATACAAGCTTAGATTATACTACTAACGCTTATATCGCTGGTGGATTTGTTAAGAAATAATTTGTTCAAAGCTTAGGTACACTTATGTGTACCTTTTTTTTATTTGTGATAGAATAAGTGCATGAATTATATTTTACACGGAACCGACAAAAATCGAATCAGTCAAAAGCTACAAGCCATTAAGAAAAAACACGATATAGAAAATACGCTTACTTTTGATGCCAACAATGAAGAAGATGACTTTTTAAACGAAATCGATTCTTTTTCTATTTTTGATGAAGAAAAGATGATCATTGTAGATAATGCATCTTTCTTATCTGCAAAAAATACGACAAAGTATAGTATCGAAGAAATCGTAAAAAGAAAAGATAGCGATTATATCATTGTGTATATGTGTTATAGCGATAAGCTGGATCAAAGAAAAAAAGCGGTAAAAGAACTTGTTAGTAAATCAACGGTTTATCCTTGTCTGGCTTTGGATGAAAAAAGCCGAAATGAAATGGTAAGGGAACTGATCAAGAAGTATAAGCTGAAATTAAACAACGTAGTAGTGGATTATATCAATGCACATATTGGAATGGATCCATTACATATTGAACACGAGATAGAAAAACTAAGTATTTATGGTAGTGAATTGTCACTGGCCGATGTGAAAGCTTTATTAGTTGCTCAACCAGAACAAGATATTTTCAAAATGACCGATGCGTATTTTGAACGAAATGCCTTGCGTCTTTTAGCTTATTATCGAAACTTCCGAGAACAAAACATGGAACCCGTAGCTATCACTGCTTTATTAGCTGGACAAATCCGTTTTCTATATCAGGTTCGCGTCTTGATGGATGAAGATTATTCCAAAGAACAAATTGCTGGCTTATTAAAAGCACATCCTTATCGAGTACAATTGAGTATGAAAAAAGCCTATCGTTTTTCAAGCAGCGAATTGTTGTCGCATTTAGAAGAACTCGCTACTTTTGATCA
>JAGHTX010000010.1 GCA_018065105.1 Bacillota bacterium
AACAGGATGGAATCACAGGCAAAGCTTAAACAAACCAGATTTACAGAAGCAGAAGTATTCGCACTCCCCTTACCAAATGCTGGCAATACCAGTGTTTTTAAGGAAGGAATATGGAACTCCTGTAAAATACGAACCCTGCGAGAATAGGAGTTCGGTTAATGTTCCAACCAGACTGGATTGAATCGTTAATGTCATTTCTTAGAAATGACTTTTCTTGTCCGTATCTGGATTATTCCTGCTTATGACTAGTGTTGTAGGTTTTCTAAATGATAAGGTAAACTACAATTCGGATGTATTTGGTAATATTCCTTTATTTTACCTGGGAGCCATTCTTGGTTGTACTGGTTTAGTATTCTTTTCGATAGCTTTGCATAAACAAAAGGTTTTAGAATGGATTGGGAAGCATACTTTACCGATTCTTTTGATGCATAAGTTTCCGGTTTTATTATTTCAGATATTGCCTCCTTTTAAGGGATGGCTGCAAAATCCAGATTCGATTATCGGTATTCTTTCAGGTGTATTCATTTCCTTTCTTGTAATTCTATTGTGTTTATTGGTATATTCATTCCTTCATCTTATTTTTCCTATTCTTTTTGGTGAAAAAAGGTAGTGTTGAAATTGAACTCAGAAAAATCTTTTAGTATTATCATTGTAGACCTATTTTTTAGTGATAAATGGGAATCTAGAAACATAAGATGGATAATTTGTGTTAAAATATTTAGCGCGCTTATTAGAAAAGTAGTAAATATAGAAAATAGTAAAAGAAGAATTCCATTCTTCGGATAGGAGTAATGAATAATGAAAAAACCATTTATTAAAAGAGCTTCCTTTTGGATTTCGGTGATTGTAGCCCTTAGTGTTATTTTCCTAACAGTTCAGATCATTCGAATCAATATTTTACCGGCGAACTATATGTTTGGGATTGTTAGCTTTATCTATGGATTTGCCTTATTGGGAATTGGACTTGCGAATTTCTCACAAAATACTTTGGTGAAAATTATGGCATATTTAGTTTGTGCCAATGTATTCATTGTTTCTAGTTTCGGATCGTATTTCTTAAGCAAGACCATTCTTACTCTTCATGAAGTGGCAGAACCGATTCATACCACATCGGATGATAAGACCATTCGTTTCGTTAAGGCTTTTTCTTTAAATGACTTTTCGGAAAAAACGGTAGAAGATATGAATGGACAAACAGTAGGGATCCTTCGTAATCATTCTAGAGAACAGGTAGATACGTGTGTAGAAAAGATCAAACAAGAAAAAGGAATTAATTTTACGCTTAGAGAATATGATTCTTCTATTGAAATGATGAACAATCTAAAAGGAAAGGTAATTGATTTCATCATTATTGATGAGCCTTACTTAACCACAATCGAAGACTATTCTGGATATGAAGATATTGTGGATCACTTATATGAACTTTATGCGTATGATTATAAAGTCACAAATAAAGATGTGACAAAGACAGAGGTTGATGTAACCAATACCCCATTTACTGTATTAATTAGTGGTTCGGATTCAAGAATTGGATTGGAAGAAGTAACCAGAAGTGATGTCAACATGGTTCTTGTGGTTAATCCAAATATCAATACGCTATTGATGATCAGCATTCCTCGTGACTACTATGTAGAAACTGCTTGTGATGCCTCACTTGGCTGTGCCAATGGTAAGATGGATAAATTAACCCACACAGGTCTTCATGGAATTGGTACAACGGAAGCTACCATTGAAAAATTCTTGGATATTGATATTAACTACAATGCGACCGTTACTTTTGATACAGTGACCCAACTGGTTGATGCCTTAGGTGGTATTACTATTGGAAACTCACAAGAGGTTGAATTGGATGGATTCTTGTATGAAGTTGGAAATATCAAGGTCAATGGAAAACAGGCACTTCGCTATGCTCGTGAACGTAAATCGTATGCATCGGGAGACCGTCAACGTGGTAGAAACCAAATGGCTGTTGTCAAAGGTATCGTTAATAAAATGTTGTCTAAACAGTTGTTGATGAACTTTGGTGGTATCATGGATGCGGTTGCTGGAACTTTTAGAACCAATCTTTCGGTTAAAGATATGACACGTTTAGTAAACAAACAAATCTCGGAAATGAAGTCTTGGAAGATTTATCAGATTTCTTTGGATGGTTCCAATGGTACAGACTTTGCGTATGAATTAGGAGATAATGCATCCGTCATGTATCCAAATGAGGAAACGATTCATAAGGCGCAATTGGATATTCAAGCTATGTTTAATGGAGAAACACCTCCTTTTAAAAATGAATAAATAGGTTAGACCCATACTACGAAATTGCTCGTGGTGTGGGTCTTTTTTTGTGCAAAAATATGCCCCCCTGTATAAAAGTGTTGAATTTGTGCAAAAAATTAACGTTTTTGACAATTGTTACAGAAAAATGAAAAAATATACAAATTTATTTACAAATAGGGGACAATATCGTGAAAGTTGAAAAATTGTTGTTGATTTCAAAAAAAATGTCATTTATAATTCTGCAAACTTAATAGACGACCCAGATAAGTTGTACGAATTTTCGTACAAAAAACTAACATACTAGATTGATTCAAAAGAGTATTCTTTTTAAATGTGATATAAATCGCAAATATATTGTTGAATTTGACGAGAATTTAGAGAAATGAGGCATTATGACAGAGCAGGAATTAAGAAAGAAGAGTCGTAAAGATTTATTGGAAATTCTGGTAAAACAGAGTGAACTAATCGACTCTTTAAAAGAAGAATTGGAAGAAACAAAGAAGGAACTGGAAAAGAAGCAGATAGTAATCGCGAATGCAGGAAGCATTGCCCAAGCTAGCTTAGAGCTTACTCACATTTTTGAGGAAGCCCAAAAGGCAGCCGATCTTTATCTACAAAATGTGAAGAGCATAAACAATGGCGAAGTATAATCTACCCACTACAGAGATGCTTCGTAAGGAACTGGATCGAGAAAACTATAGAATTCGTTATAACCGTATTCTTAAGAATACGATCTATTCCCTGGTTACAGTTGCTGCCATTGCGGTTCTTGTCGCAACTTTATTACTTCCAGTATTTCGTATTTATGGTCAGAGTATGACCCCAACCCTTCATGATGGAGACATTGTTGTTTCTGTCAAAACATCAAATTTACAAACAGGAGATATTATTTCTTTTTACTACAACAACAAGATTCTAGTAAAAAGAGTGATTGCCGGTCCTGGTGACTTTGTGGAAATTGAGATGGATGGAACAGTCAAGGTCAATGGAAATGAAATTGAAGAACCTTATATCAGTGAAAAGAGCATGGGAGAATGCGATATCATCTTCCCTTATCAAGTGCCCGATTCACACTACTTCGTAATGGGAGATCACCGTGAGGTCTCGGTGGATTCTCGTTCATCCACTATTGGATGTATAGCTGAAGAACAAATTGTAGGAAAACTAGTCTTTGCGGTATGGCCGATGGAAGACTTTGGAGAATTGAAATAGGAAAGGAGAGAATACATGAAAAATAGAAAAGCTTTTTGGGAAAACAATAGTAAATGGAAAACGCTAGTACGAATTCTTTCTTTTGTGGTTGTATTCTGTACTTCTTATGCTTTGATTCTTCCTGCCATCACACTTGCCAGTGAACCATTTTGTGGCTTGGAAGAACATGAACATAACAGTGAATGTTATGAAGAAACATTAGTTTGTGAAAACGAGGAAGAAGAGCATGTTCACGATGCGACATGTTACCAAGAGAAACTAGTTTGTGGATTAGAAGAACACAAACACTCAGATATTTGTTTCTCGGATAGAACAGCCGATGTCGTGCAAGACTTTAATACAAAAGTTGATATTACAAAGGATATTCGTAAAAACATTGTGAATGTAGCCGTGAATGAAATCGGTTATGAAGCAAGTACAAAGAACTATGATATCGTCGATGGTCAAAAGCTTGGCTATACAAAATATGGAGCATGGTATAACGAAGATACAAAGTATGAAGCGAAATGGGATACTTTATTTACTAGCTACGTTTTAGATCAGGCACTTGTGAATGTTCGTAGTGAAAAAGATACAGGAAAGCTTCAAAAACATTTTGTAGATCTTGGACAATACGAAAATGCATCGTATAAACCAGAAGCAGGGGATGTCCTATTCTTTACAGAAGACGATTTAAAATCGGGAATCGTTAAAGAAGTCAGTGATTCGCAAATGGTTATCATTCGTGAAGAAAATAAAAAAATCGTTCAAAAGAATGTATCATTAACCGATTCTAGAATTACAGGATATGGAATTACTGTAAAGAAACAGGAACCTGTAGTAAAAGAAAACACAGAAACAAAAGAAGAAGTGAAAAAAGAAGAAGCTCCAGAAGAAGACAGTGAGGAAGCGGACCGGCA
>JAGHTX010000025.1 GCA_018065105.1 Bacillota bacterium
GATAAGAAAAGCATTGAAGGAGGAAATCTTCTTGAATTCAAGGCTTATCTTTCTAACTACATTCAAAAAATGCCACAATAAAAAGAATAATAATATAGTAAAGATGTGACAAATCCGTCATATCTTTTTTTCTTGTTCGTTGTCATTGATTCGTTCATATTGTAAAATAATCGTTGAAAAGAGGAAAAATTTTGTTGAATTTAACAATCGTTGACACAATTGCCACTATGACCCTATTGGTTATGACCCTGTTGGTATATGAAAATAGTCGCTTAGAAAAAGACACAAAAAAGAAGTTTTATTTTTCATGCTTCTTTATTTTTATCGCGATGTTTTCTGAATGGGCAGGCTTGATGTTAAACGGCTCACCAATCTATTGGATTGGCATTCATAAGCTTGTTAAGTGCATGGATTATATTTTCACACCCGTGGCAGGATATATGATTGTTGCCCAAGTAACACAAAAAGAAAGGGTACATAATATTGTAAGAGCCATTTTATATATGAATACAGCCTTACAACTTGTATCCATCTTTACGGGATGGACATTCTATGTCGATGGGCAAAATGTATATCACCATGGTAAATATTATATTGTCTATGCGATCTCTTATCTTTTAATTATGGCATCTGTATTCATAGAATTTTTTATGTACGGAAAACAATATAAGAAGACAAATAGAGGATCTCTGGTTTCTATCTTTATTATTGTTGTTCTTGCCATTTTCTTTCAGGAAGTCTTAGGGTATCGAGTCAGTTATTTAATGTTGTCCATTGCGACCGCATTCCTGTTTGTACATTATTCAGAGTTTTCTCAACTTCTTCGTGACGAAAGTCTATCTTATCAAAAGGAGCAACTTGAAACAGATCCCTTATCCAGCTTATATAGTCGATACGCCTATACGGAAGATTTGGAACAATATACAAAATACAATTCAATCTCCGATTCTTTGGTTGTTTTCTCTATCGATATCAATGAGCTAAAGAGCACAAATGATCGATTTGGACATTTAGCGGGCGATGAATTAATAAAAGGTGCTGCTTTCTGCATCAAAAAAATATTAGGTGAATATGGGAAGTGTTATCGTACCGGAGGCGATGAATTTATTGCGTTTTTGAACGTGGATCCATCGAAAGCCTACGAATTAAAAATGAAATTAATTCACCAGGCCGATCAATGGAAAGGAAATCTGATTGAAACGCTTTCCCTGTCTGTAGGATATGCTTCATCCCAAGATAATAACGATGTAGGTATTGAAAAACTCATTCAAATTGCCGATGAAAAAATGTATGAATCCAAGGCAAGATTCTACCTGCAAGCCAATAAACAACGTCGAAAAAATGAGGAAATTGATGCACAGGAAAGTGAATATACCGACATCATCGGTGCATTTGCCAGTGATGTAAGTGGATTGTATGTGATTGATCGTAAGAAAAAAGAAGCCACGGCCTATCGTGTTTCGGCATCCGATCACAGAATTCGCAGTGGTGTTCCACTAGAACAAGGTTTTGATACCGCAATGGAACACTTCATTGAAAAAAATGTGTATCCAGATGATAGAGCTCTTATGCGGCAAAGTGTACAAATGCATTTTATTGAAGAAGAATTATCTGCCAAGAATTCCTTCACATATCATTTCCGTACCCTGATGCATGGAGAAATGCAGTTCCATTATATGAAATGCATGCGAAACGTGAATGAAGACAACTACGATAAGATTATTATTTCCTTCTGTCCAGAAACGAATATCATCGCTAGAAAAAGTGTACAACAAGTGCTGCAACTTGGCGAGATTCGACAAGTACGTACAGTATTGCTGGTGCACGAATTTGATAAGCGATGCGATGTGTTGGTTAAACAATTAGAAAACGAGTTCAATGTTTTGACAATTCAAGAAGGACAGGAAGCATTGGATTTATTAAAAGAACACTATAACGATATTTCCATCATTTTATATCAACAAAATACCGAAGATTTAAGCATTCTAGAATTCTTAAAAATCATGCAAAAGAACGCACTTCTATATTCCATTCCTGTGGTTGTGCTAAATGATCTACAAGATGAGAAAACAGAACAAGCCAGCTTTGAACTAGGCGCTGTTGATGTTTTTAGGTCGCCTTACAATATGACCGTTGTGAAGAATCGGGTAAAAAATATTATTCGTATGAATCAGATTTCAGGATCCTTAAATGAAATCGAAATGGACGATCTAACAAATGTATATACGAAACAGGCCTTCTATTATCACGCGAAGATGTTAATTGATGCCAGTCCAAATCAATCCTTTACCATTATTATTTCCGATATCCAGAATTTTAAGATCTATAATGCGGTATACGGAGAAAATAAAGGAGATGAATTATTAAAGTCAATCGCAAAGTTGATTCGAAAGAAAATGCACAATGGAATCTATGCTCGCTATGGAGCTGACCAGTTTGTGGCGATTATAAAAAAATCCGATCACTATTCTATTTCAGCGGAGATGGAAAAAATCAATCAGGATTTAAAGTACTATTTGCAGGAAAATGTTGTCCTAAAATTTGGAATCTATGAAAACGTAGACCGAAATATTTCCGTCGCTCGTATGTGTGATAGAGCCATTTTTGCGCTAAAGAGCATTAAACATAATTACGGACGATTCTATGCATGTTTTGATGAACCTGTCAGCCAGCGTTTATACAAAGCGCAAATGTACGAAACAAAATTTAGAAAAGCTTTAGAAAATCAGGAATTTGTGGTATGGTACCAGCCTAAATTTGATCTTCATACACGAAAAATTGTTGGTGCCGAAGCGTTGGTTCGTTGGCAACAAAACGACGAACAATTGATGTTACCATCCGAATTCTTACCGGATTTTGAAGTCAATGGATTGATACGACATCTAGATGAGTATGTCTTCCGTACGACTTGTGCATATCAGAAGCAATGGAAAGAATCCGGAAAACCATTGATTCCTATTTCTGTTAACCTTTCAAGAAGCAGTATTTATCAATCGAATGTAGCACAAAGATACAAACAAATTATAGAAGAATACGATATTTCTCCAAAAATTGTACCTATTGAAATTACCGAAAGTGCAGCCGTTGGAAATGTCGAGATTAAGCCATTAGCCGATGCCTTTATACAAGCTGGATTTACTTTGGAAATGGATGACTTTGGGGCTGGAAAATCTTCTATGGCAGGACTGGCCATGATGCACTTTAATACCATCAAGCTGGATAAATCCTTAATCGACTGCATTGGGGAAGAACAAGGAAATCTGGTACTTATGTATACCGTTGCCCTAGGAAAAGAACTCGGATTACGAATCGTGGCTGAAGGGGTCGAAAACGAAAAACAATTAGACTACCTAAAAGACATTGGATGTGAAATTGTACAAGGATACTATTTTAGTCCGCCACTCGCTAAAGAAGAATTTGAAAAAGCCATTATCGAAAGTGAAGCCATTGAAATAGAAGATGGAATTGAATATGGCCTAACGGCAGCGGATACCTTTGTAAGACGTGCGATGGATCGTATGATTTCAAAAATGCCAGGTGGATTCTTCACTTATCGCAACAATGCCGAAGAACGAATCCTCTCATCCAATCCGTATCTTTGGAAAATGTATGGATGCGAAAGTGAAAAAGAATTCTTAGAATATGTTGGATATTCTTTTAAAGGCATGGTTTGTTCTGAAGATATAAAAATGGTAGAAGCCTACATAGACCAACAAATTCAAGACAGTTCTTTAGATATGGATTATGTGGAATATTCCATTCGAAGAAAAGATGGCACTAAGATTCGGGTTGTAGATTATGGCCATTTAGAAGGCGATATTTTCTATGTCTTTATCTCCGAAGCCAATAAATAAGAAACTCCTTTTATAGACAATAGGAGTTTTTTTCTTTCCAGAAGCCAAAGGTTGATAATGTATAAATACTGTAACAATGTTATAATATGGTTAAGTTATTTA
>JAGHTX010000099.1 GCA_018065105.1 Bacillota bacterium
GTTAGTAAGGATAGTGTCGCTTCTCATAAAAAGTTCCAACAAAAATATGATTTAGGATTTACGCTTCTTTCGGATCCGGAATTGGAAGTCATCCAAATGTATGATGTCTGGCAAGAAAAGAAAATGTATGGAAAAGTCACCATGGGAGTGGTTCGTACAACCTACTTAATTGATGAAAAGGGAATCATTGTACAAGCTATGACAAAAGTAAAAGCCGCCGACAATCCGGTACAAATGTTAGAGCTTCTATAAGAAAACGTCGATTACTCGACGCTTTTTTTAATGTAGTTTTGAATTTGTTCGTATTCCAATAAACAACGTGAATCGATTGTTGTTTGTGGATACTTTTGGTGAATGGCTGGATACAATTTTTCAAGTATATCCTTTTTTAAGTGTTTTCCACGAATCAGGAATAATGGAATAATTCTACATGGTTCTTTGATTGCTGGAATTTCTCCTTCCAGCTCCATGATTTTCCAATTCCCCTCATTTAGGGATGGATAGTCTACCTGTCCATGTATGATAAATAGAATATTTTCCCTGGAATCGAACATAGAATGGATCAATCCCTCATTTAGTAAACAATCCTGGTAGGTTTCTCCTTCTAAAAGATGGACGATTCGCTTATAGGCTATGCCTTTTTGAAGGGTCACAATATAATAAGTGGTTTTAACTTTCAAAGCCTGAAAGATCCTTTTTATATCTTCTATGGTTGGAATGTTTGGATTGTTTTGTTCATATACATACAATTCATGAAAATTCTCTAGAGGACTTCCTTTGCGGTTTCCATGGAAACAATATACTACCGCTTCTTTATCTATATAGGCTTGTAGAATTTTTTCTACGCTCTCTTTTGAATAGTTGGATAATTTTTCTAAGATTTCTTTTCTTGTTTCAATATTATCTTCGATCATCTTTTCACGAATTGTTTTTATGATGGAAAACTTTTCCTTAAAAGAAGATTCGTAAAGCTTTTCCACTTCTTTTTGAAACTTTCGTAACTCATAAATACTGTTTCCTGGTCCATATATAGAGAAATCCATTTCATCCATTTCGTATTCTAGCGTAAAGTGAATGGTGGATGCTTCATCGTAATGTACACTGGCACACTCTTTTTGAAGGTTTATGGCATCCAGTACGATTTGATGATTCACTTGTCGATCGCTGGTTGCGGCAAAAACAATATCGGCATCCAATATTTTAGCTTTTTGATAGTGATCATAAATCGTTACAATAGCGCCTTCTTCTTCAAACTTTTCCGCTTTTTTTGTTCCTTGTTTTCCAGCACCAATAATGGTAACCTTCTTATTCTTTAATGCATATTTCACAATCATGTTAGCTTTTCCACTTTCTTGCCAAGTATGGGGCAAAATAGGTAATAATCAGATCCGCACCAGCTCTTTTTAAAGATAGAATGGTTTCTTCAATAACGTCTTCTTTCATCCATCCGTTTTTAACAGCCATATACAACATTGTATATTCTCCAGATACGTTATATACACATAGTGATTGTGAGTATTTTTGACTGGCTTCTTTGACCAGGTCTAGGTAGGCGAGTGCTGGTTTTACCATAATCACATCGGCCCCTTCTTGAATATCGGCTTCAATTTCTCGCATCGCCTCTTTTCCATTAGCTGGATCCATTTGATACGACTTGCGGTCTCCAAAACTTGGAGCCGAGTGGGCAGCTTCTCTAAATGGTCCATAATAATTACTCGCAAACTTTGCGCTATATCCCATAATCGGTAACATCGTATACCCATTTTCATCCAAAGTGTTACGAATGGCTTCAATATGACCATCCATCATATCGCTAGGGGCTACCATGTCCACTCCCGCTCTGGCATAGCTTAGAGCAATTTTGGATAGATACTTTAAAGTTTCGTCGTTGTTTACGGTTCCATCTTCTTCTAAGATTCCACAGTGTCCATGATCGGTATATTCGCACATACAAACATCTCCGATAACGTATAACTCTGGAAATTCTTTTTTTATCTTGCGAATGGCTTGTTGCACAATGCCATTTTCATTGTAGGCTTCGCTACCATGGCAATCTTTGTGATCTGGTATTCCAAAAAGAATAATAGATGGGATTCCCAAATCTACCATCTCTTGGCAAACTTCTGGCAAACGATCTAAAGAATAGTGATAGTTTTCTGGCATAGAAGAAATCTCTTCTTTAATGTTTTCTCCTTCTACCACAAATATTGGATAGATCAAATCCTGAACTGATACTCTTGTTTCGCGTACCATGGATCGAATTGTCGCACTGCTGCGTAATCGTCTTCCTCTATACATATCTATTTTCCTTCTCTTTCTAATATCGTTTCATACATTCCCTGGTAGGAGTGTTCTTTACTTTCTACAATGTTTGTATACCCAAACTTACGAATTGTTTCACTGGTTCTTGGCCCAATACTGTAAAATACAGTGTCTTTAGGATAGTCGTGTTTCGATAAAATATTTTGTACACTGCTAGAACATGTGCATAGAATATTCGGATACTCACAACATTCATACTCTTGTTCTACTTTTTTATATAGCAATAAATATTGTACCTGACAGGCTTGTTCAAGGCCTAACCATTTATCTTTTACATCTTCATCTTTTGGGATACAAACTACATCTTCTTTGTTGACAACTTTTAATAGTTCTTCCTCTAAGGATTGACTTGTATACTCTTTGGGAACAATGTCCGCTTTGATTCCATATTTCAACAGTTCTTTTTGCGTCATTTTTCCTAGCGCACAGATTTTGGTTTTCCATAGACTTCGAATGTCTTTTTGTTGATTTAAAAGATTTTCAAAAAAGAAATTAACACTGTTTTTTGAACTGAATACCAAATAATCGCTACTAGTGTATTCAACTTCTTTCTTTACGCATTTTGATACAACGATTTCTTTCACATGTGCGCCTTGTTCTTCTAGTAGATTCGTTAAATTTGCGGGAACATCGTTTACTTTTGGAAAGAAATACTTCTTTCCAAACAACGGTTTTCTTTCATAAAAATTTAAAGAATCTCTTAGTGCGATCACTTCTCCTACAACGATAATTGCCGGGCTTTCTAGTGGATTTTTTTCAAAATCTTCTAAGACATTTTCAAGGGTTGATACCAATACCTTCTGGTCAGGTGTCGTTCCTTTGGATAAAATCGCAATGGGACAATCTTTTCGTTTACCGGCACTTACTAGTTTTTCTACAATCTGATTTAATTTTGTCAATCCCATTAAAAAAATGTGGGTTTCTTCACTTTTGGCAATCGCATCAAAATCAATGTTTGCGAGTTTATTCTCGCTTGTGTGGGCACTGTATACGTGGAAAGCTCTGGATAAATCGCGATGTGTAATCGGAATTCCTGCATAGGTACATACGGCTACCGAACTGGAAATTCCGGGTA
The DNA here is from genome assembly GCA_018065105.1 of Bacillota bacterium. GTDB lineage: Bacteria > Bacillota_I > Bacilli_A > Erysipelotrichales > Erysipelotrichaceae > Floccifex. The sequence goes on from JAGHTX010000099.1 coordinate 3,398, forward strand.
CTACTTCAAAATCGATTCCGTGTTCGTATAAAAAGCTGGCTTCCTCACTGCCTCTTCCGAACACATATGGATCTCCCCCTTTTAATCGGGCGATAATTTTATGTGTTTTAATTTTTTCTAGTAATAATGCATTGATTTCTGCTTGTTTCTTATAGTGATGTCCTTTCTGTTTCCCTACAAAAAGAATCTCTGTGTTTTTTGAACAATAATCTAATAACTTAGGATTTACTAAACGATCATATAAGACACAATCTGCTTTCTTTAATACTTCGATTGTTTTTAGCGTGGTAAGCGCAATATCTCCTGGACCGGCTCCTAATAAATAAACCTTACTCATAGTGACTCCTTATGGCTTCTTCTAATAAATTCTGTGCATTTTCTCCTGTCTTATGATACGTATGATTTCGATTTTCATAAAATGCATTTAACGTATAAAGTCCATTTTCTTTGGTACAAATAGCGCCCAGAGGTACCGTACAATTTCCGTTCATGCGCATCATATATTCTCTTTCAATTTGGAGACATTCTTCTATATCTTCTTGAGAAAAGGCGTTTATTTTTTCTAGAAGTTCCTGATCTTCTTTTCGTAATTCAATGGCCAGAGCGCCTTGCATACATGCGGGAATTAATTCTTGTACAGGGAAGGTATAGGTAATCTTATCTTGCAGACCTAATCGAACAAGTCCAGCTTTCGCTAGGACTATCCCATCAACAATTCCTTCTTCTACTTTTCTAAGTCGTGTATCCACATTTCCGCGAATATCCATGATTTCCATATTGGGATATAAATATTCCAATTGTACTTTTCTTCGAATACTTCCCGTTCCGATGTGCAAAGGTTCATTCATGGATTTTCCTTCTTTTAGTACCAATACGTCTTCAACGGCAGATCGATTGATGCACTTAGTCAGTATAAAATCTTCATGGATCTTAGCCGGCAGATCCTTCATAGAATGTACGGCTAAATCGATTTCATGATTTCTTAATTTGGTTTCGATTTCATCAATAAAGATGGTTTTACTTTTTAATTTTTGAAAAGAAACGTTTTGTAGCTTATCTCCTTTAGTAGAGATGATCACCAGCTCACATTCCATTTCTGGATATTCTTTTTCTATTTGATTTTTCACGAAATTAGCTTGATACAAAGCTAATTTACTGCCTCTTGTTCCTATTCTTATTTTCATACTTTTTTCACTCTGTACTTATTTTATCAAAATTTTAGATAATTGAAAAAAAAGAAGTGTTTTACCACTTCTTAATCTCCCCATAGATTTCTAGGATAAACGCCTTTTTCAATCAATTCTTTAAATTGAGCTTGGGCTAGAGGCATATCTTCTTTATAAGTTACCCCGATCCATTTATCGTGTGTTGGAATAACTTTAACTTTAGCACGTCCTTCATGTACCAAACGGTTGATGAAAGATGGCAATAAGAATTCTTTGGTGTCTAATGTTGGACATGTTTCTAAGAATTCTTTGAATCCTTCTTCTAAAGAATTTAAGAATTTTGGATAAGCAGCCCACATATTCATCGAACATAGATCGTCTAGATTCATAGTACGAGGATCTCCACGATATGTTCCCGTAACGATTCCATCTTTTTCTTCGATGTTTCTTGTTTCTAGTACTTCGGTTAAGTGTTCTGCTTTGTTGGCAACACAAATTCCACGAGTTACCGTACCGTGTTCACTTAACGTATTTTTCAGAATAAATCCAGCCATTGCCATGACATGGAAATCCGGATTTTCTTTTCGAGTGACTAAATATTCGTGAAGAATTTTAAAAGCTTCTTTTCCATAATAATCATCGGCATTGCATACGACAAATGGTTCGTTTACAATTCCTTTTGTACATAATACAGCTTGTCCTGTTCCCCAAGGTTTGGTTCTTCCTTCTGGCACAGAAAAACCTTCTGGAATATCATCTAATGATTGATATACATATTCTACTTTTACGTGTTTTTCAATACGATTTCCAATGGCTTCTTTGAAGTCTTTTTCCAAATCTTTTCGAATGATAAAAACGACTTTATTGAATCCGGCTTCAATCGCATCGTAAATGGAATAGTCCATGATAATTTCATTTCCTTCTCCCATTTTCGCAAGTTGTTTAATTCCCGTTCCGAAACGAGAACCTAGACCTGCGGCCATTATTACTAATGTTGTATCCATAATGAGTTTTCTCCTTCATTGTATGCCTTCTTGTCTAATAATCGTACCTTAAATCTTGTATTCTGGCAAGACCATGCATCATTATAGCTCTAAGTAGTTGGTAATGACGCTTAAATCTAAAGATGTATTGTCTTTTAGGAAGACATAGAGTTCTTTGGCAATTTCTTTGCATCCGCCTTCTTTTTTGGATTCAATGTTACAAGGAATGATTGGATCGTGTAGTGATTTTCGTACTAGGAACCATCCATGGTCAAAGCATACACGATATCCTTCGTAGTTTGTATCGGCTGGTTTCATATTTGATTGTTTCGCTACATACGCTTTTAAATCTTCTAATAGAACATCTCCTACTTTTTGGAAATCTTCGTCTAAAATCTTGAATCGTAATTCTTTTTCTTCTAGTGGATATTCTAAATCGCTGATTAAGTCTGCCACTTTTCCTTTGGCAGCTTCTACTACAATAAGGGTTGCCAAATAAGCGCCATCATCTAAGAAGTAATTTTCTTTAAAGGCGGCATGTCCACTTGTTTCAATGGCTAGCTGGCAATCCACACCCTCGTTATTTAAGCGGATTCCTTCATTGATTACATTTTTGTATCCACGTTTGAAACGGTGGTGTCCAATACCATGTTTCTTTAAGAAATCGGCTAGCTCATCGCTTGTGACAGAGTCGGTAACGATGGTTGTTCCTTGATGAATGTTGTTGGCTAAGATAGCAGCTAGGGCAACAATCGCATTTCTTGAGATTGGATTTCCTAAGTGGTCTACTGCACTGGAACGGTCTACATCGGTATCAAAGATGATTCCTAAATCCGCATTGTTCTTTTTCACGGCTTCACAAATAGAGGCCATGGCTTTTTTGTCTTCGGGATTTGGGATATGATTTGGAAAGCTTCCATCTGGATCCAAGAATTGAGAGCCTTCCACATTAGCGCCTAATGGTTCCAATACTTTTGTCGCATAGAATCCTCCAGCCCCATTTCCTGCATCGATAACGACGTGTAATCCTTTTAATGGTTGATCGTAGTCTTGCGCATTCACTTTTTCTTTGATGATATTTTGAAGATTTTGAGCATAGACATCCATTAGATTCGCTCTAGTACAAGATGCACCAGAAATATGATCAAATTCTTGATTTTCGGCATGTTTAATGATAGTTGCGATGTCTTCTTTGTTTAATCCTCCGTCTTTATCAAAGAATTTCATACCATTTCGGTTGAATGGTAAGTGGCTGGCAGTGATCATGATGGCTCCATCGCATTTAAATTCTTCATATACTGTGGACATAAACATAGCTGGTGTACTGGATAATCCACATTCTAATACAGTTGCTCCATCAAACAACAATCCGTCGATAATGGATTGTTTCAACATATCGGCAGAGAGTCTTGAATCGTGTCCAACGGAAATGGTTACTTCTTTTTTATTTGTCTTATCGCGTAAATATTTGACAAAGCCACGTGCTAAATCGTACACAGCTTCTTTGGTTAGGTTTACTTTTTCCCCAGGGATTCCTTCTAGGGCAATTCCTCTTATATCGCTTCCATTTTGTAGATGTTTATAGTTCATAAGGTTACCTTCTTTCCTACATATTATAAAGAAAAATACCTCACTTTTCTACTTTACGCCTTATCTCACATAGTTTCACATAAGAAAAGAGTGCACAGCGTGCACTCCATACGATCTTATAGATTAGATAAATCGGCTCCATTCGAAGCAATGACTTTCTTATACCAGAAGAATGAATCTTTGCGGTAACGTTTTAAGCTTCCCACTTTTTCATCGGTTGTATCTACATAGATGAATCCATAACGTTTACGAATTCCTTCGTGAGTAGATACTAGGTCAATTGCTGACCATGGATTATATCCTAACATTTCACATCCATCACTGATAGCTTCTTGGATTTGAATGATGTGATCTTGATAGTATTTGATACGATATGTGTCGTGGATTTTTCCATCTTCTGTCAATGTATCGTAAGCTCCTAATCCATTTTCTGTTACTAACATTGGTAAACGGTAGCGTGAATACATTTCACGGATCGTATTTCGGAATCCGACTGGGTCAATTTCCCAGTTAAATTCAGTACGTGGAAGGTTAGGGTTAGCCGCTCCTTTTGAGAATCCTGGGAACGAAGACATACTTTGTTGGTCTCCTAATGCTTCTTTCGCTTCTGTACCATCGCTGTATTGTACAGTTTTTGTGTTGTAGTAGTTGAATCCAATGAAGTCTGGGTGAGCTTGTTTCATGATGTCCATATCTCCTTCCTGGATGTCTGGACATGCATCGTGTTCTTCTAGATATGCCCATACTAAGTTGTTGTATACACCATATACAGCCATATCTAAATACAACCAGTTACGCATTGCGTTAAAGTTTTGCGCTGCGGTAATGTCTTCAGGTTTACAAGAAGCAGGGTATACCAATGAAATATTTGGTGCTGGTCCAATTTTTGCGTCTGGTAACATTTCATGACATAGTACCATAGCTTTGGCTTGAGCTAGTAACATGTGGTGGTTTTGTTGGTAAACTTCTTTTATTACATTTTTACATCCTTCAGGAATGTATAAAGTACCAATGACTGGTCCTACTAGAGTTAACATGTTTTGTTCATTGATTGTTAGCCAGTATTTAACACGGTCCCCAAAGTTTTCGAACATAACTTTTGCGAAGTTTAGGAACCAGTCTACAGAATCACGATTTCCCCATGATCCTCTTTGGTCTAATGCGGCTGGCATATCGAAGTGGAACATAGTTACAATTGGTTCCATTCCGTATTTTTTGATTTCATTGATTAAGTTGTTGTAGAATTCAATACCTTTTGGGTTTACTTTTCCAGTTCCTTCTGGAAGTAAACGTGTCCATGCGATGGAGAATCGATAAGATTTGAATCCCATTTCTGCCATTAGGGCAACGTCTTCTTTGTAGTGGTGATAGTGGTCTGCACAAGTTTTAAGATCGGCTGTTCCTGCAGGAAGTTCTTTCACATCTTGACAAGATGGTCCTTTTCCATCTTCTAAGTTCGCTCCTTCAACTTGATAAGCGGATGTACTAGCTCCCCAGAAAAAGCCTTCTGGGAATGGTTTAAGCTTCTTATGAATCATAATAATATCTCCTTTTTGTATGTTTCTTCTTCCCCTATTCTAACAAATACCCCTATGAAAGAAAAGAAAGCGATTTTGAAATAAGAAAAAAATGTGGTTTCCCACATTTTCTTACATCTTTACAAATTGACAAGTTTGGCAGTTTTCTTCTTGCGCACCAGACCAGTTTAATTTTCCGTCTTTGATTTCAAAATATCCTTTTCCGTTTTCGTATTCTACTTGATCATTAGTGCTCTTTTTACAATCAGAATATACCAATTTATCTCCGTCTTTTTGTACGTTCATTTCCCATACAGTTGTTTCTGTCGCTGAACTAGCCCATGTGACTTGAATTTTTCCTTCTTCACTGATAGTCATGGAAGCTCTTTGACTTACTTCATCTTGGTAGTTTCCAGCAAAAGATTTGAAGTCAGCTTCTTTTTGAACGTCTTCTACTTTTTCTTCTACCTTATTATTTTGGCTAACTGCCATTCCACATCCAAACATAGTTAGGGCAAGTCCTGCACATAATAAACTTTTCATTACCTTTTTCATATGTCTTCCTCCTGGTTTTGAATCTCTTTTCTTTTTACGTCTTTAGAATAACGCTTCAGCTTTGATTTTTACTAGATATTTTCTTTCTGTTTCCTTAAAAAGAAAAGAAGTAAGTTTTTCTTACTTCTTATCGGTCTACTTTTTCATAGATGAATAGAGCAACACCGGCGATAGCGGCAAGGGCAAATAAGCCAATTAAGATCATTCCCATATAATCCGTGTGTTTTTCTTCTTGTTCTTTTTCTGGCTCTTTTTCTTTTTGCGGTTGTTTAGAGTTCTTTTCTTTCACAGAATATTCGACTTCTTTACTTCCTTCATAGTCACCAATTCCTTCAACCACTAATTTGTATGTTCCTGGATATCGATTCACATTTCTGGATAGTTGATAGTCGACTCCTTCTTTTAGCGTTTTCGCTTTATAGGTTACGATTACCTTTTGGGTTTGGTTTTGTCCATTTTCTGTCAATTCATTGGCTAGCTTGATTTTTGTCTTGGAAATATTTATGCGTTCCTTATCCACGGTATATGGAACTTCTTGTTTTCCAGTAAAATCCCCTTTTCCTTGGACCACAAGTGTATAATTTCCTTCTAATCTGGCACTATTTCCGGTTAGCGTATAATCAATGCCTTCTTCTAACAGAACAGCTCCATAGGTTACTTTGACTTTTTGGATTTGTTTATTGCCGTTAGCGATCAATTGATTCACTAATTGGATCACTACATCGTTATCTTCAATGGATTTTCTATCTACGGTATAATTTACCTTTTTTATTCCTTGATAGCTTCCAATTCCCTGAATGGTTAGTTCATAATTTCCTGCATTGACTGCTACATTGTCTGATAAAATGTAGTCTACATTTTCTTCCAGCGTTTTCCCATTGTATGTCACTTCTACTTTTTGGGTATTGTCTGCATCGTAGGCCACGAGTTGATTGACTAGTTTTACATTGGCTTTTGAGATATCTTTTGCGGCTTCTTTCATTTCGAATTCCACAACTTGTTCTCCCGTATTTCCATTGATTCCACGGACCCTTAAGCGATACACCCGAACATCTTTGACGATATTGTTGATAACTTCATAATCTTCGTCTTCGACTAATTCTACATCTCCTACTGTTACAAGAACTTTTTGTTCCTGATAGGTTCCATCGTAGAATAGTTCGTTGATCAATTCAACATCGGCATCTTCCATGTCGAATACTTGTCCATCGTATTCATTGGCAAGTACAGGCATTGTATATAATACATTGGCGAATGCACAAACCAGGGCGATTCCTAATTTCACTAGTATATTGCTGCGTTTCATACACAACCTCCAGTTCTATGGATATAATTGTACGAAATATCTATTCTTTCATCAACTATAAATTAAAAGCCCATCCCGAGGATGAGCTTGTTTTAGCTATTTAATTTTCGCTAATGTGTTCTTGATTAATGTCCAAGTACGAGCTGTAGAAGAAATCCCTAATACTTCATCGGTTGTGTGAACATCATGCATTTCTGGTCCGATAGATACAGCATCTAGTCCTGGTAATTTAGAAGCAAAGAGTCCGCATTCCAATCCAGCATGAATTCCTATAACTTGTGGATTTTTTCCAAATTGTTCTTTATAGGCTTCTGTCATGATATCTGTAAGGGTTGAATTCGGATTGTATTCCCAACCTGGATACACACCGCTTGTTTCAACACTTCCACCTAATATGTCAAAGAAACATTGTACCTTTTCTAAAAGGGCAAATTTTTCTGTTTCTGAAGAGGAACGAATAGCGGACGAGAAGACTACGTTTCCTTCTTCCATAGCAACGACACCCATATTTAATGACGTTTGTACCATGCTTTCCATATCAGGATTCATTCTTTGAATTCCGTTTGGATGGTCTAACAAGGCAGCAATGACTTTCTTTGTTGAGCAAGTTGTCATCGCTTGTACAGTGACATTTTCTTCTACACAGAATTGGATTTTGATTCCTGTTTCTACCGTTTCGTATTCTTTTGCGATTTCTTGGAATTTGTTCGCTAATGCACTTTGTACAGAAGCCGCATCTTCCACCAATAGCGATACATCACTTACTTTAGAAATGGCATTATTTTTTTCTCCACCCGATACAGTAACAATTTGGAAATTTCCTTTTAAAGAATATAACATTCTTCCTAAAGCGATATTTGAGTTTAGTCTTCCTGTGTGGATTTCTGCTCCAGAGTGTCCCCCTTTAAATCCAGAAATATTCATAGACAGAACAGTACCTGTTTTTTCTTCTGTTTCATAAGGTAATTTGGCTAAAGCGTTCATTCCTCCTGCACAACTTACTATAAAAATACCTTCTTCTTCTGAGTCAATGTTTAACATGTATCTTCCTTTTAGATCGGAACAATCTAGGAAATCAGCACCAATCAATCCGATTTCTTCATCCACTGTAAATACAGCTTCGATTGGAGGGTGCGCTATGTCATTGGAATCTAGAATGGCTAATGCGTAAGCTACCGCAATACCATCATCTCCTCCTAGAGAAGTTCCTGTTGCAGATAAATAATCTCCATTTACTTCTAGGTCTAATCCTTCTGTTTCCATATCTTTGTCACATCCTAGAACTTTTACAGCTACCATATCGATGTGCCCTTGAAGGATAACAGTTGGAGCATTTTCGTATCCGATTGTTCCATCTTTCCAGATTATAACGTCACCTAATTCATCTTGGCGAAATTTTAAATTTCTTTCTTTTGCGAAATTAGCCAAATAATCACTGATTTGTTTAGTGTTTCCTGAACCATGTGGAATTGCACAAATGTCTTCAAAAAATTTGAAGACTTCCTTTGGTTCATAAGCCGATAATACACCCATGAATGAATCCTCCTTTATAAAATTATTCGTTCACCAATCCTTTAGATCTTATACTCATTTTTTCTCTAGTATAGCAGAAAACCAGCATACTTTTCATTTAATTATCTTGGAGAAAAAAAGAAGTAAGATTACTTCAATTGTTTTCTTACTTCTTGAATAGATAGATTGTTTTCTTTCGCAATTTTCACTAAATCCTCGTATTCGAACTTACTTCTTGACACTCCATATCCATATACTTTCTTTTCTTGTACTAAACCAAACTTCGTTTCGATTGTATGGTTTTCTCGAGTTAGGGTATAGCGAGTAAAGCTTTGTTCACGAATACCAATGGTTGTCGTATGTTTAAAGATTGCCTTTACCATTTCATCTCGTTTTTCAGGTTGGCACATAACACTAAGAAGAATACCTGGACGATTCTTTTTCATACCGATTGGTTGCGTGTATACATCTAAAGCTCCTGCTTCAAATAATCTGTCGAAGGCATATCCAACTTCTTCGCTTGTCATATCATCGATGTTACATTTTAATTCGATGATATCTTCGGTTTCGTCTTCACATTCTCCTAAGAATACACGTACACAGTTGGCTTGTTCAAAGTCTTTATTTCCCATTCCATACCCGATTTTTTCTACTTTCATAATCGGTTGTTTTCCAAACTCAGTGGCAAAGTATTTTAAAAGGGCAGCACCGGTTGGGGTACATAATTCTCCTTGAATGTTTCCTTGATAAGTTGGTACATCACGAAGAATATGTGCAGTAGCTGGGGCTGGTACTGGTAAAATACCATGAGCACAATGTACATGTCCACTTCCTACATGAATGGGAGAGACAACGACTTTATCCACTTTTAAAGCATCCATTAAGATACATACGCTGACTACATCCACGATCGCATCTTTTTCTCCTACTTCATGGAAGTGGATATATTCCATTGGCATGTTGTGTGCATGACTTTCCGCATAAGCGATCAATTCATACACTTGCATGGCATCTTCACGAATCTTATTGGAAATATCTATGTGATCGTAAACAACATGGGCAATACCTCCCATATCGTTGTGTGAATGGTGATGACCATGGTCATGATCGTGATCATGATGGTGGTGATGGTGATGCTCGTGTTCTTCTTGTCCATCAATTTTTACCGAAATGTGATTTCCATAAATTCCGCATTTTTCTGTGCGGGATAATTCAACTTCAACCCCATCTAATAAATGATTAAAGCGGTGTACATACTCTTGTGGATTGTCTACCAATTCTAATAGGGCGGCTGTCAACATATCGCCTGCAGCACCCATATTACATTCAATATATAATACTCTCATATACTACTTCCTTCCCATGTGATTGATCATACTTGCTTGATAGGCTGCGCCAAAGCCATTGTCAATATTGACTACGCTAACCCCGCTTGCACAAGAATTTAACATTGATAATAAAGCGGACACCCCGTGGAAACTGGCTCCATATCCAACGCTTGTGGGTACCGCAATGACTGGACAATCGGCTAATCCTCCGATAACACTGGCTAAAGCCCCTTCCATTCCAGCAATGGCCACAATTACATTGGCACTCATGATTTCATCAAGATGTGCAAGTGTTCTGTGTAAACCGGCTACACCGACATCGTATAATCTTACGACTTGATTTCCAAAGGCTTCCAGAGTCAACGCGGCTTCTTCGGCCACTGGCATATCGCTGGTTCCGCCTGTACAAACAACAACGCTTCCTTCGCCATTTGGTTCTGGTATTTTTCCTACTATAGCGACTTTCGATAAACTGTCATAAGTAAATTCTACTTTGTCTTTCATATACTCGTAAGCTTCTTCTTTCATACGGGTAATTAGAATTGTTTTTTGTCCGGCTTCCATCATGGATTTTGTGATTTTATAAATTTGTTCTGGAGTTTTACTAGCTCCATAGATTACTTCGGCCATGCCTTGGCGAATGCCTCTGTGATTGTCGATTTTCGCAAATCCTAAATCTTGAAAAGGCTCCTTTTTGATTTGTAGGATGGCTTCTTCTACGGAAATCTTGTCTTGTTTCATATCTAGTAACAAGGTTACTAATTCATCCTGATTCATTTATCTTACCTCCAAATCGAATAAGACAATATCAAAGATTGGTTTTAATAAAGAATAGACTCTTTCACGATCCTGGGCAAAGTTGTACCATTCATCTTCGGGCATTTGAATACGAGCGGCTCCATAGTATACGCGCACTCTAAAATCCTTATATCCCAGATTGGATAATACACCTTCTGCCAGTTCTACTTTCTCTAATGTATCTTTTTCAATTCTTTGATTGGCTTGAATACGAGTTGCCAAACATGCATAACTTGGTTTGTTCCATGTAAACAATCCCGCTTCTTTGGACAATTGTCGTACTTCTTTTTTTGTGATATTACACATTCTTAAAGGAGATAGAACTTGCATTTCCTGTAGAGCTTTAAAGCCTGGACGATCGTTTACATCATCACTGGCATTGGTTCCATCGATTAATACTGTGTATCCATCTTTTTTGGCGTTTTCTTTTAGTAGTCCAAATAAATGTGTCTTACAATAATAACAGCGATTATTTGGATTTTTAACGACTTCTTCATGTTGAAGAATATCATAATGGATTACTTTTAGATCGACTTCCAGCTCATTAGCTAGTCGATAGGCATCCATAAGTTCAAATTGTGGTTGAAAAGGAGTTTTAATGAAATACGCCTGTACTTGTGCTCCATATCTTTTGGCTACATACAATAAGTAGGCAGAATCCACGCCTCCAGAGAAACCTAGGGCGACTTTAGGATATTGTTCAAAAAATTCTTTTAATTCCATATTAGACTCCAATTGCTTCTACGCCACCTTCATCCATCAATTTTTCATCGTACAACAGATTCTCACTTTTTCCTTTCGCAAAGACTTTTCCCTCTTTCATAATGACACAATTTGGACAGACTTCTTTGGCAAAAGTTAGGTCGTGTGTAGCGATCAACATGGTATGTGGTAGTGATTTTAATATATTAATTAGTTTTCTTCGTGCTTTTGGGTCTAAGAAAGCAGTTGGCTCATCCAGTACCATAACTGATGGTTTCATGGCTAAGATGGTTGCCATAGCTGCCATTCTTTTTTCTCCTCCCGACATTTTTAAAGCACTTTTATTTTTTAAATGGGAGATTCCCAATAATTCCAATCGATCCAGTACTCGATGTTTGATTGTTTCTTCATCAATGCCTAAATTTCTTGGTCCAAAGGCAATATCGTCGTAGATGGTTGGTAGAAACAACTGATCGTCTGGATTTTGAAATACAATTCCAATTTTTGTTCGTATTTGACTGATTGTTTTGGGCGTTAGAACGATATCGTCCACTTGAATCTTTCCTTTTGATTCAATAACGCCAACTAAAGATAAGATCAATGAGCTTTTTCCGGCTCCATTGGCTCCAATTAAAGCTAAATGTTCTCCATCCGGGATTTGTAGAGAAAAATTGTCTACAGCTTTGGTTCCGTCTGGATATGTGACTGTGACTTCTTGAATTTCTAACATAACATCCCTCCTATTAAAACGGTAAGATCAACCATCCTGAACACTACGCATAGAAGTGTAAGTACGACTACAAAGATGGTGTCTTCTTTTTTCCATACTAAAGAAATTGGCTTTTTATTACCGAGTGCATAAAGACGACACTGCATAGCTGCATATACTCTTTGTGCTCTTTGATAGCTGCGGATAAATAACTGTCCAATAAATGGTCCAAAATCCTGAATAACCGGCCATTTTGCGCCCGGATAGCGCAGCCTATAACTCGTTAACATCGTGCTGGCTTCTTCAACTAATACGGCTATATAACGATATGTCATTTCAAACAACAAGACTAATACATTGGGTGTATGAAGTTGTCGAAATCCGTCCATTAAATAGGAGAACGGTGTAATGGCAACTAAGATTAATATAGCGCATACGGATAACAGGGATCGTATGAGTATCGCTATACAGGATATCCACCCGATTCCAATGGATAAGGTTCCAATTCTATAGATACCGGTATCAAAAAGAATGTTGCTGATTCCTGCAAATAGACAAAAGGGCAGAGCAATCATGGCTCTTTTTAATATCATACTGAATGGGATATCCGCAAATGCCATCACAAATAATGGATAGAAAATATATGGCATTAATGAATGTATATTATATCTTGGAAAAGAAACAACACAAACTATGTACACAAGCGTAACAATTATTTTAGCAATGGGATGCAGCTTATGTAGATAGGTTTGTTTCGCAGCCAATTGTTCCAACGAATAAAAATCACTCAACTTACTGCGGATATCTAACATAGCTTACGCTCCTTCTTTACTTTTCTTTTTTGCGAAATAAATAATCGCACCGGCTAGTCCAGCAAGAGCACATGTCATTGCCCCTCCGACAAGTCCAGCAACGCTTGTTCCGGTTCCTTCTCCTTCTTTAAAATCATAATCAGGCATGAAAGAAGTACTTTCCTGGATTGTTTCCATACTTTCGTGTAAAGCTTCTTGTGATTCTACTTCGGTAGATCCTGTTACTTTTTCAATAGACCATTCCAGTCCATCTGGAAAGCTTGAAGCGTATAGGGACAATCCACCTCCGATTAGAATGGCGCATACGGCTAATACCGCTACGACCTTCTTAATCGAAACTTGAATATTTGAATGATTCATTCCACTTTCTACAATTTGTGGAGCAGCTGAATGTACATACATTAATACAACGGATGTAATTAAGCCTTCAACAAACCCGATGGCTAAGTGGATAGGCTGCATCAACATAACGAATGTTTGAAATGGTAAGCTTGTGATACCCGAGAATAGAGTTTCTAGTACAACGCCAAAGGCTCCTAGTTGTAATCCAACTACACAAGATAAAACACTCGCAATGAGTACATTCTTTTTTGTGAATCCTTTCTTTAACAATGGTTTAAATAATAGCGGATAAATAATCAAACATGGAATCACTCCCATATTGAAGATGTTTGCACCTAGTGCTAATAGCCCACCATCCGCAAAGAACAGGCATTGAATAATTAATACTGCAGCTAGGGTTAATAGAGATGGATATTGTCCTAATAGAGCAGCTAATAGGATTCCTCCTCCAATGTGTCCACTCGAACCAGTGGCTGGAATTGTAAAGTTGATCATTTGTGCTGCGAACACAAACGCTCCTGAAACAGCCATCAATGGTAGTTTCTTTTCACTTACATCCTCTTTGTTCATTTTGTATACGGAATATCCGATACTTGCGGCGCTGATAGCGCACATCCCCACACCTACGGTTGGAGATAACAAGGCATCTGCCATGTGCATAAAATTTTCCCTCACTTTTCTGTTAGCAATCATTGCTACATCAAACTCTTCATGAGATCGGGATTTTACAAGTTTTCTTCAACAATGTTTAAGGCATCTTCGATTAATTCAGCTAATGTTGCTTCTTTAACACCCGCGATAACGGCACTGCATTTGTTGAAAGGAATGAGTACTTTTCGTGCTCGGCTTTGCGAAATAGCTAAGGCCATTTTTGGAGTTACTTCCCCTAACATACTATCGGCAATACAGATTCCAATGGGACCGCAGATAATGTCTGCTTCTCTACAAGCTACAATGACTGGATTTTCTCCAGTAGCTGCTTGATGTGGTTTTGCCTTTAACATGAAAGAAGTCGCTAAAGAATTGGTTCCAATTGCCCAAACTTCAGTTTCGGGAAATCGATTTATCAATTGGGTACATAATTCTTTTCCAATTTTTCCTCCTTGTCCATCGATTACGACAAGAACAGGCTTTTTTTCATTTTTCATACAAAAGTCCTCCTTACAAATATTACAAATATTTGATGTCCTCGGTCAAGAAAACTCCTTATTATATTATTCCTAAAGTTTGGTTTAGAAACAAGAAAAAAGACCATTGAATTTCTTCAATGATCTTTAAAGTTTATGACTATTCTTCAGAAGTTTCAGTAATTGATTCAAATACGTCTGCTTCTGTTTCAAATTCGTCTACGTAGATATCTGGTTCTTCTACTTTAGCAGCTGCGATACGATTGAATTCTTCGTCTTGGTTCGCTTTTGCACGACGTTCTTGACGTTTAGCACGTAATTCTTTTGCCTTTTGAGCAACTACATCGTTTTGTGGACGAGTACCTTGGCAACCAGTTCCTGCTGGAATTAATTTACCAATGATTACGTTTTCTTT
>JAGHTX010000163.1 GCA_018065105.1 Bacillota bacterium
TACTTGAACTATTTAACTTTGATATCAACTAATTTATCGGCTACACCAATATATGATGCAGGAGTCATATTTACTAAAGTAGCTCTATCTTCTTCACTTAATACTTCTAATCCGTTTGCGAATTCAATAATTGCTTCTTTTGAAATATTTTTTCCGCGAGTTAACGCTTTTAATTGATCGTAAGCATCAGCAATACCGTATTTACGTAACATTGTTTGGATAGGTTCCGCTAATACTTCCCATTTTTCATTTAAATCAGCAGCTAATTTTTCTTCATTGATTACACACTTAGCTAAACCGTTCTTTGTTTCATTGATAGCTTGTAAAGAGTAACCAAAGGCTAATCCTAAGTTACGTTGGCTAGATGAGTCAGACAAGTCACGTTGCATACGTGATTTAGGTAACTTGTTAGATAATGCCATACAGATATTGTTTGACATATCAATGTTAGCTTCTGAGTTTTCAAAACGAATTGGATTCACTTTGTGAGGCATTGTAGAAGATCCAACTTCTCCCTTAACCGGAATTTGTTTGAAGTATTCCATAGAAATGTATAACCACATATCTACGTCTAAGTCTACTAATACGTTATTGAAGTGACGAATACCATCTAAAATGTGGCAAGTATAATCGTGTGATTCAATTTGTGTTGTTAATGGATTAAATGTTAATCCTAAATATTCTTCAACGAAACGTTGGCAAGTTGCTGGCCAATCGATGTTTGGGAATGGTGTTCCGATAGCTGAGTAGTTACCAGTAGCTCCATTGAATTTTGCCTTAATAGCGATACTTTCAATGTTTTTGATACTTTCGTTTAAACGATAAGCGTAAACTTTGAATTCTTTACCAATTGTAGTAGGTGTAGCAGGTTGTCCGTGAGTGTGAGCTAACATAGCTACGTTTTGGTATTTAGTTGCTAATTCATCAATGATATCCGCAAATTCGTGTGCTTTCTTTAACCATACGTTATTTAATCCATCACGAATCATAGAAGCGTATGAAGTGTTGTTGATATCTTCTGAAGTACATCCAATGTGGACAAAACTTTGAAGGAAATCAAATCCTAATTCACGTAATTGTGCATCGATGAAATATTCAACGGCTTTAACATCGTGACGAGTTGTTTGTTCGATTGTTTTGATTGCTTTGAAAGATTCATAGTTGAAGTTATTTGAGATAGCTTCAATTTTTGGTAAATCTTCTTTATTAAATTGAGAAAGAACATCACATTCAATGTTTTCAATTAAGAACTTTAACCATTTGATTTCTACATAAACACGATATTTTACTAAACCGTATTCTGAGAAGTAATCTTTTAATTCATCTTTGATGAATCCATAACGACCATCTAATGGTGATAATGTATAACATTCAAATTCTAATTTTTCCATTCTGCTCTCCTCCTACATATCTTTCTTTCCAATATCGTTACGATAGAATAATTTATCGCATTTGATTTTCTTAACTTCGGCATAAGCTAAATCGTATGCTTCTTCAATAGTTGGAGCATTTTTAACGATGATCATAACACGACCACCATTTGTGTAATAGTTGTCATTTTCAAACTTAGTACCCATGTGGAATACTTGTCCGTCTACATCTTCAACACCTTCGATTAAAGCACCTTTTGTAGAACTTGCTGGATAGTTTTCAGAAGCTAATACAACTCCTAAATACACGTTCTTATCCCATTCTAATGTAACTTCTTTTCCTTCCATTACATTTTCGATTACGTCTACAAAATCAGATTTTAATCTTGGAAGGATAACTTCAGCTTCAGGATCTCCGAAACGAGCGTTAAATTCGATAGTTTTTACTCCATCTTTGCATAACATTAATCCACCATATAAGAATCCAGTAAAAGGAACACCTTCATCCACTAAAGCTTGTGCCATAGGCTTCATAACTTTAGTCATAGCTTCATCAATGATTTCTTTTGTGATTTTCTTAACTGGAGAATATGTTCCCATACCACCTGTATTAGGTCCTTTATCTCCATCGTAAGCTGCTTTGTGGTCTTGGGCAATTTCCATTGGAATGACCAATCCTTCGTGAACAAATGTCATTAATGAGAATTCAAATCCTACTAAGCATTCTTCAATAACAACTTTGTTTCCTTCAATAGAGAAAGCAATTTTTAAAGCGTCTAATGCTTCTTCTACAGTTTGTGCAACAGTTACTCCTTTACCAGCTTTTAAGCCGTCTTCTTTAATAACGATTGGAGCTCCTTGTTCGTTAACGTAAGCTGCTGCGCTATCATAATCTTGGAATGTTTGATAACTAGCTGTAGGAATTCCATACTTAGCCATGATTTTCTTAGAGAAATCTTTACTAGATTCTACTTGTGTTGCTAATTTATTTGGACCAAAGATTTTTAATCCAGCTGCTTGGAAATCATCTACGATTCCTTGGGCTAAAGCTGCTTCTGGACCAACGATAGTTAAATCAATTTCTTCTGCTTTTGCGAAATTAATTAATTTTTCGTGATCATCTTGTGCAATATTTACAACTGTTGCGACATCACTCATTCCATAGTTTCCAGGTGCAACATATACTTCTTCGACTTTTTCACTACGGTAGCAAGCGTCCGCAATAGCGTGTTCTCTACCACCAGTACCAATAACCAATACTTTCATACTTTTTCTCCTTATAACGCATACATTATACAACATTAAACTAAAATGTGAACTACAAAAGAAAAAAGAACCTTTTCGGTTCTTATAATTTAATAAATTGATCTACAGGTAATACAAAGATTGTAGCTCCACCAACTTGAACTTCAACTGGGAAGCTTGAATATCTACCAACATCATAGCTAACAGCGCTTGGTACATATTCATTTCTTTTCTTTGAAAAGTCGCCAATAATATCAACAACTTTCTCTACTTCTTCATCTTGGCAACCACAAATTAAAGTTGTATTTCCAGCACGCAAGAATCCACCAGTTGTTGATAAACGTGTTACTTGAAACCCGTGTTTTGTTAGCGCATTAGAAGCGGCTCCACTATCATCATTTGATAAAATTGCTAATACTAATTTCATTATTTATCACCTTTCTTTTATTAAAATAATATGTTTTTTCGTCGTATTTATTATACGCTATTTTTTTTCGAATGGGAATTTTTTGTCAAAAAGAGATTTGCGCTCTTTTTAAAAATCACTATAATAGTATCTATAAAAAATAAAAGAAGGACGGATTTAAATGGCAAGAAGAAAAGTAAAGAAAATTAAACAACCAACAAGAAAGAAAAGATTTCCTATTTTTAGATATATCTTCTTACTTCTATTCTTAGTTGGAGCTGGCTTTGGGTTATTTTATTTATGGAATCATCCTATATTAATCAACCCTTCCAAATCAAACGTTAGTTTAGGAAGCAACTACAATCCTGAAGATGCAATCTCGTTTGTGTTCTTCGGAAAAAAGGAAGATGTAAAAATCGATACCGATGTAGATGCGAATACATTAGGAGAATACAAAACAAAATACACTTTTAAAGATTATTCTATTACTGTTCCTGTAAAAGTTTTGGATAATACTCCACCGGTATTGAAATTAAAAGAATACACAACCGATAAAAAAGAAAAGGTTACTCCAGAATGTTTCATCACAGATATCAAAGATGTAAGTGAAGTAACCACAAAAATCAAATCGGAAAGAAGACGCATGGATGGAACGTATAAAGTTACTATCGTTGCTGAAGATGCTTATGGAAATAAGACTACAGAAGCGGCTACCTTAATTCGAAAAAACGATAAAGAAGCTCCTAAAATTGAATTCTTAACAGAAAAAGGAATTTATAACGAAGGAGAAGAGACAGATTATTTAGATGGAATCAAAGTTACAGATAACTTTGATAAAAAACCAACAATTACAACGAATGCAGATACCGTGGTAAATGGAGCTGGAGAATTCGTAATCACTTATACAGTTACTGACCGTTCAGGAAATAAAACCACAGCCGATTTCCCTATCGTCATCAACGAAATTCCTGAAGAAGAACAAAGAATTGTTTATCTAACATTTGATGATGGACCAAGTTCTAATACAGCACGTGTATTAGATATTCTAGCGCAATATAATATCAAAGCGACTTTCTTTGTAACTGGAAACGGTCAAAATTATAACGATCTTATTAAAAGAGAATATGCTGAAGGACATACAGTTGGTCTTCACACTTATACTCATGACTATGCCATTTATACGAATGAAGAAACTTATATAAATGACCTACAAGCCGTTAGTGATATGGTATATGACTTAATTGGTGTTCGTTCTAATATAATTCGTTTCCCTGGTGGTTCATCCAACACAATTTCTGCAAACTATAATGTCGGAATTATGTCACGTTTAGTGAATTTGGTCACAGAAAACGGATATTACTACTTTGACTGGAATGTAAGTTCTAGCGATGCTTCGGGAAATAACGTCGACGTCGAACAAATCAAAGCTTATTCAACATCTGGTGATGCTTATGATCACATCGTCTTATTGATGCATGATACAGATGCAAAAGATACAACGGTAGAAGCATTGCCATACATCATCGAACATTACCGAGACCAAGGATATATTTTCAAAGGATTATCTTACCGAAGTCCTGAATGTCACCATGGCGTAAATAACTAAAGAGAGTTCAAACCGAACTCTCTTTTTACATTCCTGTTATTTGATGAAACGCATGTTGCGCAGCAATTGCTCCATCGTTTGTTGCGGTCACAACTTGTCGTAATGTTTTTTGACAAACATCCCCTGCTGCATAAATACCTGCAATTTTTGTCTCACAATTAGAATCCACAAGTACATACCCTTTTTCGTCTAGTACATCCAACCCTTGTAACATTTCACTAATTGGATCTTGTCCTACATATGGAAAAACGCCAGAACAAGAAATTGTTTGCGTTTCTTTGGTTTCAACATTTTCTAGGACAATTCCCGAAACTCTTCCTTTATCGCTTACTATTTCTTTAGGAATATGTTTTGTGATAATATGAATTTTCTCATTTTGTTCCACTTGAGCTTGTATGTTCTTTTCGGCTCTAAAGACGTCTCTACGAATCACAATGGTTACAGAATTTACAAATTGTGTTAAATATAAGGCTTCTTCTAAAGCCGAATTCCCACCACCGATGACTACTACATCTTTTTTTCGAAAAAATGCACCATCACACACAGCACAAAAACTTACTCCGCGACCAATATGTTCTTTTTCCCCTGGAATCTGTAATAATCTTTCCTTGGTTCCCGTGGCTACAATAACCGCTTTCGCATGAATTGTATCTCCATTATCCAAAGTAACCTTTTTATCAGCGTCTACATTAACTACATTCCCATATTCGTAGCTTGCCCCAAAAGAGGTCGCTTGTTCAAACATAGCCATTGCTAAATCTGTTCCTGCAATTTCCGCAACACCAGGATAATTAGAAATTTTGTGCGTTTTCACTAGTTTTCCGCCAGGTGCTCCATTATCTAATAAAAGTGTACTTAATCCGGCACGTGAACCATAGATACAAGCCGATAGTCCCGCTGGTCCTGCTCCCACAATTACCAAATCGATTTGTCTGTCCATGTTCGTTCCTCCTTACAAATATCTACCAATTCATATAAAGAATCTATAATTCGACAAGGCTTTACTTCTTCTAAAGATTTTCTTTGATTTGGATCAATTGTATATCCAATGGAATAAGCCCCCATATTCTTTGCCGAAAGAATATCTCCTTTATTATCTCCTACATAAATTAAGTCATCTCTAGAAACATGCAGCTGATTACAAGCTTCTATCAATCCACTTGGATTTGGCTTAGGTACTGGTAAATCTTCCATACCTAGAACTATATCAAAGTACCCCAATTTACATGTATCAATTCCCTTTTCTACAACGAGCTTTCTTTTATTAGAAACCACTCCAATGGTTAAGCCCTGACTTCGAAGGGCATCTAACATTTCTGCCGCACGATCCATTGGTGTAACATATGCATCATGCAGTTGTATATTAATTCTTTGATACACATTCCAGGCTTTTTTTACGCCTTCTTCATCAAAATATTTTGAAAAAGTAACATCTAAAGTAGGACCAAAGAAAGAATATAACTCGTCTTGGGTTAATTGATGTTCTGGTAACAATTCTTTAAACGTTTGCCTAAATGTTTCAAAAATCAAAGGTTGTGAGTCAATTAATGTACCATCTAAATCAAACAATACAACTGGCTTTTTATAAAGATGGAATACTTTATGGAAAACATTACACAACCCTAGAATTCCTACAAAGATGAATACCAATGAGATGCATTGCGCAACGCGTAATGGTCCTATCATGAGTGAATCAGTTCTACATCCTTCTACAAAAAAGCGAACAATCCCATACCATATTAGGTACATAAATCCACAATCCCCTTTTTTCTTATAGAAATACTTGCGAAAGATAAAATAGATAAACAGGAATCCTAGAAGATCTCCAATACTTTCATATAAAAAGGTTGGCTCTCGATACATTCCATTAATAAACATTCTATTTTTAATAAAAGAAGGAAAACCAGTATAAAACGCTTCAGGAACCACTCGTCCAAACGCTTCCTGATTCATAAAATTTCCCCATCGTCCTAAGGCTTGTGCTAATAACACCTCTGGCATTATGCAGTCTGCCATTCTTAAACAAGAGATTTTTCTATTTCTAAAATAAAAATAACTAAAGATAACACCGGCAATCAATCCTCCGTGAATTGCCAATCCTCCATGCCAAACTTTGACAATTTCTTCTACATGTTGACGATAATACTCCCATTCAAAAATCACATAATAGGTTCTTGCGCCTAAGATTCCTACCAGCATCATAGGCAAAGCATAATCATCAAGTATTTCTGGCGCATATGCCCATTTTTTCATTGTTCTTTGCGCTATCATATAGGCCAAAAATGCCCCTGTTAAAATACAAAGGGCATACCATGTTATAGATAAACTTCCGAAAGATACAAATATTTTAGGATTCGGAAAGAATTTCATTAATCTTCCTCCTTATTGTGTTCAATTTGTACTAATGTTCTCTCTTCAAATTCTTTGGCAGAATCAATTCCTCTTTCCAACAATAAGAAATTAGAAACAGCGGTTTCAATAATTGTCGCAATTGGACGACCAACACCAACAGGAATGGACATTTTCATGATTTCGATTCCTAAGATATCGGTTGTTTCTCTGTCTTCAATTCCAACACGATCATACGCTACATTATCATCAAATTCGTCTAAATCAATATGTAAACGAACTCTTGCTTCTTTGGCATACGCATCGACTCCAAAGATACGAGCTACATTTATAATTCCAACTCCTCTTAATTCCATAAATCCTTCAATCATAGAAGCTGTCTTACCTACCAAGGAGTTGTGAATACGATAAATATCAACACGATCATCACTGATTAACTGGTGTCCACGTTTCATCAATTCTAGTGCAATCTCACTTTTTCCTACACCAGAATGTCCAGTGATTAATACGCCTACTCCATAAATACGCATTAACTCACCATGTATCATTATAGAATCCGCTAATACGTCATCTAAATAGTTAGTGATATTGACAATGGCTACAGTTGTGGCTCCATCCGTACGGAATACGGGGAAATTCTTACGATTGGCAATTTCTTCTAAAATTTCAGGACAATCCAATCCACGACAAATTAAGATTCCCGGAGTTTCATCACTTGTCAGGAACTCAAATGCCTTACGTTGTGAAATTTGATCCATTTCTGAATTGATATATCGAATTTCTTTAGCGCCTAACACAACCAAACGTGTAAGAAGACTTGATGCATAATACCCTGTTAATTCTAGTCCTGGACGGTTTATATCCGCGATTTGGACATAACGATCTAATGCCTTAGCATCCCCTGTTAATTGTTCCCAGCTAAAATTATTCACAAGCATTCTCACTTTTTGTTTTGTCATAAAAATCACTTCCTTTCTAGTAGTGGTTTTAAATATTTACCTGTATAACTTTCTTCACATTTTGCGACTTCTTCTGGAGTACCTGTTACAACAACGGTTCCTCCTCCTTGACCACCTTCTGGTCCCATATCAATAATCCAGTCTGCACTTTTAATCACATCTAGATTGTGCTCAATAACTAGTACGGTATCTCCATGCTCAACCAAGCTTTGAAGAACCGAGATTAATTTTTTAACATCACTGCTGTGTAATCCCGTTGTTGGTTCATCCAATACGAACAACGTTTTTCCAGTTGCCTTTTTTTGAAGCTCACTGGCAAGTTTTACACGTTGCGCTTCTCCTCCAGAAAGAGTAGTTGCGCTTTGTCCTAGTTTAACATATGAAAGCCCTACATCACAAAGTGTTTGTAGTTTATGACGGATTTTTGACACATTCGAGAAGAATTGAACCCCTTCTTCGATTGTCATATCTAAAACATCCGCAATATTTTTTCCTTTATATGTTACTTGAAGCGTTTCTTCGTTATAACGCTTTCCTTCGCATTGTTCACAAGGAACGTAAACATCTGGCAAGAAGTTCATGGAAATACGTACGATTCCATCTCCCTGACAAGCTTCACAACGTCCCCCTTTTACGTTAAAAGAGAATCTTCCTTTATCGAATCCTAGCATCTTACTTTCTTTTGTTTGTGCGTATAAATCACGAATATCATCAAAGACACCTGTATATGTTGCTGGGTTGGAACGCGGAGTTCTTCCAATTGGATCTTGATCAATTTCTACAATTTTATCAATTTGATCCAATCCCTTAATTTCTTTACATTCTCCTGGTGTAATATGTAATCTTCCCATACTTGCTTGAATTGTGTGGGTTAAAACTTCAGTAACCAAAGAGGATTTTCCAGAACCAGATACACCCGTTACGACGGTAAAGGTTCCTAATTTAAAATCTACCGTAACATCTTTTAAATTATTTTGGCTCGCTTTTACAACACGAATCTTTTTTCCGTTTCCTTTA
This sequence comes from Bacillota bacterium, assembly GCA_018065105.1. Lineage (GTDB taxonomy): Bacteria > Bacillota_I > Bacilli_A > Erysipelotrichales > Erysipelotrichaceae > Floccifex. The sequence goes on from JAGHTX010000163.1 coordinate 8,953, forward strand.
CGACGACTCGTTGGAACTTCAATTCTTTCACGTCCACTTAGATACGCTCCGGTTATAGATTCTGGACATGCCATGATATCTTCTGGAGTTCCTGTGGCAATGATTTCTCCACCATGCACACCAGCTCCAGGTCCTACATCGACAATAAAATCACTGGCACGCATTGTATCTTCATCGTGTTCAACGACAATCAAGGTATTTCCTAAATCGCGCATTTCTTTTAACGCACCAATTAAACGATCGTTGTCTCTTTGGTGCAGCCCAATACTTGGTTCATCCAATACGTACATAACCCCTGTTAGTTTTGATCCAATTTGGGTAGCTAAACGAATACGTTGTGCTTCTCCACCCGATAAAGTGCTCGCAACACGATCCATAGTAATATATCCTAATCCAACGGTGTTTAAGAATTCCAAACGATTGGTAATTTCTTTCACAACTAAGTTGGCAATTTGTGCTTGGGTACTATTTAATTCTAGATTCTTCATAAAAGTATAAGAATCTTCAATACTCATTTGCGTCCATTCATGAATATTTTTTCCTCCCACTCGAACCGCTAAGGCTTGTTCATTTAAACGCGCCCCTTTACAAGTTGGACAAGTTGAATCGGTAATGAATGAAGCGTACCATTCTCTAGAAAATTTTGAAGTCGTTTCATTAAAGCGTCTTTCAATCATTGGTACAACGCCTTCAATATACTCACTTTTCTTTTGAACAATTCCCGAACGAGATTCTAAGGTATAGGAAATTAAATCTGGGCTACCGTATAAAATATAATCCAATTGATTTTTAGGAAGGTCCTTGATTGGACATTCTTTATCAATGCCATAGTAATTAATTAAAGCATCCATTCTTTGCCATTCTAAATTTTCTGTATTTACGATGTTCTTATAATAGCGAATAGCTCCTTCTGAAATAGATTTACTGCGATCTGGAATCAATAGTTTTACATCCACCTTTTGGGTAATCCCTAACCCTTTACATTCTGGACAAGCCCCTAAAGGAGCATTGAACGAGAACAATCTTGGTTCTAACTTTGGCACTGAGAATCCACATTCCTTACACGCAAAGTTTGAAGAGAATAGCGTTTCGTTTTCAGGTGTCATTAAAATGGCGAATCCATCGCTTAGCTTTAATGCCGTTTCTAAAGAGTCGTGAAAACGTAAACGATTGTCTTTTTTTATAATACGATCGACCACTACATCGATATCGTGTTTTTTATTTTTTTCTAAAGGCTGTAGTTCTTCAATGTATTGAATTTGTCCATCTACACGAATACGAACATACCCTTCTTTTTGCAGCTTTTCTAATAAATCCTTATGTGTTCCTTTTTTAGCCGTAATAACTGGAGAAAGAATCGTACAACGAGTTCCATCTTCTAGTTCCATAATTTTATCAATCATTTCTTTAATTGTATTTCCCGTAATAGGAATATTGTGGGTTGGACAATAAGGAATCCCAATACGTGCATACATTAAACGAAGATAATCGTAAATTTCCGTTACGGTTCCTACTGTAGAACGAGGGTTATTGCTGGTTGTTTTTTGATCAATCGCAATCGCAGGTGATAATCCTTCGATTTGATCAACGTCTGGTTTTTCACTATTTCCTAAAAACTGTCGTGCATAGGAAGATAACGATTCCATATATCTTCTTTGCCCTTCGGCATAAATTGTATCAAACGCTAAAGAAGTTTTTCCCGATCCACTTACTCCAGTCATGATAACGAATTTATCGCGAGGAATCGTAAGATCAATATTTTTTAGGTTATTTTCTCTAGCTCCTTTTATTTTAATTAATTTATTTTCCATAAAAACCTCCTAACCAAGGCATAGACAATTATATCACAGACAACCTAAATTTTCGGTAAGATTGCTTAAGATAATACAAGAAAAAGACGGTTGGATCCGTCTTTATTAAACAATGAATAATGATACAATAACTGGAATTGAAATCACCGATAACACCGTAGAAACAATAATGTTTCTTGTTACGATTTCTTTGTTCGCATCGTATTGTGTTGCCAACATAAGCACCATACTTCCGACTGGCATACCATTTGTGATGATCGCAATACTTGCCAGGTAAGGATCCACATTTAATAGCTTGCACACTAAGAAAGTGATGGTTGGAATTATAAACAAACGAATAATCGCAAACAAGTATGAGCGCCAGTCTTGAATACTATCTTTTAATGGATACATCGCAAGTGTAGAACCAATCATCATCATAGATAATGGACTTGTAAGTCCTCCGATACTATCTACAGTCGATAGAATAACAGGTGGTAATTGAATGTTTAATAGATAGATTAACACAGATACGCAAACAAGAATAAATCCTGGTGTCATCAATTGTTTCAGATCTAAAGAAAATTCTTCCCCGGTATTTTTGTTTAAATTGATAACCCCATATGTATAAACGAAGAAACTATATGCCATGTGAATCATCGCTGCATAGAAAACCGCTTCATCTCCTAATACACTTTGAACAACTGGATATCCCATAAAACCGGTATTCGCAAAGACACACATACATTCGTATACTGGATAATCTTCTTTTGGGAATGGGAAAATCCGGCATACAATTTTTCCAATAAGAATAAATCCAAAATACATCACAAAGCCGATTCCAATCATCATTAGGATTGTATTTTTATCTTGACTGTCTACAGCACTAACGCTCGTGATGACCAATAAAGGACTTGTTAGATTGACGATCAGAGATGATATTTTTTTATTTACATGTGCATCAAAAACACCGCATTTATTCAAAATATACCCTGTGATCAAAATAATAAATAATTTCAACATCGTATTGATTACTACATTAATATCCATAATCTTTTTCCTCTTTTTTTCGAAATTATTTTAACACATGAGAAAAAAAGAATAAGAGTTTTATTCTTATTCTTCAATTAAATTCAACAATTCTAAAATACGATTTAAGTCTTCGTTTCCTTCATAATGAATGGTTACGTTATGATCCCCAACCTTAACAGAAGTTTGGAAGAATTCTTCTAGCTTTCGTTTGGCTTCTTTTACGTATGGATTTTCTGGTTCCTTCGCTTTTTCTGGTTCTTTATTTAGTTTTTGTTTCACCAATTGTTCAACTTTACGAACCGACATTCCTTGTCCAATCGCTTGTTTGGCAACTTTACGAATTTCTTCTTCATTCTTTAAAGATAATAAAGCGCGTACATGTCCCATACTCAATTGTTTATTTACAACGAATTCTTGCACATCTTCTGGTAATTTTAATAAACGAAGTGTATTGGTAATGTGTTCACGAGATTTTCCTACTCGTTTTGCGAGTTGTTCTTGTGTGTAATTCAATCTCTTTAACAGTTGTTCATACGCTTTGGCTTCTTCAATATCGTTTAGATCTTCACGTTGAATATTTTCTAATAGGGCGATTTCCATCATTTGTTGGTCATCAAACTCAACAATAATAGCTGGAATTTCTGTCTTTCCTGCTAGTTTAGAAGCACGCAATCTTCGTTCACCAGCAATTAGTTCATATCCTAAAATACTTTTCTTTACAAGAATAGGAGTAAAGACTCCGTGCTGGGCAATAGAATCACTTAATTCTTTTAATGCTTCTTGATCAAACACTTTTCTTGGTTGATAAGGGTTAGGGCGAATTTCATCCACTGGAATTGTCATTTGCGATTGTGACTCCGTTTTCACTTCTCCATTTTGGATATCTTCTAACATTTTCGAAACATCTTGCCCAAAAAGAGAATCCAATCCTCTTCCTAGTCTCGAATTATTGCTCATATACTACTTCCCTTCGTTTCTTTTTAATATTTCATCGGTTAATCCTGCATAGGCTCTTGCACCATTTCCTTTTGGATCGTATTCGAAGATTGATTGAGTACGACTTGGTGCTTCCGATAGAGTCACATTTCTAGGAATGTGGTTTTGATAGACTTCTCCATTAAAGTTTTTACGCACTTCCTGGCTTACGTCTACACTTAATTTTGTACGAATATCAAACATTGTTAAGAAGATTCCTTCTACACGAATATTTCGATTATATGTTTGTTGAACCAATCGAATTGTCAACAACAATTGTGTGATTCCTTCTAAGGCATAATATTCACATTGAACAGGAATTAATACACTATCTGCAGCTGTTAAAGCATTGATTGTGATCAGTCCTAAGGATGGCGGACAATCGATCAAAATGTAATCGTATTGATCTTTAATCTTATCCAATTGTTTTTTTAAGAATAATTCTTTTCCAACACCATATTTTTCCATTAAGTTCTCTGCACCAGCTAAGTTCATATCACTTGGCAAAATATCAATTGGTGGTGTCATTTTATGAACAATGGCATCTTCGATTGCTACTTTCTCAGAAATAACAGAGAATACGGTATCTTTTATTTCGTTAAAATGTAATAACCCGTGACTGGCATTTCCTTGGGAATCAAAGTCTACCAAGAGTACCTTCTTTCCTAAGTATCCCATTCTAGCACTGATATTCATGGCAGAAGTTGTTTTTCCAACTCCACCTTTTTGATTCGTAATCGCAATAATTTTTCCCATCGTCTATTCTCCTAACGGTTTCTTTTTTATTTGTCCATATGCACGAGGATACTTTTTTGGTGTTGATTTTACTTTTTTAAAGTAGAAATTCATACGAGTTGCTTCTTCGCTTTCAAACAGCTCTTCCTTTTCCAATTCCAATCCTAATGTTTCAATCGCCAACTGTGCATTTTCTAATTCTTCTTTTCCATTTTTCCCTTTTAAGGCAACCATTGTTCCATTCTTTTGAATTAATGGAGCACACAATTCTAATAAAATAGTTAATCGCGCAACGGCTCTAGCGGATACTACTTCAAAGCTTTCCCGATGTTCTTTCACAAAATCTTCAGCTCTTTGGTCATATACGTTTACTTTTTTTAAGCCTAGTTGTTTTACAACTTCTTTTAAGAATGTACAACGTTTCTTTAATGGTTCTACCATATTTAATTCCACTTCCGGAAATAGAATTTTTACAGGAATTCCAGGAAAGCCAGCCCCACTTCCTACATCACAAAGATTTTTAAAATCTAGATGAATAAAAGGATAGACTGAATCATAGAAGTGTTTTTGCCAGATTTCCTCTTCTTCGGTAATAGAAGTCAAATTCATTTTTTCATTCCATTCCAACAATAAAGATTTATATTTTTCAAACTGATCCATTTGTACATCACTTACTTGGATTCCATCGTTTTTTAAGATTTCGATAAATTCATTTTTATTCATATTCATCACCACTCAATGATTATATCATATCCTTTCTATAACTAAACTACAATTTAAAAAGACACTATTCGTGTCATTTTAAATATATTTCAACTATTATCCTTCACTTTCCCAGAAGTTTTTTACCGCAACTTGAATACTTTCTACATATTCTTTTTCATCATCCATACCGATATTGGCACCGAATCCTAAGGCGTTGCTGACAAATCCTTCTCCGTCTTCTTCTAAACAATCATCCAATTGTTGAATTTCTGATAATAAATCGATGTATGTGTACTCTCCAATTGATTTTCCATTTAATGTCGTCTTTTCTGGAGAAGTACATAAAATAAAGCTCACGCAATTATTTTCATCATATACAATTTGAAAGTCATCATTAATATCGTATTGAATTACATGTGTATATCCATATGGTAATTCTGTCCATTCCTTTAAATTTTTAAATAGTGCTTTTACCTCACTACGTGGCATCCCAATTTTGATGTCCCCAATGGCTTCTCCTAATTTAATTTCGTAGATCATATTTTTTCCTCCATATTTTTCATACACTTTGGTAATTCTTTTATATCTTCTATTATCGCATCTGGAGCAATACTTTGTCCAAACCCATACTTCGCAAAAATGAATGGAATCCCTGCCTGTCTGGTCGATTTTTCATCTCCTGCTGTATCTCCCACATATACGGCTTTCTCTATATGATTTCTTTTCATAATCAAAGAAATGTTGTCAGCCTTTGATAAATGCGTTCTTCCTTCCATTTCAATATCTTTAAAATACTTTTCAAGCTTATGAGAATGCAAAAATGCTGGTATATATCCATCTTGGCAGTTACTGACGATAAACAAATCGTAATTCTTATTTAATTCGATTAAAGTCTCTTCCAATCCATCATAAAGGATTGCCCCATGTTCATGCAAATATTCCACTTCCACTTTTCCAAAATCTTCGCAAACGACCATTCGCTCTTTTTCAGAAAAATTTGGAAAGAGTATTTCACCGATTTCTTCCATGGTTTTTCCCATTAAACTTGCGGCAATTTCTGGTGTCATATGATAATCTAGATTTCCATATTTATGGATTACTTTTGTCCATATTGCACTTGAACTTCCTGTGGCATCCCACAAAGTTCCATCCAAATCAAAAATTATTGCGTTTCTCATAAAACTCTCCTTAAAAGAAAGGAACATAGTTATTTATGTTCCATTTTATCGCATAAGATTATTAATTAATTGTACTACACGTTCCGTATTTTTTCCGTCTTTGTGTTCCATAAATTTTTCTTGGAAAAGTTTTCTTTGTGAAGAATATGTATCTTCTTCCAATATAGCTTGAATAAGCTCTTCTTCATCGATACAAACAGGTCCGGCAAAATCCTTTTTATAATCCATGTTGTATCCAATCGTTTGATTGTATTCTTCATAATCGGGAGTATATCCGATCATCTTCTTATCCAGCAAGGAATAATCAAAGAAAATAGATGAGTAATCACTGATCATACAATCACTGACTTGCATCAACATATATAAATCTTCTCCATTTGTGTTTACTAGATTGTTTCCTTCAACAACTACATTTTTTAATAATGGATGGAATTTATATAAGATTTTATAATCTTCCCCTAAAGCTTTTGATACTCTTTCTAAATCAAAAGAATTTACTTTTAAACCATCAATGATATTTCCTCTAAAGGTTGGTGCGTATAATACCAATTTTTTTCCTCTACATTCTGGAAATTTTTGATAGAAGTTTTCTTTTTTATCTACCGTCAACAATTCATCAATTCTTGGAAGTCCAGTTGTATAGATATTTTTTGAATCTATTCCAAAAGCTTCTGAAAAAGAATCTTTCCAATATTCTGCGTTACAAAGAAGCGCATCATAATTGCGAACGGGATATTGTCTTTTAATTTGATTCCCAAATTTTTTTACAGCACCACACGCATGCCAGGTTTGTAGAACCTTTACTCCTTTTGGCTTTTTCATACTGACAATGTAGTTATTGTCATTTAGAATCACCAATTCACAGCTTTTCATGATAACCAGTTGTTTCAAACAATTTAGAAAATATAGAAAATCCCCTTTTAGATTTTTTTCGAAGACTAACAGGTTAGTACGAAGGTCGTATTTCCCTTCCTTTTCCAAGGCTTCATAAATCGATTTAAAATCACTACTTAATTCTTTTTGCGTTAATGAATTGAAAAGAATTCTTCCTTTTTTGGGATGAATGAAAAAGGTCAACACATCAATAATCGCTAAAGCTATATTTAATATTTTTTTACTAAGTCCCATATTATTTATGTCCTTCTGCGTATAAAATATCTAATACACGAACACTAGCCTTACCATCATCTAAATTATTGAAACGTTCATTAAAAGCTTTCATTCGTGAATTGTCATAAACGTTATTTTGAATGTCTAACAACATCTTTTCTTCTTCTGTATAGATTTCTCCTGGAAGATCTTTATGAATATCTAAATAGAAACCTCTTAAGTCTTGGGCATATTCTTCGATATCATACATATAGAAATAAATTGGTCTCTTTAGTATCGCATAATCAAAGAATACAGAAGAATAATCGGTGATTAGTACATCACTCAATACATACAATTCATTAATTTCCGCTGTTGCATCAATAGAGTATAGAAATCCGTGTAAGGCTGGATCGTCATTTTGGGTATTGATAATTAGATAGTGTGGTTTAAAAATCACAATTGTATCTTCATCTAAAATTTCTTTCCACTTTCTGAAATTCGCCTTTAGCTCAAATGTATATCCTGCAGCTACATAAGAATTATCTCTCCAGGTTGGCGCATAGAGTACGATTTTTTTATCCAATGGTAAATTGTATTTCTTTTTTAGCGCAACAATTTCATCTTCTGTCGCATTGGCAATAAAACAGTTTCTTGGATATCCTGTTTCAATCAATCTCTCTTTATTGATTCTAAAAGAAGTTTGGAATACTTCTGTACAGAATTTATTAGGACTGATCATGAAGTTATATCTAGCAACATCCATGTCATAAGACTCACACATTTTTTCATAAGATACACCCGAACGATAGAATGTGGTATCTTCAGATACATCAATATCGTGGGCTAATCGTTTTAATGGAGTTCCATGCCAGGTTTGAAGATATATTTGATTTTCTTTTTTGGCAATATATTCTGGCATCTTACAGTTGATTACCCAATATTTCGCTTTTGACATGTAGTAGAAATAAGGAATACTAAAGTATTCTTTTATTTCTGCCCCTGGAATGTTTAAATTCTTTTGTTGGGCATTTTTTATAAACCAGATAAAACGATATCCATTCCATCTAGGATCTTTAACCATTTCTTCATAAATAGCTCGCGGATTGTCGGAATATCCTCTTCCGTGGAAAGAGATAAAAATAACGATTTTGTCATCCACTTTTACCAATTTATATAGAGCATGATATGTGAATCGTATGATTTTACCAGCTAATTTCTTAATGGGTCTTGAAATTTTTAACATTAAATCTTTGTTCATAGTCTTACCTATATGGTAAAAAGCCTTTTTCAAGGCTTTTTATTACTTATTCTTTCCAAATACTTCTTTTACGATGTTTTCACTCGCATGACCATCATCGTAAGAACAGAATCGATTATAGAATTCTTTATATCTTTGTGCGTATTGTTCGTTGATTTGATCAATATTTTGAATGGCATCCACAACTTCTTCACTTGTGTATAGTAGTGGTCCTGGAACTTCATCTTGCATAGAAATATAGAATCCACGTAATTGATTTTTATATTTTTCAATATCGTATGTATAGAATAAAATTGGTCGTTTTAAGTTTGCGTAATCAAAGAATACACTTGAGTAATCGGTAATACAAATATCACTGATCAAATAAATCTCACTGATATCGTCGTACTTACTTAAGTTGTATACGAATCCTTCTAATCCAGTTGTATCGATATTGTCTGCAATATAGTGGTGAGTACGAAGTAAAACTACATATTCATCCCCTAGTTTTTCCTTCATCATTTGAAGATCTAAAGCCAATGTAAATTTATATTTACCAGAACCATAGCTTTCATCGTCACGCCAAGTTGGGGCATAAAGAATGGTCTTTTTATCTGTAGGGATACCTAGTTTTGCGCGTAAATCTTTCGCAATTTCATCTTTGTTGTCGTAATACATGATATCGTTTCTTGGATATCCATATTCCAACATTGGTCCATCATACATGAAACAGCTACGGAATGTTTTTGTTGAGAATGGGTTGGCACTTACCAAATAATCCCAATCTGTTCTTTGACGATAGAATTGTTGTTTGTACTTTGGTGCTGCACTTGTTACTTCTTCTTGGTCAAATACTAAACGTTTTAATGGTGTTCCATGCCAAGTTTCTACAAAGACTTGTCCTTCTCTTTTTCTATACCATAATGGTTGTCGTACGTTGAATACTAAGTATTTAGATACGGCCAAATAGTAAGCGTATTGGAAAGAGAAGCGTTTTACGGTTTTAGCTCCATAAGGAACTTGGGTTCCATTGTTGATAGCCCATACACAAGTAAATTGATCTCCATATTCTTTTACCAAGGCTTCATAGATATACTTTGGTGAATCCGAGTAATTCTTTGCCATGAAAGTTTCGAACAATACGACATTCTCTTTAATTGGTTGTTTTAAATAAATATGGTAATAAGCCAATTTATAAAGCGTATTAATATTTCTATCTTTTAAGATTTTTAATAATTTACTCTTTCCTAATTTGAAACGAACACTCTTTTGTACCTTTTTGATATCTCCTGACATAAATGCCATTAAGATTTTTTGGTTTTGTGTTCCTAAATTGTCCAATACTTGAGGATGGCTTTCCATTAAGTATGGAACGATCATATCAAAATATTCATTTCTCCATTTACTGTCTTTTGAACGACGTACTTTCTTAGCCATGTAGTTTGTCGCAAAGTGAGCAAATTTCATATCAATGAAGTAGCGGACATTTCCTTGTGGATCGATTAAATCACGAGTGTATCCAATGGCCTTACAACGTTCTTCAAAACGGTTTTCACTATCTTCTTGCCACAACGCTGGTTTATTGATTGGGTCGTTGTGTTTTCTCTTGACATAAACCGCTTCTTTACAACGAGTCGCACGATTTACTTTTTCTAAAGCTGGACACATAAATGTCATATCGGAATAGTATCGTAGTTCTTCATTGAAAGATAATTCGTTTTCTAGAATAAATGAGCGTTTATATAAGTTACCTAAAGCTGTAAATCCAGTGATTCCTTTTCTATTTCTTTCTAGGAAATAAATGGCCATTTCTTGTTCAATATTGCTTCCTACTGGTAAAGAAGATACATAGTTTTCGATTTTTTCTTGACGTTCCGCTTCTTTTTCTTCTAATTCCGCTTGACGGTCTTCAGAATCGTTACTTTCTTCTTTTTTAGCTTGTTTATCTAAGAAATTCGCTTTGTTGTTCCATGTATTTTTTACTACACCATAAACTAAATCATCGTCTTCTTTAATAGCGTTGACTAATAGTTCCAATGTATCCTCTAATACATAGTCATCTGAATCTAAAAAGTAAATATATTCTCCAGTTGCCGCTTTCACTCCTTCATTGCGGGCTGCTGCACAACCACTTTTTTCATTTAAGTTTACAATTTTTATATCCATGCCTTGTGGAAATACCGAAGTAACATTTTCAGTAGTGTGATCTAATACAAGAACAACTTCAAAATCTTTATATGTACTTTCTTGTAACGATGCAAAACATTCCTTTAAATAATTTAGATATTTCCAGAATGGAATGATTATACTAATCTTTTTCATTATTTCCCCTTTAAATCGCCTTTAATTTGTGTTGTACTAATTCCTACGGTTCTTGGAAGATAAACGACTTCACAATATTGACGTAAATCGTTAAATTTTCCTTTCCAGTCATCTCCCATTACAACGATATCTACATTGTATTTTTGGATGTCTTTTACTTTTTGTTCCCATGATGTTTCAGGAATAACTTTGTCAACATAACGGATAGCACGAACGATTTCCATGCGGTCTACGTCACAGATTTCACATTTCTTTCCTTTTAATGCGTTGAATTCATCAGTACTTACCGCAACAATTAGGTAATCTCCTAATTCTTTAGCACGTCTTAATAAGTTTAAGTGTCCAATGTGAAATAAATCAAATGTTCCATATGTAATAACTGTTCTCATATATATTTCCTCCTATTCAAACAATCGATTTAATAATGACTTTTTAGGCTTTTCTTTTATAATACGCTTTTCAAACTTTTCTTTAATAAGTTTTTTCTGTTCTTTTTTTGTCATCGAATTCAATTCTTGTACATACTCATCATAATGATCTGCAACAGTATCAATGTCTCCGTATTCTCGTAATTCTCCACCTTCGATCCATAGAGCGGTTGTACAGAATGACTTAACTTGAGGTAAAGAGTGGGAAATAAAGATAATTGTCTTTCCTTGTTCTTTTAGCTCATTCATTTTATCAATACATTTTTTGGCAAATCGTTTATCACCAACCGATAAGGCTTCATCGACAATCATAATATCTGGGTCTAATGCCAAGTTGATTGAGAATCCTAAACGGGATTTCATTCCTGAAGAATATTTTTTTACAGGTTGATATAAGAAATCTCCTAATTCCGCAAAATCAATAACATCATCAATAATTTTTTGAACTTGTTTCTTTTTAAACCCTAATAATGCACCTTTTAGCTGGATGTTTTCTAAACCTGTTAATTGTTGATTTAATCCAGTTTGAATAGCAATCAAAGCTTGTTCCCCATTGACGGTAATGGTTCCTTCTTCTGGATTTGAAATTCCTGATAAAATAATTGACATAGTAGATTTTCCAGACCCATTTGTTCCTAGAATCCCTACAACTTCGCCAACAGGAATTTTAAAACTGATATCTTTTAGAGCATAGAATCTTTTTCCAGCATCTTTTTTATCTTTCGATTTTAAAGAATAAATCTTAGATACGTGATCAAATATAACTGCATATTTTTCTTCCATACTTTTCACCACCTAAATTAAATCGGCAAATTTCGCTTTAAACTTGTGCATCAAAACACTTCCAATTGCGAATAGCGTAATAGTGATTGCCCAGAAACACATGGCTCTAAAGCGATATGGCCAAAATCCTAAATGATAGAAAAAACAATCTCTATATCCAGCAACGACATAGTAAATTGGATTAGCTTTCATAATAATTTGTAGCCATTTAATATCATCAAAACGTGATAATGGCCAAAGAATTGGAGTCATATACAACAATAAACGCATAATAGAAGATACGAATTTCTTTGTGTCACGTGCCAACATATTTAATACGCTTGTACACATTGTAATGGAGATGCTAAAGCACACCGCGCAAAAACAATAATAAAGCAATCCTAGCCAATACACACTTGGATAAATTCCTTGAATAATAAAAATCACAAACACAATAACCATCAAACAAGCGTGATTAAACAATTCTTTTAAAACAACAGTAGCTGGTAAGATACTTACTGGGAATTTCATCTTTGAAATCATCTTTGAGTGTTGGAAAATCGCATTGCATCCATCTACGATACATGGTCGAATAAAGAACCAGCATACCATTCCTGCAATCATCCAATCAAAAAAAGCAATTTCATCAACATCTTTTCGATTCATAACCAATCCAAACACAAACCAATATGTCAAAACATTGATCGTTGGCGAAGCAAAATTCCAGAAGATTCCTAATCGGGAATCTCGAATATCGGCTAATACTTCATACTTTGCGATTGAATATATACGATATACATTCGAAAAGTTTTCTGTTAATACATATTTTATACTTTGAAACATATTTTCACCTTCATTTTTTACTAGCTTTAATGTATCACAAATTAAGACATAATAAAAGAAGGCTAATATATAGCCTTCCATTGCGTATTCTTCTCCTTTCCACTTTCATTATAAGAAAGCGTTCTTACAAAAAAGTGAAATATTTGAATTATTCTTCCTTATTCTCGATTTCTTCTTCACTATCTTCGTCATCAAGTGCAATTTTGTCTGTATCCATTACACTTTCTGAATAAGTGTGGCGCTTTTTAAGATCCCAAGTATTTCCGGCTAGATTTAAGAAACGGCTATCAATAGATAAATCTGTGTAGAATTGTGCAATGTTATCTTCGAATTGTGTCTCATTAAATCCCATTTCTTTGCTTACATGTTGATACAATTCAATAAATGGAATACTCCCGTCGTGTTCATTCACTACTTGAAAAGCGATTTCAATCATTGATTTTTTCATAAACTGTAACTCCTTAATAAATTATTATAAATATTTTCGCTACATAGATTCTACGGCTTCAACACCGATACAATCTAAAGCGTTAGCTAACACGATTTGTGTAGCTTTTACAAGCGCTAATCTTTGTGCGCTTAATTCCAAGTTTTCTCTATCCACTACTTTACATGCGTTATAGAAGCTGTGGAACTTCGAAGCTAAATTTTGAATGTAGTGACATACTTTGTGCACTTGTCTAGTTTTAGCTGTTTCAATAATAACTTTATTAAATTCTTGAATTGTCTTCATTAAATCAATTTCTTTTACGTGTGTTAATAATTCAAATGAAGTAGCCAATTCAATGTCTGTTGCTTGTTTTTGGATTGAGCACATACGAGCGTGTGCATATTGTGCATAATACACAGGATTTTCATTTGATTTTTTAGTAGCTAATTCGATATCGAAGTCTAAGTGTGAATCTAAAGCTCTTTGTACAAAGAAATAACGTGCTGCATCAACTCCAACTCTTTCGCAAAGTTCGTTGATCGTAGTCGCATTTCCTTCACGTTTAGACATCTTCATTTCAACACCATTGCTTACTAAACGAACCATTTGGATAATATCTACACTTAACATGTCTGGATTGTTTCCTAAAGCAGACATACTCGCTTTTAAACGAGGAATATATCCATGGTGGTCAGCTCCAAAGAAGTCTACTAATATATCAAATCCTCTTTGTGCCTTATCGTTGTGATATGCGATATCTGGAACTAAATATGTATATGAACCATCTTGTTTACGAAGTACACGATCTTTATCATCACCAAAATCAGTTGTTCTAAACCATAAAGCCCCTTCTTGTTCATATAAATATCCTTTTTCTCTTAAGATATCTAATGCTTCTTCGACTTTTCCTGCATCACGAATGGCTTGTTCACTTGACCAAACATCAAACGCAACACGATATTGTGCTAAGTGATCTTTGATTTTATCTAATTCGAAACGAATTCCTTCTTGACGGAAGAATTTTAAATTTTCATCGGTTGGTTCTAAATAAACATTTGGATATTGCTTAGCTAATTCATATCCTTTTTCTTTAACGTCCGCTCCATTGTATCCATCTTTACCGATTTCTGTATCGATACCATGAGCTTGACGATATCTTGCGTTTAAAGAAAGAGCTAAATTTGTGATTTGGTTTCCCGCATCATTTACATAGTATTCACGAGTTACATCGTATCCAGCTTTTTTCATGATACGAGCACAGCTATCTCCCCAAGCCGCACCACGAGCGTGACCTAAGTGAAGCGATCCTGTTGGGTTAGCAGAAACATATTCAAGATTCGCTTTGATTCCATTGGCAGGTTGTACTCCATACATTTCTTTTTTAGCTAATACATCACTAATAACTTTAGTAAATTGATCCTTTGCCAACACAAAGTTTAAAAATCCAGGTCCAGCAATTTCTACAGAAGCAACTTGTGGACAATCTAAGTTATCAATAATAGCTTGTGCAATTAGGCGTGGGTTCTTACGAAGCTTCTTTGTAAGTTGCATTGCAACATTACTTGAAAAATCCCCGTGTTCTTTATTCTTTGGAATTTCAATTACGATTTGTTCCCAATTCACTTCTTCTTCAAAAGCTTTAAAAACTGCATTCGCAAGTGCCTTTTTTAATTCCACGTCGATGGATTCCATTTTAATTCCTCCTTTAAACAAAAATGGAAAATTTGTTCATCTTCCTGAACAAAAGAATATCTTACTTCAATACTACCGTTTTCTATTTTTAATATATCTGTATAACATTGCAGATCTATGTTACCAAATTCGGTTTCGATATATCCCTTTGTCTTTTTTTCTTTAATTAATACTAAGTGTACCTTTACATCGGAAATACTATCTATGATTATTCCTTTATCATAGATTTTCCAAACAAACATATGATTCTTGTTTCCGAATTCATATATCGTGTAATTTTTTTCGTCTTTTCGGGAAAATTTTCCGTAGTAAACCTTCTCGTTCTCTAGACAATTTATTAAGCTTATTTTTGTACTCATAGCGAAAGCATATTACCATATATCGAATATTTTTCAATCATTTTTTTGAAAATATATTCTTTTTTTCGTCACATTTTCCATTTTTAAAAGCGCTTTTACAATTTCTGAACACTTTGACAGAGGATGTATTTGACCACAGGCACTTAAAATCCATATTGTCTGTGATTCACTCAATTCCTGATAAGGCATAACCTGTTTGTTCAAACTGTGCTCTTCATAATAGTAATACTCCGCATTTTTACTACTTCTTTTTATCGCAATTTCTTCTTCCTCACTTGGATTTTCTATCCAGTCGAGGAGTCTTCGATTCAAAATTCGATAGGCTAAATCGCTTAAAATTTCATCCTTACTAAACTGCGCTTCTTGAAACCCATACATGACTCGATTGTCGTCTAACAACAAGTATTGTTGCAGCGAAAATTCTTTTTCACAGAAGGGTTCGAACACTGGAATTGTACAAGTTTTATGAACACTTTTATATCTCTCTATAAACTTTAAAATTAATATTTCGTATGCCTTGGCATCCGGATGTAAGTAAACTTGCCAATACATATGATAACGAGCCATGATATAGTCTTCTACACTATGCATACCACTTTCTTTCATACATAGATATCCATCATGTACGCGTAGTGTTCTTAATATTCTTTCTAAATCAAAATTTCCGTAGCTCGTTCCAGTTTCGTACGCATCTCGTAACAAATAATCCATACGATCCGCATCGAGTTGAGAAGAAATCATCTGATTTAAGAATTCTTTTTCATGTTCATGTTGAATAATAGAAACAACCTTTTCGGGAAGTTCTGGATGGCAATCCCTTAATATTTGATGGACTTGCGTATTTTCATCTAAAATAATGCGAACAGTCATTTCCTCGTGAGTACGATTGTGAAGATGTTCAAACATATGTGAAAAAGGGCCATGTCCAATATCATGAAGAAGCGCTGCACACATAACTTGTATTTTTTCAAATTGTGTTACATTTGTTGCGATACTCTCCACTTCATCAATCATTCGTCGTACAATTTCATACACACCTAAGCTGTGCGAAAAACGTGAATGTTCCGCCGTATGATAAACCATATAATCTCCACCTAATTGATGGATTCTTCGCAATCTCTGAAATTCAGAACTGTTTAATAATTTCCAAATTACTTGATAGGAAATATGAATATATCCGTGAATAGGATCTCTTAATACTTTTATTTCATTTGTTTGATCAAACATTCCCATTCCTCCTTCAATTTCTCTACCAATTGTCTATCGGCTTCAAAAAAGTGATAATCATATATATTTTCAGGATTTGTCCATATATATTCATCGTGAGAGTCATACTTCCATGGCTTTTGATTGCTTGTACAAATAAAGCTTGTTAATTGGATTGTTTCTTTTCCTTGGGTATCATCATAGCTTGTCATAAAGGGCTTAAGAATGCGTAGCTGAATGCCGCACTCTTCTTCCCATTCTCGAACTAAAGCTTGTTCTAAACTTTCCCCAGCTTCAACTTTGCCTCCAGGAAATTCATACCATCCTTTTGAGGAACCATAGCTTCTTCTGGCAATCATTACTTTTTGATCAATAATACAAATACCACATACTACATTAAGCATTTTCTTCCTCTATTTTTGTTTCGCTTACAATTTCAAACAACAATTGTGCATTTTGTTTAGAAGCTTGTTTCTGAATATCTAACACTTTAATTTCTAGTATACGAAAACCGAATTGAAGCACGATGGAATCCCCAACTTCAATTTCCGTGCTTGGTTTTGCGACTCTTCCATTAACCAAGATACGTTTTTGAAGAGCTAATTCTTTGGCTGCTTCTCTTCTTTTTAAGATTCTAGTTGTTTTTAAATACTTATCTAGGCGCATATATAACCTCGTTATTTTCTAATTCATAAATAATCTTCATTAATAAATCTAGATATTTTCCTTTTTTCATAATCGCAATCTCAATACGATTATTTTTTAATCGCATTTGAATCTTCTTACTAATACCATTCATGACTTCGAATAGTTTTACCCCATTACAATGATTTGTCCATTTTGGTGTCATCGTAATGATAATAGAAGTTTCTAATTCGCGTAAGGAATCAACACCTTCTACATTCGTGAAAATATCCAATTTCTTTTGTTCAAACAATTGAGCAACTTGTTTAGGGATTCGCCCATACAAATCCTGAACCTTTTTTTCATATTCGGCTAATTCTTTTACATTACGAATACGATAAATATCTTGATAAAGAGATAACTTATCTCCATCGTTTTCAGTAAATTGTTCAGGAATATATCCATTTAATCGAACCGCTGACTGTTTTTGTGGTTCTGCTTTTTCCAATGGGGCTTCTCCTTTTTTACGAGCAATCGCATTGGCTAACATTTCTAGATAAAGATCCAATCCAATTTGGTCAATAAATCCAGCTTGTTGAGGACCTAACATATCTCCCGCCCCACGAATGGTAAGATCTCGCATCGCAATTTTATATCCGCTACCTAATTGCGTAAATTCTTTAATAGACTTTAATCGTTTGCTGGCTTGTTCGCTTAATTCCTTTTGTGGTTGCACCAATAAGTAACAATAGCCAATTTTGTCACGACGACCTACTCGACCTCGGATTTGATACAATTGTGACAATCCAAATTTATCTGCATTTTCAATAATAATGGTATTCGCATTGGCGATATCCAATCCTGTCTCGATAATTGTGGTGCAAACCATAACCTGGAATTTATTTTCGGCGAAATCCATCATGGTTTCTTCAATGGTTTCTCGATCCATTTTTCCGTGAGCGACCCCAACTTTAATATCCGGAAAATCCTCTTGGATTTTTTTGGCCACTAAATAGATATCCGACACTTTATTGTATAAATAGAAAACTTGTCCACCACGGGATAATTCTCTTTGAATAACTTCTTTAATGACATTCCCTCTTTTTTCCATGACATACGTTTGAATAGGATGTCGGTGCGCAGGAGGTGTATTTAATTGAGAAATAGTACGAACACCAATCAATGACATTTGAAGAGTTCTAGGAATCGGTGTTGCACTTAACGTTAAAACATCTACCGAATTCGTTACTTCTTTGATTCTTTCTTTATGTTCTACCCCAAATCGCTGTTCTTCATCGACAATTAATAATCCTAAATCCTTGAATACAAAAGATTTATTCAATAGTTTGTGGGTTCCAATCACAATGTCCACAGAGCCTTCTTCAACGGCTTTGGTAATTTCTTTAATTTTAGCTGGTGGAACAAAACGATTTACTAGCTCAATACGAGCACCCGTATAACCAAATCTCTCTTTAAAAGATTTGTAGTGTTGCATAGAAAGAATGGTAGTTGGACATAGTAAAGCAACTTGTTTATTGGACATAATTGCCTTAAAAGCAGCTCGCATCGCCACTTCTGTTTTTCCAAAACCGACATCTCCACATAATAGGTGGTCCATTGGTTTTTCTTTCATCATTTCTTGTTTAATTTCTTCCGTTGCGATCAATTGATCATCGGTTGGCTCATATTCAAACGCATTATCAAATTCTATTTGTAAAGCATCGTCTTCTGGGAAAGCAAATCCGATATTTTGATTACGTACCGCATATAACTCCACTAGTTTTCCTGCAATTTCCTCAACTCGTTGATTTACTTTTTCTTTTGTCTTTTGCCATTTATTGGTTCCTAGTTCACTTAATTTAATACCCACGCCTTCTTTGGAAATGTATTTTCTTACCAGTTGAAATTGGGATAGTGGTACAAATAAACTGTCTCCTTTGGCATAAATTACATGTAGATAGTCTAACTTTCTACCGTTTGTCTCTTTTGTGATGATGCCAACATATTGCCCAATCCCATATTGTTCATGAACAACATAATCGTTTGGCTGAAGTTCCAGAATATTTTCTAAAACCTGTCCTTCTTTAAACTTCTTTTTAAATCTAGGTTTTATATTCGTTTTCTTCTGAATTTCATGATTTGTCAAAATTAAATTGTCTTCGTATACGAATCCTTCGTTAAAATCCGGATTTATGAATTCATATGAACAAGATAATTCTTCCAAAGGTAAAGCTTTTCTATTTTCTTCAGATAAAGCGATATATAGATTCTTAAAACTATAATTACGTAAAGTATCTAAAATATTGTTGCTGGCTTCAATTGGATAAATATTGGATACAATCGGATTATCATAATCTAAGAATTCGTGAAAATAAGAAAACTTGCGATTCTTTTCTAAGCGAATCAAATCATGGAATACCGAATATTTAGCTAGATAACGATAATCTTGTACTAATTCTTGTAGAAAAGTAATATTTTCTTCTTTTAATTGTCTTTCAAAACGTTCTACTTCTTCTTGAGAAGACAAGATAACTTGTCCATCTACATAATCCAAAATAGAATCCGGTTGTAGATATGCATAATATAGATACAATCGATTATCTGCATCATAATTCTCTATACTTCTTAAATCTTTTTCGACTTGATCAATTAATACTTCTTTTTCATCTTCGTTTAATTTGGCACAAGTTTTCTCTAGTTTTTCTTTGACTTGTTCCTCTATTGTCTGAATTTCTTGATCCGAAAACAAGATGTCTGTGGCTGGTCCGATTTGGATCTTATTTGTAGTTCCTATTGTACGTTGTGTTTTTTCATCAAAGAAACGAATCGAATCTATTTCTGTATCGAAAAACTCTACACGAATCGGATTTTCATATTCCAAAGAATAGATGTCAACAATCCCCCCACGTGACGCAAAAGAACGTGGCCGATCTACATAATTCACTTTTGCGTATCCGTTTCTGTATAAACGATTTTTTAATTCTTCCATGCTGAATTCTTGATTGACTTCTAATTCCAAACAACAAGATTGATACACTTCTTTTTTGGGTAAGTATCTTAAAAAAGCAGCTGTGTTACAGATGATAATTCTTGGCGTATCATTAAAAATACATTCATTTAAAGAAAGAATCATTTGTTCTTTGTCTTCTGGAGAAGAAGCAATCATTTGAACACGTAAACTTTCTTCCATCACAAAAAGCAGCACATTGTCAACAATAGGGGATAGTCGTTGATATAATTGCTGCGCTTCATATTTATTCTTTTTTACAATGATGCGTGTTTTGTTGTCCTTTTGGAAAGCACTGGCTAAAACCAATGCTTCTTCCATTGGATATAAATTTCCTACGTGTTTGTTCTTTTTTAGAATTTCTTGTACAACATCATTGCCCGATAATAATTCTAAAATTTTATTCTTCATACTTATTTTTTATTATAACGATTCATCGTTTCATCAAAAGAGTGAGTAATTGAGAAATAAGCAGCGTTTGCGGCATTCTTAATAGCTGCATCTAAATTTTCTTTTTCTTCGTCTCTAAACTTTGATAAAACCCATTGAACCATTGGAATTTTTGGATCTTTTCCTACCCCTACTCGAATACGATCAAATTCTGCAGAGAATCCACATTGGATAATGCTCTTAATTCCATTGTGTCCTCCTGCACTTCCTTTTTGACGAAGTCTTAATTTTCCTACTGGTAAATCTACATCATCATAGATAACCAATACATTTTTGATACTTTCTTTATAGAAATCTAAACATTGGCGTAACGCAAAACCGCTGTTATTCATAAATGTAGTAGGTTTTAATAAAATTACGTCCTCTCCTTTTACTTTTGTTTTGGCAAAATAAGCAGAGAATTTTTCTTGATTAAATTCTACTTCTAATTTTTTCGCTAACTCATCAATAACCATGAATCCAGCATTGTGACGAGTATTTTCGTATTTTACTCCAATATTTCCTAATCCAATAATAATTTTCATAAAATATCCTCCAACAATAAAAACGAGACATTTGTCTCGTTATTTGACTTCTTTGTTTGGTGTATAGATGATACGTAGTTGACGTCCGTCTCCTTCACCTTCACTTTTAGTAGAAACACCACCCATATTCGCTAATGCGTTGTGAATAGCTTTTCTTTCGTCAGCAGGCATTGGATCTAATAGAGCATCAATTTTTGTACGACGTACATCTTTTGCGACACGAACAGCCATTTTTGTGATTTTTTCATAACGATCTTGTTTGTATCCGTTAACATCAATTAATAAACCTACACGTTTTTTAAATTGAGCAGATACAGCGGATTTCACAATTCTATTGAATGATTGTAAAGATTTTCCAGCTTTTCCAATTAAGATAGCGTTATTGTTTGTGTTAACTGTAATGCGATAGAATCCATTGTCATTTTCAATTTGAACTTCACCGTCTAATGCAGCGTTGTCAAAATATGATTGAATGTATGAACAAATGAATTTTTCGATATCTTTTTCACAAAAAGCTTCGATTTCCACTGTTTTACCAATTCCTAAAAATCCTGCTTTTTCTTCAATGACATTGTAAGTTAACTCATCTACGCCGCATCCTTTTGCGCTGGCTGCATTGTTCAAAGCATCTTCCAATGTTTTTCCTGTAAATTTTTCAAATACCATATTCTTATGCCTTCTTTTCAGTACGTTTGTCTAATACAACCTGTAAAACTAATTGTTGAATAATACGAATACAGCTTGACACACACCAATAGAATGACATCGCAATTGGCCAAGATAAATACAATACAGCGATCATGGCAGTTGTCATATACATGTACATATCCATTCCGCTTCCACCAAATACAGAATTTTTGTTCTTATCTTGGTACACTTTGTACTTACGTTTTCTAACGTTATCTTTCTTATCCTTACGATCTTTCAAAATCTTAGGTAATTTTAAGCTGATCAATTGGAATACAATCATCAATACGTATACAACGATGTAGAATAAATTCATTGTAGTGAATCCAGTCATAGGAGTTCCGGCTAAAGAGTTTCCTAAGAATGAACCATCAACTACAGAGAATGCACGCATTGTAGCGTAATACATACCCATCATGATTGGTAATTGTAAGAACATAACTAACATAGAACCCATAGGTTTGATGTTGTATTTCTTGTATAATGCTTGTGTTTCTTGATACATCATCATACGAGAACGTTCGTCAGTTTTGTCTCTATACTTATCTTGAATGTGTTGTAATTCAGGTTGCACTTCTTGCATGATTTGTGCAGATTCTTGTGACTTACGAGTTAACAAGAATACAACTAATTGGATAATGATAGTAGTTAAGATAATTCCCCAACCAGCATCTGTTTTACTTGCGATTCCGTTGATGATTTGAGCAATTGGCCATACAACTAATCCATCGAACCATCCTGTTTTACAAGCTTCACCAAATGTTGTTGGTTTAATAGTAACCATTTCTTTTCCATCAACAGTTGTTGTAACATTTTTTAATTCTTTTTTCGAAATGTTGTCTACATTGACTTTTTCTTTTTCGATTTGAACTTCTTCGCTGGCGATAATTACTTCTAATTTTGTCTTTCCATCTTGACCACGTGGATTCGAACATCCTGTACAGGCTAATAATAGGAATAAACAAACGAATAAAACTTTCACCTTACTTTGCAAAAATCTTTTCATAATTAACCTCTTACCCTATTTTTTTTTCAATTCTAGTCTTGTCCTTTTTTAATTCTTCAAAATTTTCTTGGTAATTTTTCTTAATATACGGTGGACGAACAATTATTATAGTATCATAGTCTTCCTCAAAATTATATATAGAATCAATCATAGAACGAACTTGTCTTTTTACAAGATTTCTATGTACTGCATTTCCTAATTTTTTTCCAACGCTGATCCCAACTCTTGCATGTTCTTCCTTTTTCTTTTGATAGTAACAAACAAAGGATGTAGACTTTACAAATTGACGATTCTGGATAATTGAAGAGAATTCATAATTTTTGCATACTCTGCGTTCTTTCTTCATACACTTCCACTTATCCAGACAAAAAAATCACCGATTTAGGTGATTTCTAAGCGGATAAAACCTTTCTTCCTTTCGCTCTTCTTCTTGAAAGGACTTTTCTTCCACCAACGGTTGCCATTCTAGCACGGAAACCATGTGTTTTTTGGTGTTTTCTCTTACTTGGTTGATATGTTCTTTTCATAATCCTTCACACCTCTCATACTTTTTTTTCTACAATTTCAAATAAGATTGCTCGCATATTATATAGGATAAAAAAAATAGTGTCAAACCTTATTTCTCTATTTTTTCAATTTTTATGATTTTCTTACCTATATTATATATAAAATTTCACTTATTCACCATTTTAAAAGTTTTCCACAATCCCCTGCAGTTATCCACAATAGTTTTCCACATTGTATTGTGGCAAATAAGTTAAATTCCCTAGAATCCACCGAATTTTTATGAGTTATCCATGTGGAAAATGCTCATTTTTCAGATAGTGTATAACTTTTGTGTATAAGTGTTTTATACGCTTATTTTATGGGCTATCTTGATGTTTATAAGCACTGTGTAAACACCGAGTTATCCACAATTTTTATACACATTTTTCAAAGTTATGCACATTGTGGAAAAATAGTGGTGTATAAGAGATTTTCAC
Source organism: Bacillota bacterium (assembly GCA_018065105.1). Taxonomy (GTDB): domain Bacteria; phylum Bacillota_I; class Bacilli_A; order Erysipelotrichales; family Erysipelotrichaceae; genus Floccifex. The sequence goes on from JAGHTX010000163.1 coordinate 33,020, forward strand.
GAATGTGAGAAAGTAGTTTTCTTTCTAAAAAATTAATGTATAATAAAAAAACTAGATAGGAGGAAATAAAAATATGGCATTACCTACCTATGATGAAACCTGGCAAGAAGTATTGGAAAAAATCGAAAAAGCTGGATTTTTCAAACAAGATACAATGGATAAATGGATATCAAAAACATCTTTATATAAAGTAGAGAATTCTGTGGCTTATATTGTTTATAGGAAGAATTTACTAAAGACTGTGGTTGAACAAGCAAATGCGATTCCCGTATTTGAAGATATTTTATCCGAAGTTTGGGGAGAAAAATTAACTGTTGTATTGAAACATTATTCTGAAATGGAAAAATTAATGCCTGCGGAAGAAGTTTCTCGAAGAACTTATAAATTGATGGAGCCAAAAATCAATCCTGATTTCACTTTTGAGAACTTCATTGAAGGAGAATCGAATAGAGAAGCTTATGCAGCTTGTTTATATTGTTGTTACCCAAACAGCACTCGTATCAATCCGATTATGATTTATGGAAATCCTGGATTAGGAAAAACCCACTTATTACACGCAATTGGTAATTATATGGCACAAAATTATCCAGAAAAACGTGTTTTCTACGCATATAGTGGCGATTTAGTTTCTATTCTATTAGATGCGATGAAGACGCAAAACGTGTATGGGAACATGGTAGATCAAGTCAAACAGCAATTAGTAGAATACGATTATTTCTTAATTGACGATATTCAAAACCTGCAGCAGTCTTCCAGTCAGGAAGTTTTCTTCACAGTTTATAACGAATTGGTTGCTCGTGGAGCACAAGTTGTATTAACAAGTGATACACATCCTGATGAATTAAGTGGATTGCATGCGCGTTTGATTTCCCGTTTTAGACAAGGATATGTATTCAAAATCGGAAAACCGGCTTTTGATACGGCTCGAGCTATTTTAAGAAAGAAAATTGATGGAAAAGAAGAAATTCTACAAATTACAGATGAAACAATCGATTATTTAGCCGAAAAATTCTCGGATGATGTCCGTAATTTAGAAGGTAGCTTAAGTCGTTTATTATTCAGTGCTACCCTTGACAAAGCTGAGGTTATTGATCTTGAATACGCTTCTCAAGTATTCTCAAATGTCCCATCGGTTGTAAAAAAAGACAAAATATCCCTTAAAGACATCAAAAAAGCTGTCACTAAATTCTATGGAATTAGTTATAGAGAGTTAGAAGGACAAAGTCGTATAAAAAAATTAACCTGGGCTAGACACTTATTTGTATATTTAAGCCGTGAAATGATCAATGCACCTTATGCAACGATTGCCCAAGAATTAGGCAAAAGAGATCATACGACTGCTTTGAATTCTTATAAAAAGGCAAAAGCTTTGATTGAATCGGATAGCGCCTTTAAAGCAGCAATTGATAAGGTCAAGGAAACTCTTTAAAATTATACACGCAAATACACCCTATTTTAACAGTTCTAAAATGGTCGTAGAGCCCTATTTTAAAGGCTATGTGGAAAACTTATCCACAGTTTCCACGGCTTATTATTGTTATATATTTAATTAATATTATAAAAGGAGGAAAAATTATGAAATTTTCAATGGATCGAAAACACTTTTATGAAAAATTGAGTATCGTTTCAAGAGCGATTAGCGTATTTAGTCCATTACCTGCTTTATCTGGTATTTGTATTGATGTAAAAGAAGATAAAATTATTTTAACAGGTAGTGATTCAAACGTCTCTATCCGTTCTACTATTGTTTTTAGTGAAACGAATCAACTTCAAATTGAATCAACTGGAAGCATTGTAGTTGAATCAAAATATTTATTAGAAATCGTTCGAAAGATGGATTCTAATCGTATTGAATTTGAATTAATCGATTTTACTAAGATTCGTCTAGAAGGAAATAATGGTAAATTCGAATTAAATGGTATTCAGGCAAGTGAATATCCAGAAATCGATTTCCAAAAACCATTAACACATATTTCTTTAACACCAGAAACATTAAAACAAATTGTTTCGCAAACAGCTTTTGCTTGTAGTGAAAAAGACAAACGTCCGGTTTTAAATGGAGTTAACTTTAATGTAAACGGAGATAAATTATATTGTTCGGGTACAGATTCGTATCGTTTAGCAAGAAAACAAATCAATTTAGAAACTTCACAAAATATCAACGTTACCATTCCTAGTAAATCATTAACAGAAGTTGTTCGTTCTTTTAACGATGATGTAAAGAATGTAGATTTATATATCGATCACAAAAAAGCGCAATTTATTTTTGATCGCATTATCATTCAAACTCGTTTGATCGATGGTACTTTCCCAGATGTTGAAAGAATTATTCCAAATAAATTTATCGCAAAAATGGAAGTAGATGCCCACGAAATCACAAACGTAGTTGACCGTACTAATTTCATTCGTAATGACAAAGTTCACCTAGTTCGTATGGAATGTTCAGCAACGGAAACACACATCAAAACTAGCTCTAGTGAAATTGGTAACAGTGATGAAGTATTAAGCGATTGCACTTACGAAGGAGAAGATTTACGTCTTTCTTGTAATGGAACTTATCTTCTAGAAGCAATTCGTGCTTTAGGTGCTGAAAGAGTCAAAATGGAATTCTCGGGATTAATGAAACCAATTCGTATTATGGATATGGAAGATGATTCGACAACAATGATTATCGTACCTATCCGTAGTTACGACTAAAAGTAAGCGATTTCATTAAAGAAATAGTACTTTAGTATAAGAGATTGCAAAATAAAAAATAGCCTTAAATCGCACTAAAAAAGGGGAATAATGGTATATTCCCTTTTTTTGTGCTATAATTTATGAGTGAAACGAGGTGTTATTTATGCAATTTAAGCTAAAAGATGAATTTATTAAACTCGATCAATTATTGAAAGCTTGTGATGTAGTTTATTCTGGAGGTCAAGCAAAAGAGTACCTTGCGACACATCAAGTTCTAGTAAATGGAGAAGAAGAAAACCGTCGTGGAAAAAAGATTCGCGTTGGAGATGTTGTAGAAACTGAAGATTTAAGGATTGAGATTCAATAATGAATATTACTTCATTAAATATTAGAAATTATCGGAATTATGAACGGATTCAATTTAATTTTCCTGCCAATTGTATTTTTTGCATCTATGGAAAAAATGCCCAAGGGAAAACAAATTTAATCGAATCGATATATTTCTTAAGTAATCTACGGTCTTTTCGAACCAGTCTTTTGGACAGTTTGATTCAAAATGAAAAGGATTCTTTTTTACTGGAAGCAAAAATTGAAACACATAACCATAACGAAGATGTGAAGGTTATTGTTACCGATTCCAAAAAACATTTATTCCATTTTGGTAATCCCGTACGAAAGTACTCGGACTTTGTAGGCATTGTGAATGCTATCTTATTCTGCCCTGATGATTTACAGATTTTTAATCAATCCCCTAAGATGAGAAGAAGATTTATAGATATGGAACTTGTTAAGATTTCCAAAAGCTATACCTTAACCTTGTCTAGATTTCAAAACGTATTAAAAGAAAGAAATATTGCATTGAAGAAAGAAAAGGTGGATGATGCCTTAATTCAAGTGTATACAGATCAATTGGTTGCTTATCAGAAAGTAATCGTATTGCAAAGAAATGCATTTATTCAGGAATTGTTAGAAAAGGCTAGAAATTTGTATCCATTCTTTTCAGACAAAGAAGAATGCATTGATGCTGTGTATCATACGTTCGTTCCTATTGATGATTCGTTAGAAATGCATATCAAAGAAAAATATGAACGTTCATATGAAAAAGAAAAATTGTACAAACAGACATTACACGGAATCCATAAAGATGACGTAGAGTTTTTGTTGAATGGTCAGCCAATTTTACAGATTGCTTCTCAAGGCCAAAAGAGAAGTTATCTAATCGCATTGAAACTTGCGCTGGCCCAAATTATAAAAGAGAAGACGGGACAAAATCCGATTCTTTTATTAGATGATATCTTTAGCGAGTTTGACAACAATCGTAAAAAACAATTGTTGCAGCAATTGCCAAAAGATATGCAGATATTTATTACAACAACAGAGCTAGATCCAAAATGGTTTGGAGATAGACCTGTCAAATTTTTGTGTATAGAAAATGGAAAGGTAAAGGAGATAAGTGATGAGTCAAGAAGATTTACAACAAGAAATACTTGAGTTTGAAGAGCTTGAATCAGAAGCTACGCAAGTAGACCATTCTTATACAGCGGATGACATTCAAGTTTTAGAAGGTCTTGAAGCAGTAAGATTACGTCCTGGTATGTACATTGGTTCTACTTCTGCCAGAGGTCTTCATCATTTAGTGTGGGAAATCGTCGATAACGGTATTGACGAAGCTCTAGCTGGATACGCGAATCAAATTGATGTGAAAATCGAAGCAGGTGACGTTATTTCGGTAAGAGATAATGGACGTGGTATGCCAGTTGGAATTCACGAAAAAACAGGAATTAGTGCGGTAGAAACAATTATGACTGTATTACACGCCGGTGGTAAATTCGGTGGTGGAGCTTATAAAGTTTCTGGAGGGCTTCACGGTGTAGGTGCCAGTGTTGTAAACGCATTGAGTGAATGGTTGGAAGTTACAGTATTCCAAAATGGTAAAAAGTATTTTATTCGTTTTGAAAACGGTGGTCACACAATGGCTCCTTTAGCTGAAATTGGTGATTCCGATGAAACTGGAACGTTAGTTCGTTTTAAGGCGGATCCCGCTATTTTTAAAGAAACCACAGAATATGATTATGAAACTTTAAAGAAAAGAATTCGACAATTAGCTTTCTTAAACAAAGGAATCCGATTAACTCTTGAAGATTTAAGAAGTGAAGATGGTGAGAAAGCAAATTACTACTATGAAGGTGGTATTATTGAATACGTTCGCTATCTAAATAAAGGTAAAAAAGTAATTAGCGATAAAGTTATTTATTGTGAAGGAAAAATGGATGGAATTTTAGCGGAAGTTGCCCTTCAGTATAATGAAGAATATCAAGCTAGTATCTATTCTTTCTGTAACAATATTCACACCCATGAAGGTGGTTTCCATGAAGATGGATTTAGAATGGCTTTAACTCGTATTGTAAATACATACGCAAAAGAAGCGAATTTATTGAAGAAAGATGAAACCTTGTCTCAAGACGACGTAAAAGAAGGATTGGTTGCGATCATTTCTGTTAAGCACCCGGATCCTCAATACGAAGGACAAACAAAAACAAAATTAGGAAATAGTGAAGTTCGTAAAATTGTTTCTGGAATTGTTGGGGAACAATTAAAACGATTTATGTTAGAAAACCCTGCTGAAGCAAAAGCTATTGTTGATAAAGCCATTCTTGCCAGCAACGCTCGTTTAGCTGCTAAGAAAGCTCGTGAAGCTACTCGTAGAAAATCGGCATTGGATGGAATCACCGCATTACCTGGAAAATTAACAGACTGTTCTAGTAAAGATGCTAGTGAGTGCGAAATCTTTATCGTCGAAGGGGACAGTGCCGGTGGATCTGCAAAACAAGGTAGAAACGCAAAGACACAAGCTATCTTGCCATTAAGAGGTAAAATCTTAAACGTAGAAAAAGCCCGCACACACAGAATTTTTGAAAATGCTGAAATTCGTAGTATGATCACCGCATTTGGATGTGGTATTCAAGATGAAGTGGATACTTCAAAATTACGTTATCACAAAATTGTAATCATGACCGACGCCGATGTCGATGGTGCTCACATTTGTACATTGATGTTAACTTTCTTATATCGATTTATGAAACCGGTTATTGAAGAAGGTTACGTATATATTGCTCAACCACCTCTATACAAAGTTCAAAAAGGTAAGAAAATTGCTTATGCCTATAAAGAACAAGAAATGGATGAGCTTCGTACTGAATTCAAAGAAGGATATAAAGTACAACGTTACAAAGGTTTAGGAGAAATGGATGCCGAACAATTATGGGAAACAACTATGGATCCAGAAAATCGTGTATTGAAACGTGTTACGATTTCCGATGCGATTGAGGCCGATGGTGTGTTCTCTATGTTAATGGGAGAAGATGTAGATCCTCGTCGTCAATTCATTCAAGAAAATGCAGTTTACGCAAACTTAGATTACTAGGAGGTCTTCTATGGAAGAAAAGAAAAAATATGATTATATAGAAGACGTCGAAATCGCCAAAGAGATGCGTGAATCTTTCTTGGATTATTCGATGTCTGTAATCGTACAACGTGCCCTACCAGATGTTCGTGATGGTATGAAACCAGTACATCGCCGTATTATGCATGCGATGAATTCATTAGGAATTACATCGGGCGTTGCTCACAAAAAAAGTGCTCGTATTGTCGGGGACGTTATTGGTAAGTATCACCCTCACGGAGATACAGCCGTATATGATGCCATGGTTCGTATGGCACAAGATTTTAACTATCGTTATCCATTGGTCGATGGACATGGTAACTTCGGTTCTCTTGATGGAGATGGAGCTGCAGCAATGCGTTATACCGAAGCGCGTATGTCTAAGATTTCAATGGAAATGATGCGCGATATCAATAAAGATACAGTAGACTTTATTGAAAACTATGATGGTGAAGAAACAGAACCAGTTGTGCTTCCATCTCGTATTCCAAACTTATTGATCAATGGTTCTATGGGAATCGCGGTAGGTATGGCAACAAACATTCCGCCTCATAACCTATCTGAAACAATTAAAGCTATCTTTGCGGTTATGGATGATCCAGATATTCCTGTTCCTGAATTGATGAATATCATTAAGGGACCCGACTTCCCTACCGGAGGAATTATTTTAGGACGTGCGGGAATCCGTCAAGCTTTTGAAACTGGACGTGGTTCTATTATGATTCGTTCTAAGTATAATGTTGAAGATATGGGAAATGGAAAGAAGCGAATTGTCTTCTATGAAATTCCTTACCAAGTAAACAAATTAAATCTAATTAAGAAAATGGCAGATTTAATTCGTGATAAAGAAATTCAAGGGGTTACTTATTTGAACGATGAAAGTAACCGTCAAGGTATTCGTATTGTCATGGAATTGAAAAAGGATGTTCAAGAAGATGTTATCTTGAATCAATTGTTCCGTTTAACTCCATTACAATCAAGTTTCGGAATTAATATGTTAGCTCTTGAAAATGGAAGACCAAGGCAACTTCCATTAAAGGATATTATCAACGATTACTTAAATCACCAAATTGTGGTGGTTGAAAGAAAAACTCGCTTTGATTTAAAGAAAGCACAAGATCGTGCGCATATCTTAGAAGGTTTTAGAATTGCGATTGATAACATTGATGCCGTAATCCATTTGATTCGTTCTTCAAAGAGCGATGAAGCTGGATTGGTTAAAGAATTATGTGATGCTTTTGGACTAACAGAAATCCAAGCCAAAGCAATTCTTGCGATGCAAATTCGTCGTTTATCCGGATTGGAACGCGATAAAATTGAAAGTGAATATCAAGCACTTTTACTAACAATCCAAGACTTACAAGATATTTTGGCAAACCACAGTCGTGTACTACAAATCATTCGTGATGATTTAACAGAAATTGACAATAAATATGGAGATGAACGTCGTACTGAAATTATGGAAGGAAGTTTCGACATGGAAGATGAAGACTTAATTCCAGTGGAAGACAGCATCATTATCTTAACAGAATCCGGATATATCAAACGTCAACCAGTTGATACATACAAGAAACAAAATCGTGGAGGTCGTGGAATTAAATCATTGACATTGAACGATGAAGATTCCATTAATCAAATGATTTCTATGAGCACACACGATACATTATTATTATTCTCGGATAAAGGAAGAGTATTCCGAATGAAAGGATTTAATGTACCAGCTGCTTCTAGAACTTCAAAAGGAATTCCAATTGTAAACTTAATTGATTTAGAAGGAGAAAAAATCAAGACATTACTACCAATTTGGAAAGAAAAAGAATCTGAATTTAAATCGCTATTATTTGTCACAAAGAACGGTGTTGTAAAGCGTACTCCAATGGAAGAATTTGACCGCATCAACCGAAATGGAAAAATTGCGATCAGTCTAAAAGAGGATGATGAATTGGCTTTCGTAAAAACAACACTTGGAAACGATGAAGTTATTATTGCGGGAAGCAATGGTAAAGCTGTTCGTTTTGATGAAAATGAAATTCGTTTGATGGGAAGAACTGCCAGCGGAGTTCGTGGATTTGAAACAGACGGTTCTGAAGTTGTTGGTGTGGCATTAAGCCATGAAGGAGATACAGTATTTGTTGTTGCAGAAAACGGTTATGGAAAACGAAGTTTCTTCAATGATTTCCGTTTAACATCTCGTGGTAAAAAAGGTGTACGTGCTCTTAATACAACAGATAAGACAGGTAACTTAGTTGCAGTAAAAACTGTACAAGGTGATGAAGACTGTATGATCGTATCTAGTAGCGGAATCATGATTCGTATCCATATCGGAGATATTGGTATCTACGGAAGAAATACACAAGGTGTCCGAGTTATTAATTTAACTGAAGATGCTAAAGTTACTAAGATTACATTAGTGGCTCCTGAAGAAGAGGATGATGAAGAATTAGTTAATGAAGAATAGTCGAAAGGCTATTCTTTTCTTTCCATATGATTATTCATAATATGAATAAGGACACAAATATTCATATGAATGGTCGCATATGAATAATCATACTGTATTTTCTTTTGGTATGAATTGAAAAATCATTAAAATAATGGTATAAAAATTAAGTAACACGTAGATAAGGAAAAGTACTTTAAGTTCTTTTGTAGAGACGATATGGCTGGTGAAAATATCGAGGGACGAAAAAGGAAAAGCCCCTTAGAGTGATTTTATGAACTGAGTAGTAAAATCCGGTCTCAAACCGTTATCATGATAGAGATCTTATTGTATAAGATGAAAAAGGGTGGCAACACGAGACCTTCGTCCCTTGTGGGTAAGGTCTCTTTTTATTTTCTAGAAAAGGAGAAGAAAGAAAATGTTAGATATCAAATTCGTACGTGAAAACCCAGAAGTTGTAAAAGAAAACATGCGTAAAAAATTCCAAGATTCTAAATTACACTTAGTTGATGAAGTATTGGAAGAAGACAAAGAAATGAGAGCATGCCAATTAAAAGGTGATGATTTAAAAGCGAAAACTAAAAAAATCTCTAAAGAAATCGGCGCTCTTATGAAACAAGGAAAAAAAGAAGAAGCGGAACAAGTTAAACAAGAAATCGCAAATATCAAAAATGAAATTGCGAGCTTAGGTGAAAAAGAAAATGAATTAAGAGAATCTGTAAGAAGCAAAATGTTACAAATTCCAAATATCATTGATCCAAGTGTTCCTATTGGTAAAGATGATTCAGAAAACGTAGAAGTTGAACGTTTTGGTGAAGCTGTAGTTCCTGCTTATGAAATTCCTCACCACGCAGATATTATTAAATCTGTAAATGGTATGGATAAGGAAGCTGCTGGTAGAACATCTGGTGAAGGATTCTATTACTTATTAGGAGACATCGCTCGTTTACACGAAGCTATGATTTCTCACGCTAGAGATTTTATGATTGAAAATGGATTCACTTATGCAATCCCTCCATTCATGATTCACGGGGATGTAGTTGAAGGTGTAATGTCATTCCCTGAAATGCAAGCAATGATGTACAAAATTGAAGGTGAAGATCTATACTTAATCGGTACTTCTGAACACTCAATGATTGGTAAATTTAAAGGTCAAATTTTAAAGAAAGAAGAATTACCAATCAATATGACTTCTTACTCACCATGTTTTAGAAAAGAAGGTGGATCACACGGATTAGAAGAACGTGGATTATATCGTGTTCACCAATTCGAAAAACAAGAAATGGTTGTTCTTTGTGAACCAGAAGATTCAATGGATTGGTATGAAAAAATGTGGAAGTTAACTGTAGAATTATTCCGCAGCTGGGATATTCCAGTTCGTCAATTAGAATGTTGTTCAGGAGATTTAGCAGACCTTAAAGTAAAATCATGTGACATCGAAGCTTGGTCACCACGTCAACAAAAATACTTTGAAGTAGGAAGCTGTTCAAACTTAAGCGATGCACAAGCTAGACGTTTAGGAATCCGTACTAAGGGAGATAAAGGAACTTATTTCCTTCACACATTGAACAACACAGTTGTCGCATCACCTCGTGGGTTAATTGCTTTATTAGAAAACAATTACCAAGAAGATGGAACCGTATTAATTCCAAAGGCATTACAACCATATATGGGTGGTAAAACAGTTATTGGTAAAAAATAATTTTTAGAATAAATCTGATTTCAGAAATGAGGTCAGATTTTTCTTATACTCCCCTACTCTATTATTTTCTTGTAAAATACAAATTATATGGTACAATAATAAAGCTACTACAATGATATCTTATGAAACTGGTCAGGGTGGGAACACAGCAGCCATAAGTAAGCTCCATCATGTGTGGTAGCTTTTATTTTATAAAAAAGGAATTCATATGAACGAAGAAAAATGGATGAAGGAAGCTTTGAAACAAGCAAAAAAAGCGTATGAAAAAGATGAGGTACCCATTGGCTGTGTCATTGTAAAAGATAATCAAATCATAGCCAGAGGATATAATAAAAGAGAGATGAATCAAATCAGTCTAGATCATGCCGAAGTCATCGCAATAAAAAAAGCATGTAAAAAGGTTGGATATTGGAGACTGGAAGATTGTGAATTATATGTAACGCTTGAACCGTGTCCTATGTGTGCTGGAGCGATTATCCAGTCTAGAATTCCTAAGGTTGTATATGGTGCAAATGATCCAAAAGGTGGATCTGTTTATAGCGTAGCACAACTGTTTGATGTAAAAGAATACAATCACCACCCTACGTACATTTCGGGTGTTTTACAAGAAGAATGTGCAAATTTATTAAAACAATTTTTCAAAGCGAAGAGAAAGACAAAGAAATAGTTTTTCTCTTTTCTTATACAATTCACGAAGAAGAAAAAGAAGTATAGATATGATATAATAATTCAGGTAGAAAGGTTTGATAATATGGCATACCAAGCACTATATAGAAAATATAGACCAAAAAATTTTGAAGAAGTTGTTGGTCAAACTCATATAATTAAAACATTATCTAACGCAATTAAGAATAATCGTATTGCCCATGCATATCTATTCTGTGGACCTAGAGGTACTGGTAAAACGTCGACCGCAAAAATATTTGCGAAAATGTTAAACTGCTCTTCAGATACACATAGACCATGCGAAGAATGTGAAAACTGTAGAATGTTCAATACAGGATCACACCCAGATATTATCGAAATAGATGCTGCAAGCAATAACGGTGTAGATGAAGTACGTAACTTAATAGATAAAGTAAAATATGCACCAATGGAAGGAAAATATAAAATATACATTATTGATGAAGTGCATATGATGTCTACAGGCGCATTCAACGCGTTGTTAAAGACAATTGAAGAACCACCAGCACATGTAATATTTATCTTCGCAACAACTGAGCCGAATAAAGTCTTATCGACTATTATATCGAGATGTCAAAGATTCGACTTTGGGCGAGTTGCAGAAGAGGATATTATCCGCAGATTATCTTATGTCTGTAAACAAGAAGGAATTAAAACAGATGAGCAAACCTTGCAAATGATTGCGGAATTGAGTGATGGAGGAATGCGTGATTCCCTTTCCATTCTTGATCAATGTGTAGCATATTGTTTGGATGAAATTCATATTGAAGATGTAAGACAAATTTATGGTATCTTCTCTAATTATGATTTAGGCGAATTGTTCCAAAACATTGCTTACAATCGTATTGAAGAAGCCATGAAACAACTACAAGATGCAAACACTAAAGGAATGGATTTAAAAAGATTAACCAGTGATTTTATTTCAATTCTTAAAGAAAGTATTATTATAGCTTTCTCACCTAACTCTACATTGGTATCTGAAAATCATAAGCAATTAATAAATACATATTTTATGGACTCTAATATCGATTTACGAGTAAATCTATTAGAAGAGTTGATGAACACGTATAACAAGTATGTTTATGCTTCCAATGTTTTAGATTATCTTGAATCTGCGATATTGAAGGTTTCACTACAAAATCATCCTATTCAGAATATGAATTCAGAAAAAAATATTCAGAAAACAAAATATGAACGGCCGGATATCTCATATGAATTGGCATCTGAAAATAGAGAAATCACCGAAAATAGTGCTAAAAATGAGCAAAAACAAGAAAAAACAGCAGAAAATCCATCTGATGTTTCACGTGAAACAATTTCTGAACAAAAATCAGATATTTCAAAAATCATATTAAATAATGAATACATTCTACAACTTTTAGTAGGGTCGGATAAAAAACTACGTATGGAAGATTCTAGACGATTTGCTCAGTTAAGAGACTATATGATTGATTTAGATTCAGCAAAATATGCAAATTCCCTACTAGATACAACCATCACTGCCAGTGCAGAAACATATCTAATCGTTTGTGCCCCATCTGATTTGGATGCGAAAATGATAAACGAGATGCAAACGACAGATGGTTATGAATCATTTATGAAGAAAATTCTAGGAAAAGAAAAAAAGGTGTTTGCGATTGATAGGAATACACAGGATAAAGTAATCAAAGAATTTAAGGATAGGATGAATGCTGGTACACTTCCCTCTCCTGCTGTTGTAGAAATTGTAAAAAAGAGTGCTGTTGAAGAAATAATGGATCAAGATAATCCATTAGCCCTATTTGATAATTTGCAGATAGTGGATGATTGAAAGGAAAATTAGATGTATCCAAAAAAGTTTGAAGATTTAATTCTAGCGTTCCGAAAACTTCCTGGCGTAGGAATGAAGACCGCAGAAAGATACGCTTATACAGCGTTGGATTGGGATGAAGAAACCGTTGATGAATTTCTGAATGTCATATCCAATTTAAAAGGTGGAATTAAGCGATGTGAAATCTGCGGAAATTTATCCGATGGAGATAAATGTTCGTTTTGTGCGGATGTGAGTAGGAATAAGAAAATCATATGCGTAATTCAGAAGCCGAAAGATATCGCTTCCATTGAATCGATACAAGAGTATAAAGGTGTATACCACGTTTTAAATGGAGCAATTAATACAAAAAAAGGGGTTATGCCAGAAGACTTAAATATAGATAGTTTGATTAATAGAGTAGATGAAAATACAGAAGAAGTTATATTAGCTACAGATCCAACTGTAGAAGGAGAAACTACTGCATTGTATCTACAAAAGCTATTAGAGAACAAAACTAAAGTCACACGATTGGCATATGGCATTCCTGTAGGAGGCCATTTAGATTACACAGACTCCTTAACTTTGTTAAAAGCCTTTGAAGGAAGAAAATAGTATAGAAATAAGCTATATGAACAGAAAAAGAACTATCATATAGCTTTTTTAGTGCAATATGAAATTCATAAGCAGATATCATATGTAATAATCCAAAAGACATACATGGACAAACAATCAGATTCGACCGTTTTTATAATATGAATTATCACATGAAAATATATATGAATGTTCATAAATGAGGGTGGATAACCACGTGGATAAAGTAAAACTACACAAATGTAAAATATCAATAAAATATGAATTTCATATAGTAAAAAATTAATTCATATGAATGTGAAATACAAAAATGTGAAAATCATAAATAAGGTTTTTAAGAAATATGAAAATCAGATATTGCATGGGTTTTGTTATGATAATCGAGATTAAAAATCATATGAAAAATAAAAGAAGATATCTTGAAATATTCTTAATCATATGATAAAAATATGATTAAGAATATAACAGAAATAATGTACAGAAACATTACTGATATATTGTGTTTTTATAAGCTAAATGATATAATCCAATCGCTCGTTCCAAATTATAGATTAGGAAAGTCATAGGAAGGGGGATTATCTATGTTGGATTTCGATGAGTCAATTGATGTTTTTTATGATATGGATATTGCCCAAATCTGTGAACATTTCGGAAAATCAAGAAATACGGTAGACAAAGCTGTTGCTAAATTAATGAAGGATTATCCTAACTCTGGATGGAAGTATAAGAACCCTGAGAGCAAAAGAATCACGATCAAAGCTGAAGGAGTCGAAAAATTATCGACATATTTTCGTAAAGAGAAACATGAAATATCTGCAGTTGAATCTGAATTAAGATATGAAAATGAGAAATTAAAAGCAATTATTGAAGAAAAAGAAAAAGCACAAGAAAAAATTGAAATGTTGTATCAAGAAAGATTACGTCTTGAAATTGAAAAGAATCGTCAAACATTCTTAATCGAACAGAAGAATAAAGAAGATATTATTCAACAAAAAGATACACAGATTGAAACTTTAGAAAATGACAATAGGGTTTTAAAAGAAAAAAATGTAGAATTACTAGAAGAATCTGAAAAGAAAGTGGAATTGGAGAAAGAATTAGAAGAACTAAGAAAAAAAGAAGAAGAATACAATTCTAAATCCTTCTTCTATCGTTTAACTCATAAGATTTAATAAATTATGCTCTGGCAATCTTGCTAGGGCAATTTTTTTCATATTCTTTTCCTATGACTGATAATAATTCGTTAAAAGCAGGAATTCCGTCATGAGGTTTCTTATATTCATATTCAATTTCATAATCTATATGAGAATCAAAGATTGTTTCATCTGCACATAGTTCCGCTTTTTCTAAATCACATAGTCTACGATTTGTCGTAAAAGACATTTTTGGCTGTAATTCTGAAGCAGGAATTTCATATTTATTTAACCATCCAAGAACTTCTTCATCTGTAATTTCTGCCATAGTATTGGTGTTTACTTCTTTTTCTAATTCGATGTGAGAATCCGCACTGATTCTAATTTTTAAAGTGAAAATCTTTTTTTCTCCAATTGTTCGAATTCTGCAAGCTCCGTTAAGGGATTTTACATATCCATCTGATGTGTCGTAATAAGTATTTGTTTGTGACCAAGGATTCGTAAATTCATATGATTTCACTATTTTTTCATATTCTTCTTTTGTAACTAAAATCTTTAATTCTTTTTCAATTTGGTTATACATTTATTCATCACCTCAAAAAATATGCTACAATAAACAAGTAGAAAAAGGAAGTGCAGAATATGAGATTTTCTATTGTTGATCGTGGAGATACTTACTCCACAAGAATTACAGCTCGAATTATTGAAGAACTAACAAACAATGGCTGGATTTTTGACTCTAACAAACCTGAGATTGTGATTTGTGTAGGTGGAGACGGAACCATTCTAAGAGCAATTCATGACAATATTCATGTAAACCCAAATCCTATGTATGTAGGAATCCACACAGGAACATTAGGATTCTTAACAGACTATGGAAAAGATGAATTGCCAGAATTTATTGATGATTTGATTCATTCAAAACCGATGATCAAGACAAATAAAATGTTAGAAGTTACTTTTCCGGAAAAAGGTGAAACTATCTATGCCTTAAATGAAGTTCGTTTGGAAAGCTTAGGAAAATCTTTAAAATTGGATGTATATATTGATGGAGAATTCTTTGAAACCACAAACGGTTCCGGAGTATGTGTAAGTACACAAGCAGGATCTACAGCTGTTAATAGAGCGTTATCTGGTGCTGTTGTTGACTCTGAATTAAATATCATGCAATTTTGTGAAATAATGCCTCTTTCTCATATGAAACATCACTCATTGCGAAATCCATATATTATGAATGAAAATAGATATGTGACAATCAAAGGGGAGTCATTAGCATATGTAAATGCTTATTACGATCATTTGGCTAAATCGTTAGAAGGCATTACAGTCATTGAGATTAAGACATCTCAAAAAAAGGTAAGATTTGCAAGATATAGAACATATTCATATTTAAAACGATTAAAGAACTTATATTAAAAAAATAGGATATATTTCTTCGTGAAATATATCCTTTGTTAATTTTATGAAATCTTTTTTCTATTTAATTGTTTAATAGTACGATCAATGGCTGCACCTAATCCTTCAAATGGATTAGTAATGTTAATTGTCTTTTTCTTTACTGGAGAAATGTTTAATACAATCGCAAACGATAAGAAGTAAGATAAGATACTACTTCCTCCATAGCTAATCAGTGGAAGGGTAATACCTGTGATCGGTAATAATCCTACGATCATTGCAGTATTTTGAATTTGTTGATATAAAAGCATCGCAACAACCCCAATAACAATTAATCGGTCGACTCGCTTTTTAGATATATAAGCTATACGTAATAAATAGATATCCAAAATGATACAAATTAGAATGATAATCGTAGTTCCAAATAATCCGAAGCATTGTCCGATGGCCGCAAAGATGAAATCCGTGTGGGCTTCTGGAATAGAAATAATATCTGCCTGTAAACCATATCCAGTTAAACCAGCACTACCAAGAGATAATAAGGATGTATATAACTGGTTGGAACTTCCTAAGATATTACTTTCTGGATCTAGCCAGGCATCAATTCTCTGTAGACGATACGCCGAGAAAATAGAAATCAAGATATCTTTTTGGAATACGTATAATATGAAAAATACTCCAACCACAAAGAAAATCATACCAAAGAATAAGTAAATGTAACCTCTACGAATTCCACATAACATCAGGATAATTAAAGTTGTAAATCCAATAATCAAACACAATCCGGTATCGGGTTGTAAGAAGATCAGGAATAGTGGTGGTACTAAGAACTTAGCTAATTGAATCAACATTTGAAAGTCTTCTTTGATAGAAGGTGTCGGGTGCTTTTCTTGATAATGGGCAATTGTCTGTGCTGTCATAACGATTAACACGATTTTGATAAATTCACTTGGTTGGAAAGAACCAATAGCGGGAATCTGGAACCAGCTGATGGCTCCGTTAACAGGACGTGTTAAGGGAAGTGTTCTTCCGGTAAATTTGAAAAGCAGCATAGAAAAAAATAAGTAAAGAAGTGCATACATTAAATAACGATAAGCAACTTTTACATATTTAAAGATAATTTCGTTTTGCATCTTTGACAAAACATACATTACGAAGAATCCAACGCCATACCACATTCCTTGTTTTGCTAAGTAAGACATACCTGAACCAATTTTGATTAAGTTGAAGGCATTATATAGAGAAAAAAGGCTAATGGATCCTAAAATTAATAAAATCAGAATAAATCCAAAATCTGTTTGAATCTGTTTATCACGATATTGAATGGTTTGTTTCAAAGTAATTCACTCCTTTTAACATTTAGTAGTATAACATACTTTTTCTTATCTCCCCAATAATGAGAAATTTTACATAAAGATACAATATTAGACAATAGGAGTGCAATAGAAAATATTTAAAATATTTAGTATAATAAGTCGGTAGAGGTAAATATGAAAGAAAAAAAATATACACCGATGATGAGTCACTACTTAGAATTAAAAGAAAAGAATCCGGATTCGATCCTTTTCTATCGTTTAGGTGACTTTTATGAAATGTTTTTTGAAGATGCGAAAACCGCAAGTCAAGAATTAGATTTAGTATTAACAGGGCGTTCTGCCGGAGTAGAAGAAAAGGTTCCAATGTGTGGAATTCCTTTTCATGCTGCCAATTCATATATTCAAAGATTAGTAAAAAAAGGATACAAAGTAGCTATTTGTGAACAATTAAGTGATCCAGCTACATCCAAAGGACTCGTAGACCGAGACATTATAAAAATTGTTACACCAGGTACTTGGATGGATGAAAATATGGAAGCTAAAAGTAATAACTACATGGCTTCTATTGCGATGTCTAGTTATGACATCAGCATTATTTATTGTGAACTAAGTACTGGAGAATTAAAATTTCAAACGATTGAACGATCTTTGGTCACTTTACAAAAAACTCTTTTAGAACAAAATATTTCAGAGTTGGTATGTCCTTTAGGAATGGATAAAAAATGGATTTCTGCTTTAGAAGAAATGGGAAGCTTTTTAGTATCTTTCCAAAGAAAATGTGAATTAGAAGAAAAAGATCAATACCTATTAACTGAAGAAGTAAATCAAACTTGTACAAATGCGTTTGTACAATTGATGGGATATTTAAAAGAAACCCAAAAACAACACATCGAACATTTCTTACCAATCGAATCCATGGATAAAGAAAGAGTGTTGGTAATGGATTACGAAACGAAACAACACTTAGACTTGGTGCATGAAAATAAAGCACAATCCCTATGGTCTTTTATGGATCTTTGTAAGAGTGCGATGGGATCTCGTTTATTAAAAAGATGGATCGAGTATCCTTTGATAACACCATCCGCTATTGCCAAAAGGCAACGAGCTGTAATGATGTTAAAAGAAAACTTCATGTTACGAGAAGAATTAAAAGAACACTTAATCTATATCTATGATATGGAAAGACTAGCTAGTCGTATGGCATATGGGACTGCAAGCCCTAGAGATGTTCTACAATTATCTGCTTCTTTGGAACATGCGAAACCTATTCTAGATTTGGCTTCTCAATTGGAAAGTTATCCAGAATTCTCAACGATTGATTCTTGTCAAGATTTGTTCCAGGAAATTCAAGGCGCTATTATAGAAAATCCTCCGATGAACTTAAAAGATGGAGGAGTTTTCACAACCGGATACAATGCGGAGTTAGATGAGTTGCGAGAAATTGCGGCAAATGGAAAGAATTTTATCCTTTCTCTAGAAAACAAAGAAAGAGAAAGAACCGGAGTCAAATCTTTAAAAATCGGATACAATCGTGTATTCGGCTATTATATCGAAGTAAGAAACGGAAATTTAGGGGCAATCAAAGATGAGTTTGGATATATTCCAAAACAAACTTTAACCAATGCCACTCGTTTTATGACGCAAGAATTGAAACAAAAAGAAGAACAAATTCTTCATGCACAAGAAGAAAAGGTTCGTAAAGAACAAGAATTATTTAGAAATTTATTAGATCGTATCAAACAAGATTTATTCCCGTTACATGCTTGTGCAAAAGCCCTAGCAACCATTGATGTATTGGTATCTATGGCTACTTTAGCCAACAATAAGGGATATATCTGTCCTGTTTTCCATCCAGAAAGAAAAATCTGTATTGAAGAAGGAAAACACCCAATTTTGGATGATCGTATGAAAAAGAAGAAATATGTATCCAACAATTGGGAAATGGATGAACAAACACATATTCAATTGATTACCGGACCAAACATGGGAGGTAAATCAACGTATATGCGACAAAATGCATTGATTATTATCATGGCGCAAATAGGTAGCTTTGTTCCAGCTAAAAAAGCAGAACTTCCAATTTTTGACCGTATTTTTACTCGTATCGGAGCCAGTGATGACATTCTAAGTGGAAAGTCAACTTTCATGGTAGAAATGATGGAAGCCAATGTGGCCCTAAGATATGCAACCGAAAACTCTTTGATTCTATTTGATGAAATTGGAAGAGGGACATCTACTTACGATGGAATGGCTTTGGCGCAAGCTATGTTGGAATACATTAATGAAGCAATAGGCGCTAAAACTTTATTTTCAACCCACTATCATGAATTAACGGATTTAGAAGAAACCTATTCTTCGATTCAAAACATTCATGTAGATGTAAAAGAGAAAAAAGAGGAAATCGAATTCAGATACCGTATGATTCCTGGAAAAGCAGATAAATCTTATGGGGTCAATGTAGCTCGATTGGCACATTTACCAAAAGTTGTATTAAATCGTGCAACCGATCTAATTCATGAATTTGAAGGAAATCAAAATCACGATACATATCAACCAAACCTTTTTGTGATGGAAGCAGTGCAACCAGAAAAAAGTGAATTATTAGAAAGATTAACGCAGTTAGATGTAGACTCTATGACACCAAGAGAAGCGTTAGATTGTTTATATGAACTAAAAAAATTAGCCAATAAAATAGAATAGGAGGGATTTTATGTCATCCATTCATGTATTGAGTGAACACTTAACAAATATGATTGCGGCTGGAGAAGTTGTAGAACGACCAGCTGGGATTGTAAAAGAATGTGTAGAAAACAGTATAGATGCTCATGCCAAAACCATTGAAATTGAAGTGTTTCAGGGAGGTATTGAAAGCTTAATCATTACCGATGATGGAATCGGAATGGATTATGAAGATGCGCATATGGCTTTTATGCGACATGCCACAAGTAAGATGTTGAACGAAGAAGATTTGTTTAACATTGGAACGATGGGATTTCGTGGGGAAGCTATCCCTAGTATTGCCAGTGTAGCCCATGTAGACTTACAAACAAACAATGGACAAGAAGGAAGTCACATTGTTTATGATTATGGACAATTAGTAACGGAAGAACACGTTTCCGTTCCAAAAGGAACAAAAATTGAAATATCTGGTTTATTCTTAAAAACACCAGCTCGTTTCAAGCACTTAAAAAGCTATTCCTATGAATTTTCTGTTATTTCAGATTTAGTGAATAAGATGGCCTTAAGTCATCCAGAAATCCGTTTTATTCTTTCACAAGATGGAAGAGTGGTATTCCAAACCAGCGGAAATGGAAGCTTAAAAGAAATCATTTATCAAATGTATGGAAATGAAGTCGCAAAAAATGCGATTGAATATGAAAATCATAACGAAGATTTTAAAATCAATGGATTGGCAATCCAACCAAAAATATCTCGTGCAACAAAATATTTTATGTTTATTTCGTTAAACACAAGATTGATTCGTTCTGTGCCAATTCAAAAGGCTATATTGGATGCCTATTCCGATTATATGCCATCCAATCGTTTTCCCATTGTGGTCCTACAAATTGAGTCTGACACACAATTAGTCGACGTAAATGTACACCCAAACAAATGGGAAGTACGTTTATCCAAACAAGGGCAATTGTTGGAACTGGTTAAAGAAACACTACAAAAGGCGTTAGATGATTCTTTAAAAACGGTAGAAGTACAAGAAAGAAAAAATGCATCCCCTGTTTTTGAACAACCAACCTTATCTTTCCCTTATCCAGTAAAAAAGGAAGAAGAAAAGCCAGTTGAAAAGAAAGTGGTACATGCACCACCAGTAAAACAGGAAGACTATTCTTATATACCTAGAGAATTGCCAAAACAAAAGATGAAAATTGAAGAATCTTTCTTTGATTATCAACCCGTTGTTGAAAAAGAAATATCCTATCCCACACCGATTGTACATCAAGAAGAAAAGGATACAGGAAAAGAATTTTTCTATCATCTTCAAGTTATTGGACAACTCCATGATTCCTATATTCTTTGCAGCAACGAAAAGGGGCTAGTTGTGATTGACCAACATGCGGCCCAAGAACGATATCACTATGAACAAATCAAGGATGTTTTAGAAAAGCCTTGTACAAATATGCAACCATTGATGTTACCAATTCAATTGAATGTAACACCGAATGTATTAGCCTTAATTGATCAAATTAATGCGAAAACTGATTTCTTTGGACTACATTTTGAACAATTTGGCGATGATCAAGTTATTGTTCGAGAAATTCCATTGTGGTTCCAAGATGTATATGAAGAAGATTTCTTACAAGATTTAATCGATTATTTTATTCAAAATAAAGAAGTGGATATGGCAAGTCTTAGAAAACATGTCTTAGCAACAACGGCTTGTCACAGTTCGATTCGTTTCAATCGTCCATTAAGTATGGCAGAAATGAAAAAAGTGATTACGGACTTACAAAACTGTAAACAACCATATCATTGTCCGCATGGTAGACCAACGGTCATTACCATCAGCAATACACAACTCAGAAAGGAGTTTGAACGTGAGTAAACAAAAAGTCCTTGCGATTGTCGGACCAACAGGCATTGGAAAAACCAGCTTATCCGTACAACTTGCGAAACAGTTTAATGGAGAAATCATCTCATGCGATAGTATGCAAGTTTATCGAAAAATGGATGTTGGAACCGCCAAAGTAACTCCAGAAGAAATGGAAGGAATTCCACATTATTTGATTGATGTACAAGATATTGATGAAGATTACAATGTGAAAATCTTTCAAGAGAAATGTCGTGCAAGCATTGATACTATCGTGAAAAAAGGAAAATTTCCGATTCTATGCGGAGGAACGGGATTGTATTTAAAAGCGGCGCTTTACGATTATACTTTTGATGAAGAAGAGGAAGATAGCGAATATACAAGTTATCTACAATCGCTTTCCAACGAAGAATTGTATGAAATGCTGAAAAAGGAAGATGAAAAAGCTTTAGAGAAAATTCATCCAAACAATCGCCAAAGACTTATCCGTGCTCTACAAATTGCTCATACAGGACAAACGAAATCAGCTCGTGAAGAAAGTCAAAAACACGAACCATTATATGACGTATATTTTCTTGGCTTAGATATGGACCGTTCTTTATTACATGAGAGAATCAACAAAAGAGTGGATATCATGTTTGAAAACGGACTGGTCAAAGAAGTTGAGGCACTCTTTTCAAATCCTGAAACTTGGAACTATAACAGTTTTATGGGAATAGGATATAAGGAATTTAAGGCGTATTTCTTAAAAGAAAAAACAATCGAAGAAGTAAAAACACAAATTCAAACAAATTCGAGAAGATACGCTAAAAAACAATATACATGGTTTAAGAACCAGATGGATGTCCACTGGTTTGAAAGAACCGATCCAACAATCTCTCAACAAGTACAAGATTGGTTAGGAAGTGAATCGAAATGAGAAAAGTATTCATATTAAATAATAATACTAAGGATAAAGTGAAATATGCTTTGATGAAAAACATCAAAGAAAACTTAGCCGGAGAAGATATTATTATTGAAAAAACCAAAGCATCGGGCCATGCAACCTATATTGCCAAAAAATACGCTTTACAAGAAGAACCAACACATATTTTTATTTGTGGTGGAGACGGAACCGTTCATGAAGTTGTGAATGGTCTTGTAGGTGCAAACCATATTAAAGTGTCTATTTTACCAATTGGAACAGGAAATGATTTTATTAAATCGTTCGATGGCCTTACCAAAGAAGATTTCTTAAATTTAGGAAATTATAAAGAAACAGAAGCCATGGATATTGATTTGATGAAAGTGAATGGAGAATACGCAATCAATACAATCTCTATTGGGTTTGATGTAAAAGTAGCTGAAGAAGTGAATCATATGTCCAATCAATTTAAACTAACAGGAATTGGTGCATACTATATGGGAATGTTAAAGACATTGATTCAATTAAAATGTGAGAAATATGATTTTCAGATAGATGAAGAAGCGCAAGAAGGGTATTATACAATTATCGCACTCTGTAACGGTCGATACTATGGTGGAGGATATAACCCTTGTCCACAAGCTCAATTAAACGATGGTATTATTGATATGTGTTGTATCAGTGATGTCACAAGAAGAGGGGTTCTTAAACTTGCCAAAGTATATGAAAAAGGAGAACATGGAAACTATCCAAACCTGGCGACATTCTTTCAAGGAAAAACAATTCACTTTAATACAAAAAATAAAGCGGTTAGTGTATGTTTGGATGGAGAAATTCGCCAAATTAAAAATCCAACAATTGAGATTGAACAAAATGTAATACATTTATTATTACCAAAAAAATAAAAAAGGGGAAAATATGGATTCAGAGATGTTAGTATCAATTATTTTATTAGTTATTTTATTATTCCTATCTGGATTCTTTTCTTCTGCAGAAACCGCACTTATTTCCGCAAATAAGATACGAATTCGTACGCTATCACAAGAAGGAAATAAACGCGCTAAAATCGTATTAAGAATTTTTGAGAATCCGGATAAAATGTTAAGTGCCATACTTATTGGAAACAATCTAGTAAATACTTTCTCTGCAAGTATTGCAGCGACCATCGCCTATTCTTTTGGTGGTGCGTGGGTAAGTATCACCACATTCATTATTACGTTGTTAATTTTGATATTTGGAGAAATCACACCTAAAACGTTAGCTACGCAAAATGCCGAAAAAATATCTTTGTTGTATGCACCAGTTATTAATTTTTTAATGTTGGTATTTACACCCATTATTTTATTTATTAATGGAATAAGTAAAGTTTTATTAAAAATATTTGGAGTCGAAATGAAACAAAGTGGTCCATCATTAACAGAAAATGAATTAAGAACCATTGTAGATGTTTCCCATGAAGAAGGCGTTATTGAAGAAGACGAAAAAGATATGATTAAGAACGTATTCGATTTAGGAGACGTTCGAGCTAAAGATGTTATGGTACCTCGAGTACACGTTTCGATGTTGGAAGTTAGCGACAGTTACAAAGATATTATCGAATTGTTCAAAGAAGAACAATATACACGTATTCCAATTTATGAAGATACGATTGATAATATTGTCGGACTAATCAACATGAAAGATTTGATTTTGATAGAAAATGATCAAGAGTTTTCCATTCGTAAATATATGAGAAAACCATATTTCGTTTTCGAAAATAAAAAAGTTTCGGATCTGTTGTTAGAAATGAAACAATCGACAATAAATTTAGCAATTGTCCTAGATGAATATGGAGAATTGGCAGGTATCATTACTCTTGAAGATATCATCGAAGAAATTGTTGGAGAAGTACGAGACGAATACGATGGACATGAAGCATTAAATATCCAAAAAATAAATGAAAGACTTTATAAAGTAAAAGGATATTTAAGCTTACACGATTTAAATGAAGCCCTAGATTTAAATCTAAATAGCGAAGATTATGATTCAGTGGGAGGATTGGTTATTGATGCATTAGGACATTTCCCAGTATTGAAGGATCAAATTGAGTTAGAAGACGGAACCATTCTTCGTGTTTCAAAAATTATTAAAAATCGTATTGAAGAAGTATATATCGTTCTTCCAAAAAATGAAGAGGAAGAATAAGTGCATTTACAACATTTTAATTAATTATGAGAATAGAGTTAAAAAAGAAGCTAACTAAGTAGCTTCTACTCTTCAACGAAAATGGCAGTTCCAATACGAACCATTGTAGAACCATGTTCAATTGCCAATTTATAATCTTGAGACATACCCATAGATAAAGTTTCAATCTGTGGGTTTTCTTTTTGATAACGATCGAAGATTTCTTTCATACGATCGAATTCTTCTGCATTCTTTTCTTCACCAGCATCTAAACCAGCGACACACATGAATCCTTTAATTAAAATGTGAGGATAGTTTTTGATTTCTTCCATGAAAGATTCTAATTCGCAAACAGGTAACCCTGTTTTTGATTCGTCATCTGAAATATGAATTTCCACTAAACATTTTTGAATTAAATTTTGTTTGGTAGCTTGTTTTTCAATTTCTTTAGCCAATTTAATGGAATCTAAACTTTGAATCATGTCAACTTTACCAACTACATATTTAACTTTGTTTGTTTGAAGATGACCGATAATGTGCCAAGTATATTTTGGATTGTATTTTTCTAAAAATTCCTGAACACGATTTTCTCCAAAAGTGGTAAAACCATAATTTGCGACTTCGTCGATTTGTTCGCTTGTTCTTTTCTTACTAACGACAACAACGTCTGTATCTAAAGTTTTTAATGTATCTAATAATTTTTTGTTCATATACTTCATCCCTTTTTTAGTTCGATAGGTATTTTAGCACAAAGAATATTGAAAATAAAACCTAAAGTAATATATAATAGCGATAGGAAATGAATGTCTTCCTTAGTGCAAACTAGAACCGCTATTATAGCTGATGACTTCTACAACATTCTTTTTGTTGTGGTCATCGGCTTTTTTCTTTAGAGGAGGGAATTATTATGTATCTTAGTTTAGCCTATATGTTGCTCATTGGCTTATTTGCCGGATGGTTGTGTAAAAAATGTCATTTGCCAGCCTTGATGGGAATGTTGATTACCGGAATTATCCTAGGACCTTATGTCTTAAATCTAATTGATAGTTCGATATTAAACATTTCTACAGAATTAAGAAAAATTGCGTTAATTATCATTCTTACAAGAGCTGGACTTACTCTAAATGTAGAAGATTTAAAAAAGGTAGGAAGACCTGCGATTTTAATGTGCTTTGTACCAGCTTGTTTAGAAATATTAGGAATGATATGCATTGCACCTAAAGTTCTAGGTGTATCTATTATCGATGCATTTGTGATGGGGACAGTTGTTGCAGCGGTATCACCAGCTGTTATCGTACCAACCATGATCAAAATTATCGAAGAAGGATATGGAACAAAACAAAGTATTCCACAAATGGTATTAGCGGGTGCCAGCGTGGATGATGTATTCGTTATCGTATTCTTTAGTGTTGCTACATCTTTAGCAAAAGGGGGAAGCGTAGATGCAATGAAATTTGCGAGTATTCCCGTATCTATCGTTTTAGGAATTATAGCCGGTGTTGCGTTAGGTGTTGGATTAGGCATGTTCTTTAAAAAATTCCATATGAGAGATACTGTAAAAGTTATTATCTTAATGAGTGTGTCATTGATCTTAGTTACCCTAGAAGATGCATCTCCGATTCCTTTTTCTGGATTGATTGCGATTATGTGCATGGGAATAGGACTACAAAGAAACCGTAAAGAAGTATCTGTACGCTTGTCAAAAAAATTTAATGCGATGTGGGTATTAGCCGAGATTATGTTATTTATCTTAGTAGGGGCAACCGTAAATATCTCATATGCTTTATCTGCTGGAGTAGGAGCGATTATCTGTATCTTTGGAGCATTGGCTTTCCGTGTAATAGGGGTTTATCTATGCATGTTAGGAACGAAGTTAAATTTCAAAGAACGACTATTCTGTATGGTTGCTTATATGCCAAAAGCTACAGTACAGGCAGCCATTGGAGGGGTTCCTCTTTCTATGGGATTGGCATGTGGAAATATTGTATTGACTGTTGCTGTATTAGCGATTTTAATTACAGCTCCATTAGGTGCTTTCCTAATTGAAAGAATGTATAAAAAAGTTCTTCAAAAAGCGTAATGTTAAGGAAAAATTAAGATTTCTTTATATTATCGAAATCTTTCCTTGTTAAGATGAAACCGTAAAAAGGAAAGGAACAGAGAAATGATAAAACCCAAACAAAAAAAGACATTACGAACTTTAGAATTCTGAAAAGAAAAGAATTCAACGTTTTATATATAGAGTAGCGAGCGTTAGGCTGAGGAAAGACTATTTGCACATCATCTTTCCTTTTACAACCTTACAAAATTTTCTTACCTTTGATGGCAGATAGAACGCGAACTGGAAACGGACAGTCTAACGCTGCTCTAGCTACTAAAAAAATTAGATGTGCTTGATAACGAAAACAACCAAACCTTATATAGATGACAAAAAATAAGTAGAAGGCTGAGACGTTAAAATAGATACACAAAATCTTTCCTTTTTACAAAACTTTCTCACATGACTTTGTGTATAGACTATGAAACATGATATATTTGTTCAGCTCTCGCTTATTAAATGTAAAAACATGGGCCAAAAAAGTCCATGTTTTTTCTTGTTGTGATATGATTTCAGTATGAAATATGTAGAAAATCAAAAATTTGAAAATAAGAAAATTACAAAGCTGGAAGGTATTCAGTTTAATGATTGCACTTTTATTAACTGTATGTTTGATCATTGCGATTGTATGAATACTCAATTTTTAGAATGTGTCTTTGAAAAAAGTAAACTTGTACAAGTAGGATTTGTCCATTCTCAAATGCGAAATTGCAGTTTTAAACAATGCGAATGTATTGGAATCTCCTTTGGAAACGTTGTACCCAATGGCAGTGTAGACACTATCTTTCAAGAATGTTCTAAAAGTTATTTTAAATATTGTATCTTCCAAGGC
Source organism: Bacillota bacterium (assembly GCA_018065105.1). Classification (GTDB taxonomy): domain Bacteria; phylum Bacillota_I; class Bacilli_A; order Erysipelotrichales; family Erysipelotrichaceae; genus Floccifex. Next base: position 60,731 of record JAGHTX010000163.1, read on the forward strand.
ATGAAACTAACAAAATTTCAAGCTATCACTAATACTTTTGAACAATGTTCCTTCCACTATTGTGATTTGAAAAGTGCGAACTTTAGTGGATGCCAATTAATGAATAGCGATTTTCAACAATCCAATCTACAAAAGGCAAATTTTAAAGATAGTTATGGATATATTATTGATCCGAAGACAAATCAATTAAAAGGGGCTATGTTCTCCATTCCAGAGGTTTTACATCTTTTAGATGGTTTAGGAATTAAAATAGATTAAAAAAAACTCTAGTTTACTTCTAGAGTTTTTTCTTTGTCTTCAAGAATTCCACATTTAATAAAACTATTTATAGAGTTAAATGTATTGATAGTTTTACTCTACCTTTATTCTCAATCCAGTTATATATGGTGTGGTTAATTCAAATTCAGATTAATTCAAATTCTTTGTCTAAATGCGATTAACTAATACCTAATTATGATATAATGGTAAGGTTAAAGGAGAAATCAATTATGAAAAAGGGTGTGTTTATTACATTTGAAGGCAATGATGGTGCGGGAAAAACCACTATTATGAAACTTGTCAAAGAAGAATTGGAAAGCCAAGGATATGAAGTTGTATCTACCAGAGAACCTGGTGGCAGTGCCATTGCTGAATCCATTCGCAATTTGATTTTAGATGTAAACAACACAAATATGGATGCGCGATGTGAAGCTTTGTTGTATGCTGCAAGTCGTCGTCAACATTTAGTGGAAATTGTATTACCAGCTCTTAAAGAAAACAAGATTGTTTTATGCGATCGTTTTTTAGATTCTTCTTTAGCTTATCAGGGATTTGCCCGACAAATCGGAGTACAAGAAGTATTAGATATTAATAAATTTGCGATTGATGATATTTTACCTGATCGAACAATTTTCTTATCGGTGAGCGTTGAAACGGGGAAAAAGAGAATGGATTCCCGGGGTGAAAAAAATCGTTTGGATTTAGAAGAAAGCGATTTTCACAAGAGAGTACGCCAAGGATATCAAAATTTAATTGAAACGTATCCAGAAAGAATCAAAGTCGTTTCCGCTGAAGCGGATGTAAATACCGTATTTCAAAACACGCTAACAGAGGTTTTAAAGGTGATTTCGCTTTATGAATAAAGAACGGTTAAAGAAAAGCCAGCCAGTTGTTTATCGTGTGTTATCCAATGCCTTAACGAAAAATAGATTAGCGCATGCTTATTTATTTGTAGGGGATAAAGGATCAAATAAGGAAGAGACTGCGTTATTGTTTGCACAAAGTATGGTATGCGAGAACACGGATAAAGATGGTTTTGCGTGTCAAACGTGTGAAAGATGTCTGAGAATGGAAAATCGTGAATCTTTAGACTTTATTTGGATTTCTAAAGAAACACAAATGGATTTAATTCAAAAGCGTCAAAAGAAAGATGCTTTTAAGGAACTTGCGAATAAAAAAGTTAAAGTAGAAAAGAAAGCGGAAAAACTACCTACACAAATCAAAAAAGAAGCGATTACTTCTCTACAAGAATCTTTTTCTAAAACTGGGCAGGAACAAAGTGATAAACGTATTTATGTGATTGAACAATACGATTTGATTAGTACAAGTGCTTCGAATAGTTTATTGAAATTTATAGAAGAACCACAAGAAGGAATATATGGTATCCTAACTACTGAAGAAAAGTCGAACGTTTTACCAACGATTCAATCTCGTTGCCAAATCATTGGATTTAAACCAGAATCTTATGAAGAAAGAATGGAAGAGTTATTAGAAATAACGAACGAAGAAAACGCAGAAATGTTGATCCAAAATGGATATACATTAAAAAATGCGCAAGAATGGATAGAAAATGAAGAATTTGGTATTATAAAAAATGCGGCAAGAGAATATATAAACTCTTGTAACGACCATGCTTCAATATTAAAGATGCAGCAATTATTTGCAGGAAAGAGCATCTATTTAAATAAAGAATATGTAAAAGTGTTGCTGGAATGGTTATTATATTTTGTGAGAAATAAGAAAACAGAATTGAAAATGAGCCAACAAGTCCAAATTCAAACTATATTGGTTGAATCAATGGACGTGTTAAGAAGTCCTGTGGATTTGGGATTGTTTCTAGACAAAATATATAATCAATTATGGAAGGTTGTGAAATCATGAGTGAAGAAATTTTACAAGAAGAAGTAAAAGAAGAAGGACAAGAAGAACAAACGTTTGAATATATAGTTTATATCCAGTTTGATGGATCGAAGAAGGCATACACATTTGGTGCAAACACGGTTTATCATGTAAATAACTATGTTGTTGTGGAAACGGTAAGAGGGAAAGAATTAGGAAAGGTATGTGTACCATGTGTTCCTTATGATCCTACAAAAGTAAAAGGAGAAATAAAACCGGTATTACGTTTAGCGACAAAATACGATGTAATTCAAAAGAAAGAAAACGAAGAAAAGGCTAAAGAAGCTCTAGTGATCTGTCAACAATGCGTTGATAATTTAGAACTAGATATGCACCTAATCAGTAGTGAATATACACTAGACCGTTCGAAAGTTATTATCACATACGTGAGTGATGATCGTGTAGACTTTAGACAATTGTTAAAGGATTTAGCAGCACAATTACACTGTCGTATTGAATTAAGACAAGTTGGACCAAGAAATAAGGCCAAGATGATTGGTGGGCTAGGAAATTGTGGAATGGAAACTTGTTGTTCAAGATTCTTATCGGATTTTGATACAGTATCCATCAATATGGCAAAAAATCAAATGTTGGCGTTAAATATTGCCAAATTAAGCGGACAATGTGGAAAGTTGATGTGTTGTTTACGATATGAAAATGATCAATATACGGAATTGAAAAAAGATCTTCCAAAGATTAATTCTCAAATCATGTACAATGAAAACAAGTATCGTATCACAAGTATGAACTTGTTCCAAAAAACCGCAAAATTAGAAAATAAAGAAGAAACTTTGTTCTTATCTTTCAAAGATATTTGGCCAGAATTAGAAGAAAAGAAAGAAGAAGTTGCTCCTAAGGAACACAAAAAAGAAAAGTCTAAGAAAGAGCACAAAGAACATAAAGAAAACAAAGAACATAAAGAGAACAAAGAAGACAACAAAGAACACAAGGAACATAAACCGTTCCATAAATCAAATAAATCAAAGAACAAAGGAAAGAAACATGAATAGACAAAAAAGCTTTGAACAAGAAGTTGCTTCTCTATATCTTGTACCAACACCAATTGGAAACCTTTCAGAAATGACAAGTCGTGCCTTAGAAACTTTAAATAAGGTGGATGTGGTTGCTTGTGAAGATACTAGAAATACAAAGAAATTATTGAATGCCTACAATATTCAAAAACCATGTATTTCGCATCATGAACATAATCAACAAGTCAGTATTCCTCAAATATTAGAAATTTTAGAAGAAGGAAAGAGTGTTGCGGTTGTTTCCGATGCGGGATATCCTTTGGTTTCGGATCCAGGCAGTCAGTTAGTAAAAGCTTGTATTGAAAAAGAAATCCCTGTGATCTCTATGTCTGGAGCGAATGCGGCAATAAACGCATTGGTTGCCAGCGGGCTCAGTGCCGTACATTATTTGTTCTATGGATTTTTAGACAGTAAATCAAGCAAAAGAAAGAAACAACTTCAAGAATTATGTGAATTCCCTTATACACTTATTTTTTATGAAGCACCACATCGTATTGAAGACACTCTTCAAGATGTTTTAGAAGTATTGGGAAATCGTAATATTTGTTTAGCGCGTGAACTAACAAAACTTCACGAAGAATACATTCGTGGAAGTGTTAGCGAAGTATTAGAAATCTGTTCCACTTTAAAAGGGGAAATGGTTTTAGTAGTAGAAGGAAATTCAGAAGAAAAAGAAATAGATATGGAACAAGCGGTAAAACATGTCGAAGAATATGTAAATCAGGGACTTCGCACCAAAGAAGCAATCAACAAGGTTGCGAAAGAAATCGGTTGTTCTAAAAACGAATTATATAATTTAGTGCATCAAAAATAAGAGGCAGGTGAGTCAGTTCTATGCATATCACAAAAGAATCGTTAGATATGTTAGTAAAAGATCGCTGGCTCTTTTATTATGGAAGAAATCCAGAACTGAGTGGTCGTATAAAGACTATTTCTATTCGATATAAAAAGAGTCAGAATGGATTTTATTACTACAGCATCAGTGCCAATATTGTTCACCATAGACGTAGTGAACAAATTCAATTTATTATCAATGAATATGGCACAATCATAAAGACCCAATGTACATGTGGTATAGAAAAAGGCAGAGGATGTGAGCATTTAGTTGCGGTAGTAAACGCATTAAATGAGATGAATCTAGACTTTGAAAAAAAGAATTTAGATATTGATTATGAAAAATATCAAAGAGAATTGGAATTGTTTCGACAAAAACAACGTTTTATAAATCATTTGAACGAATCCACACAAGATGCCATGGATTTTGTGAGCAGCTTCCATGCCAATAAACAAAAGGCTATGTTTGCAGAACAAAAACCATTGATGATACAAATGGAATTGTCCATGAATTATTATGGCTTGGTCATGAATGGACGAATTGGTTCCGACAAAATGTATGTCATAAAAAATATGTGCGATTTAGTGACTTCTTTTAGTAAAAAAGAAAGTGTGCAATTAGGAAAGAATGTAAATCTAGTCATGGACGAAGAATTGCTGGATGAACCTTCAAAAAAAATCCTCCAATGGATCAAGCAGTTTTGTTTTCGAAATGGATGGAAAAAAGATGCAGAATTGTACAAGGAAAGCGCGGAAGAAGCAATATTATTAGCGAAAGAGTTAGATGAAGTCCATTGCTTGAATAAACCTGTTTTTGTACAAGAAAAAATTCCTGTTGAAATCCAAGAAGAAGAACAATACTTCGAAATTCTAAGTGATGAAGAAGAATATACATATGCAGGAAAAGTGGCATATAAGGAAGCAGACACAAGTAGTCGTGTTGTGGTCAACCTTTTAGATGAATATAGACAAACCTCTAGTCTTATGACACGTTTGAAAAACGAAGAGTTCATTATTCGTAAAGAAAACTTTCCTGTATTTTATCAAGAAGTATTATTACCCTTATCAGAACATGTGAAAATTTTTACTGATATTGATTTAAATTCGTTTGAAACAGAAATTAAAGATATAGCGGTATATGCAGAGATGGAAGATGGCTCTGTATTCTTATGGGGAAAGTATAAAGAAAATGGAGTGGAGAAAAGACTTTTTGAAAAAGAATCAGTATCTCCAATAAATATCATAGAGTCAATTATTGAATATTATGCGGATGGAATTGAGAAAGAAGCAAAAAGAGCTTATTTTCGTTCCAAAGGGAATCGCTTGTTTGATTTCTTAGAAAAAGGTATTCCTTTGATTCAAAAAGAAGCGGATATCTTTATTAGTGATGAGCTAAAAGCTTTGAAACAAAGAAAGAGCTTATCTTTTAGTATGGGCGTTCATCTTAACAACAATCTATTGGAAATAGAGATGAATTCAAACGTAGATAAGAATGAATTGATGTCAATTCTACATGCTTATAAACGAAGAAAAACTTTCTATCGCTTAAAAAATGGTGAAATTTTAAATCTTCAAGAAGGAGATTTAGATAAGTTGGAACAAGCTAGCCAGGAATTTGATTTATCTAAAAAAGATATGGAAAAAGATGTAATCAAACGACCAAGCTATCAAGTAATGCATTTAGATGCGTACGATATTCGTGAAGATGCGGATATTCATATGTATTTAGATAAATTATCCTCTCTTCAAAAAGGTGTACCTTTAGTTTTAAACGATAAGTATAAAGCCTTGTTACATCCATATCAGATTGAAGGGGTACGCTGGTTGAAGGAGCTTCAACAAATGGATCTAAACGGTATCCTAGCCGATGATATGGGATTAGGAAAAACACTACAAGTTCTATGTTTGTTAGATTGTTACACAAAGAAAGAAAAACCAAGTTTAATTGTCTGCCCAAGCTCGTTAATGTTTAACTGGAAAAATGAAATTGAAAAGTTTGAAATAAACATAGATTATGTTTGTGTAAATGGTAATCAAAATAAGAGAAAAGAATGTATCCAAGAAAAACATGATTTGTATATTACAACCTATGATTACATTAAACGAGATTACGAGTATTATAAAAACACAAAATTTGAATACGTGGTTTTAGATGAGGCACAATTTATTAAGAATCCCAAAACGCAAAATGCCAAGAGTGTAAAAACAATTCGTGCAAAACATAAATTAGCATTAACGGGAACACCCATTGAAAATAGCTTAAGTGAATTGTGGTCAATTTTTGATTTTTTGTTACCAGGGTATTTATTTAACTATAAATATTTTTCTACCATGTATGAAAGACCTATTCAATTGGAAGAAAATGAGGAGATTCAAAATCGCTTAAAGAAGATGGTCGCTCCATTTATTCTTCGAAGAACAAAGAAAGAAGTATTAACGGAACTTCCAGATAAAGTAGAAAAAGAATATTGGATGGAATTTAGTGAAGAAGAAAATCAATTGTATCTTGCCAATTTAGCACAAGTAAATTTAGAGCTGCAAGAACAATTGAAAATGGAAAAAGTCGATTCAATTTTAATTTTAGCTATGATGACCAAGCTAAGACAGTTGTGTTGTGAGCCAAGAATGGTTTATGAAAATATAAAAGAATCGAGTACGAAATTAAATATGTGTGTTGATTTAGTGGAAACATTAAAGGAACACAAACAAAAAGTATTAATCTTTTCAAGTTTCACTAAAATCTTTGATTGGCTGATTGAAGAATTTGATAAGAAAGGAATCAAATATCATATTCTTACAGGACAAACAAGTAAGGAAAATCGTGTAAAGGAAGTAGACACTTTCCAAAATGACGATAGTGATGTTTTCTTGATTTCATTAAAAGCCGGAGGAACCGGATTAAATTTAACAGCTGCACAAGCGGTTATTCACTATGATCCATGGTGGAATATGAGTGCACAAAATCAGGCAACAGACCGTGCCTATCGTATTGGACAAACAAAAAACGTCCTTGTATATCAATTGTTGATGAAAAATACCATTGAAGAAAAAATCTTCCAAATGCAGAAGCGTAAACAAGCTATGAATGAAATCTTTGTCGAAAATAATTCAACAAGCATTTCGAAGATGAGCAAGGAAGAGTTACAAGATTTATTTACACAGTAAAAAAGAAGAACGAATGTGAATTTGTTCTTCTTTTCCTTTTATTCTTCGATCATTGTCATTTTTGCGATACGTTGATCTTTTAATGGCTTGTCTTGCCAATTTGTTTTTGTGTTTGCGATTTCATCGATTACTTCTAATCCTTCGATGACTTTACCAAAGGCTGCATAGTCACCATCTAGATGAGGTGAGTCTTCGTGCATAATAAAGAATTGGCTGCTTGCAGAGTTTGGAATCATTGTACGTGCCATAGAAAGAACACCACGAGTGTGTTTTAAATCGTTCTTAAATCCGTTGGATGCGAATTCACCAGGGATAGTTTCTTTAGAACCACCACGTCCAGTTCCAGTTGGATCTCCGCCTTGGATCATGAATCCAGGAATAACACGGTGGAAAATGATTCCGCTATAGAATCCTTGTTTTACTAATTTGACAAAATTTGCGACGGTTTTTGGAGCAACTTCTGGATACAATTCAGCAACCATAGTTTTCCCGTTTTCCATTGTGATTTCAACTTTCATGTTTTATATCTCCTAACTAAATAGTTCTGTGATATTATAGCACAAAAGGTAAGGTTATACAGATGAAAGTAGGAATGTTAGGGTTATCCAATCCAATCAGTGAAAAAAGAATTCAAAAGGAAAAAATTTGGTTAGAAGAAAATGGGGTTTCTGTTCAAGTAAGTCCTTTGTTGTTTAAAGAAAGTACAGGAAAAGAAAGAGCTGCAGTATTTAATCAGTGGATCCAACAAGATTTTGATTATATTTTTGATGTTTCAGGCGGTGATCTTGCCAACGAAACTTTAGACTGGATCGATTATGAAACCTTTAAGAACAGCTCTGTTATATATTTTGGATATAGCGATTTAACTTGTGTAATCAATGCGCTTTATACGAAGACTGGAAAATCCAGCATTCTTTATCAAATTTGTGCAAACACAAACAAAAGAGACCTTTTATCTTTTTTAAATAAAGAAAGCGAAGAGCTTCTAGAAAATAAGGAAATCGTATTGGGTGGGAATATTCGCTGTTTCTTAAAGCTGGCAGGAAGTGAATATTTTCCAAATTTAGAGAAACAAACATTATTTTTAGAAAGCTATTCTGGGAATGAATATCGTATACGCGCTTATTTTGCACAACTTCAAACAATGGGTGTATTTAATAAAATCTCAAAATTGATTTTGGGACAATATACAGAAATGGAAGAAAAAGGACAATACGACCTTGTTGTTGATATTGCGAAAAAGTATTGTTCAAAAGTAGAAGTATTAAAGACAGTTGGACATTCATCAAACGCAAAAGGATTAAGAATTGGCTAGTTTTGTGCTAAACTAATCGATAGGTGAGAAGTATGAAAATAAAAGAATTATTTCCTAAAATTGATATAAAATCTATGAAATTGCTTATGATTCGTATGTTTGTACTATGTGCGTTATATAACTCGGTATATTTAATGATTCAAATATTTCTGTTTACGCGGCAAGGATATTTTACTGGAGCTGTAAATGCGATAAGTATTCTATCTTCCCTTGGCCTATATTATTTCTGTGTATCCACATGGGAAAGAAAATTAGAATTAAATAGTACAAAGGTAATTTATATTCTAGGACTACAAAGTTTTTATGTTGGCTTGATTCATTTGATTTTATTGCCACTATATAGAATGTTATCGGTTAGTTCGGCCGGATATTTATGTATACAGCTTATTTGTGCTTTTCTATTATTTATTATGATTCCTTTGCAGCTGTTTATGTATCGAGCATTAAGTGAAGGAAAACTACAAATAAAAGAAATGAAAGAATTTATCATGCCTTTAGTAAAAGACAATTATCAAGAGATATTAAATCAATACTTGGCAATCTTATTACTTGTGATATTGATTGATGTTCTTTTAGGCGGTCAAATATCCGCAAGTGGTGTAAGTGCAACAATGATTAATGTAGAAAAAGGAAGAATTGATGCACTAGGAGTCTGCATGAATTTATTGTATGTGGCAAATCCGTGGATGATGTTGGCAGTTGGCGTGGTTGCGATTTTTGTATACAAGGCTGCCATTTTACAATCTTTATTTGTCTTATTAATCTATGTTGCGATTGGGATTGTATTGTCGATATTAGAGATTTCATATATTCAGTTTATTGGAAATTTAAGAATAAAAAAGAAGAAAAAACATGGAACTAAAAAAGCTAAAACTAACCGCTAGACGAATGGAATTCTTAGATAAACTAGGCATTCATTCGATAGAGGAGTTATTAAAAACATATCCATATCGATATGAAAAATTAGAGGCAAAGCCTTTTTCAGAATGGGAAGAAAAAGATACAGTTTGTTTCGAAGGATTGATATGTAACCAGGCAAGAGTGGTTCGTTTGGGAAAAAATCGCTCTATGACAAAATTCAAGGTCATCAGTTGGGATGAAGAATTAGAAATCACGATGTTTAATCGCCCTTGGTTACAACAATTTCCTTTTGGGTCTACTGTATCTATTTTTGGCGTGTATAACGGAAACTATAAAGTTACTGCTACAAACTATAACTTAAAACCAATTAAAGAACAGTTAGGTATTCATCCTGTCTATTCTGTGGTAGAAGGCTTGAAACAAAAAGAAATGCAAGGGATGATTCTCAAAGCATTGGAGCATGCCAACGAAATTACAGAACTTGTACCGGATCGATATCGTCAAAAATATCGTCTTTTGGATAGTGCAACGGCATATAGATATATTCATGCACCAGAAAATGAAGATCAGATTAAACAAGCCGTTCGTACTTTAAAGTATCAAGAGTTTTTATATTTCCAATGTGTTATGCAAAGTATGCAAGATAAGGAAATAAAGGTAAAAGAGAAAAAGGTGTTTGATTTTTCTAAAATAGAAGAATGGGAAAAGTCATTGCCTTATTCGCTAACCGCCGATCAATTATCCACGATTGATGCGATCTGTAAAGATTTGGCAAGTGAAAAAATTATGTTTCGCTTGGTACAGGGAGATGTAGGTTGTGGAAAAACCATGGTGGCTGTAGCAGCTATGTATGCCTGTCATCTGTCTAAATACCAATCGGCTTTTTTAGCGCCTACGGAAATATTAGCTCGTCAACATTATTTGAATATGACAAAAATGGGATTTCCTATTCAGTTATATGTTTCTTCTATGCCTGCCAAAGAGAAAAAACAAATTCTAGAAGATTTAAAAACAGGAAAAATCTCTATGGTCGTTGGGACACATGCACTATTCCAAGAGGTTGTTGAATTCAATAAGCTTGGTTTAGTTGTCGTGGATGAACAACAACGTTTTGGGGTGAAACAAAGAAGAAGTTTATTGGAAAAAGGAAAAAATGTAGATTTTTTAATGATGTCGGCAACACCGATTCCAAGAACGTATGCGCATTTCCTATATGGAGATATGGATATTAGCAGTATTCATACTTTGCCACAAGGAAGAAAACTGGTGATCACAAAGTATATTGCCGGTAATTCCATGGGACCTATTTTAAAATCTATCCTAAAAAAGATAGAAGAAGGTAGACAATGTTATGTTGTATGCCCAGCTATCGAAGATAATGAAGAGCTAGGACTTCGTTCGGTAACTTCAATTTATGAAGGAATGTGTAAAACTTTAGGGGAACGTGTTAAAATAGCTCTGCTTCATGGTAAAATGAGTGGGGAAGAGAAGGAGACTATCATGTCGGATTTTAAAGACAAGAAATACGATATTTTAGTTAGTACCACAGTCATTGAGGTTGGAATTGACGTGGCCAATGCGAATCAGATGGTCATTTACGATTCCCATCGTTTTGGATTAAGTACGCTTCACCAATTAAGAGGACGTGTTGCTCGAGGTAGTGAACAAGGGTCTTGTTACTTGTTGAGTAGTTCAAAAGATAAACAGGCTATAGAGCGTCTACAAAAACTAGAAGAATTAAAGGATGGATTTGAAATCAGTCAATATGACTTGATGAGTCGAGGACCAGGGGATATTCTAGGGGTTCGCCAAAGTGGATTACCAAATTTCATTCTTGGAGATTTAAATAAAGATCAGGCAATGATGGAAGCTTGTATCAAAGATGCAAAAGAAATATTGGAGGATCGTGTGGATTTATACTTGTTAGAAAGTATTCAAAAATCTATTGAAACAGCACAGTATTTCGATTAGGAGGAATTATCGTGGAAAAAGATAAACTAAAAAATAAAATATTCTTTTTCGGTTGGATTGGAGCCATGTGTGGAACGCTAATTTTAATCGCTTATGCATTCTTTTTGCGAAACATTAACGTAGATGTAACCAATCAACTTGCGATTGAATACGAAGGGGAAAATGGTGTAGCTACGGTTGAAGTGTATTATAACGGAAACGATTTAAATCAACGTACACAAGAATTTTTGGAATCTTGTACGTATAGAGTCGAACCCGGATATAACCTTTCAAACGGAGATGTTATAAAGATTATTACAGAGTACGATGAAAACATTGCCAGAGAATACAATTTCAAACCAATTAACGTAGAAAAAGAAATTAAAGTTTCTGGTTTATACAATAAATACGAACGTTATCAGGATATCGATGAAGACTATAAAGAAGATGTGTTTAAAGCAGAAGATGATTTTGTGAAGGCGCATACGCGAAGTATTTATAAGGAAATGTTTCCAGGAGCTCCGACGTATCAAAAAGTATCTCGTAAAGTTGTCTATAAAGGTTTCCTAGATGGAATTCAAGATAGCACGAGAGATCGTTTGGTTGAAATTGTTCGTTTGGACTATACGATAGAAGTCGAAAAAGAAATAGAAGTTCCTAAAGAAATAGAAGAAAGCGAAGAATCATCGGAATCCGAGGATAAGGAAGAGGAAACACCAAAGGAAGAAGCGGAAGATAAAAAATCGGAAGTGGAAATGGAGACTAAACTCGTAACGGTAGAAGAAGTCAAAACAATCTACTATCTAGTTACTTTACCGGGAATCAATGAAGGTAAGGAATTTAATGCACAAGATATCTTTGGAGAAAAGGCATATCTAAGCGAAGATGAAATGAAAGAACAAAATTACGAATCTTATATTGATCGTGTCTATAAGGGAAAATATAATACCCAAACAATTGAAAGGGTTATTATTGAACCAGGATTAGAAAAATAAAAACTATGAAGTGCTCATAGTTTTTTTCTATTCTTTAATTTCTTTGATGATGTAGTCAATGGTAGCATCCAAACCGTGTTCCGATAAATAAGTCAACAAATGGTGAATAAGCTTGTCTGTATTTGGATGAATTAAAATTTTATTTCGACCTTTCTCATAATATTCCAAAGCACTGGAATCCGTATATTTATCTTTTTGATAAATCATACTAGCTGCTACACGATCACAAAACATTTCAATGACATAGTTAACAGGCATTTCAATGGCTACGACTCCATTCATGCTGTTATCTAACCAATATTCCCAATGATGTTTATTACGCCCTTTATGATGAAGCCAAGATAGTGAATATCCGATATCTTCTTTTTGAGCATCGATAGGAGAACGGTATCCTTGGTAATATTTAAACCCTGTTTTTAATTCACAATAAGAATATTTGCTAAGGTCATGCAAAAGACCTTGTTTGTACAAATGACAACGGAAACATAGTTTAGTGACTTCGATTTTGTGCTTATTGATTGTTTTTAAATGTCCTTTTATTTTTTCTAATTGATTCATGAAATTAGTATACTCTTTTTTATAGAAATATGCTTGAAATTCATTAATGGTCATGTTAATATTTTAGAGCCTTACTTTAGATCCTTAGGGGTTTAAGGCGGAAGGAGGAAAGACAAATGAAACAAGGAATTCACCCAAATTACCACAAAGTAAAATGTGTTTGTACATCTTGTGGAGCTGAATTCGAAACAGGAAGCACAATTAAAGGAAACGAAATGCGTGTAGATACTTGCAGTAACTGCCACCCATTCTATACAGGACGTCAACGTTTCGCTGCTGCTGCCGGACGTATCGAAAAGTTCAACAAGAAATATGGTTTAAAATAATTATTTTGAAAAAATGCGTCTACGGACGCTTTTTTTTCGTATATATATATATGAGATGTTTAAGATGTAAAAATGAAGATACACGTTTTTTTTACAACGATCAAGGTATTTGGTATTGTCGAAAATGCATAGCTTTTGGAAGAGTCAATGTTGGAGATTGTGTACAACCTGCAATTCTTTCAAAAACGAAATGGAGAGGAGACATAAAATTACAATATCCATTAACCCCACATCAGAAAATGTGTTCAGAATTGGTTATTCAATATTTGAAACAAGGAAAGTCGGTATTCCTTTATGCAGCTACAGGAGCTGGAAAAACAGAAGTGAGTATGGGAAGTATTGCGTATTATCTCCATCAAGGAAAAAAAGTCTGTTTTGCGATTAGTCGTAGACAGGTTGTTTTGGAAATAAGAGATAGACTTCAAGAAGCTTTTGAAGATCTAGATGTTATAGCTGTAACCCAGGGATATACGGAAATTACGGATGGAGATATTATTGTTTGCACAACCCATCAGCTATATCGTTACCCACAAAGCTTTGATTTACTAATTCTTGATGAAGTGGATGCTTTTCCTTACGCAAATGACCCCTTATTAAAAGAGATTGCGAAAAACTCGTGTAAAGGAGAAATTCTATTATTGTCGGCAACTCCGGATTTAGAGAGCTTAAAGGCTATTCAAGAAAAACGAATGGAGATGGTTAATTTATTTGAAAGACCGCATAAGCATCCATTGATTGTTCCTAAGATTGTTCATCTACCCAAAATTTTCCAAGTTGTTTATATTCTTATCTTTTGTTTAGAAATGAAGAAGAAAGAAAAACAGGTGTTAGTTTTTGTTCCAAAGAAACAAGATACATATTGGTTATCTTCTTTATTTCAGTTATTTATTCCTTGCGCTGGTATTCATTCTTCTTCTGAAGATAAAGATTCTATATTAGATGCCTTTCGAAAGAAAAAACTATATGTGTTATTTTCTACCACACTGTTAGAAAGAGGAATAACGATTCCAAGTGTACAAGTATTGGTGTACGAGGCTGAACATAGTGTGTTTACTACCGCGAGTTTGATTCAAATTTTCGGAAGAATTGGACGAAGTTTTCAAGATCCAACAGGAATAGGAGTGTGTTTATGTCAATCTACGAGTCCCTCTATAAACGAATGCATATCGCAAATTCAAGCAATGAACGATACTGTTTATTGTGCAACAAAAGAATAGATGAAGATTTTGAATTATCAAATTTTATTCAAGAAGAACGCTTGTGTACACAATGCCGATCACAACTAAAAGGAGAAAAAAGAGTTTTTGTAAAAGATGGAAAGAAATGGATCATATATCATGAATATAATGACTTTATAGAACGATTGTTGTTTCGATATAAAGAACAGCGTGATGTAGCCATTAGTCCTATCTTTTTGTCTCCTTATAAGAACGAATTAAAAGCGTTATCGAAGAAGTATGCGATTGTGATACTTTGTTCTTCTAATGAAAAAAGACAATTCCGTGCTTTTGAACCGCTAATTGAATGGTTTACAAGTATTCATGTTGAGGTATATTCTCCATTTTATAAGAGTATGGATTGGAAACAAAGTTCATTATCATTTGAAAAAAGAAAAGGCATCTCTATGGTTTTAAAGAAAAAAGAACTATATAACTTACCCAAAAGAAAAATATTGCTTTTTGATGATGTGATAACATCGGGAGCAACAATGAATCGAGCTTTGGAGTTGATGCCTGGAGAAGTGATTGTAGCCTTTGCTGCTCATCCTTCTTGGATACAGAAAATGAAGCCTTATGAAAAATCATGTGAAAAAATGTGACAAATTATTTCTTGTAGTAAATTATGACTCATTTTGATAGAATTTAAGACGTACAAAGGGGGCGCTCAATCATGGCAAATAAAAACGGAAATGATGAGTTAATGGAACTGTTGGATTCCTTTGACATGGATGATGAATATAACGAGCTTTCTAGTAAGATGGAAGTTTTTACAAATGAAAAAAGAAAACGTGAAGAAAAAAATAGAAAAATAGAAGAACCAGTAGAAGATGTAATTGTAAACCAAGGACCGGTTAGTATCAGCAATACAATTGTTGCGCCTTTAAAATCTACAGATTCTTCCGATGCTGGAGGAAAAACTCTTGTTTTCTCAAACAATACAGTACCATCACCGAACGCAGGTGGAGAAACTGTTGTGATCGGAGAAAACCAAATCCATGAATTTGTTGAAGAGGAAGGCGATCCAGAAGAAATCTTAAGACGTCAGGTTATTCAAGAATTCAAAGATCAACCAATGATAACGGATACTGTGAAGCGTATTCTTTTTATTGTAGCTGGAGTGTGCGTAGCGTTCGCTTTACTTTTAGGTGGATATAAGGTTATTGCTGGATTTATGCATTCGGATACCACTGAAACAGATGCAATCCAAGAAAAATATTTCAATGAATTGAAGAGCTGGGCACAAAACTATAATAATTTAAGTGATGAAGAAAAAAAGGAAATCCAAAATTTAGAAGCGAAATTCAATCGTTTATCGGATGAACAAAAAGAGGAAATCAATGCAATCCTAATGGAAAAAACAGGAATGACATTTGATGAATTGTTAGCGAAGTCAAAATCGAATGAAGAAGAAAAGAAGAACAACAACACAGAACTTGCCGAAAAGAAAGCAGAAATCAAAGCACAAATGGATGAATTAAAGCCAGCTTTAGATGAAGCCGACAGTGCCTTGAAAGATGCGAAGGCAACATTGGATCAAGCGGAAGTAGATTATAACGAAGCGCAACAATTCTTTGATACGGCACAATCTGAAGCGGAAGCAGCATTAGAAGCTTTAAATGAAATTGAAAACGATGCGCTTCTTCCAGCAGAAGAATTTAAAGAAAAGTATGAATCAAATGAAGATTGGCGTGCAGCTCGTAATCAAGCCAAAGAGAATTATTCGCAAAAACTTCAAGATATCAGTTCTCTTCAAATTAATTTGAATAATGCATATTACGCTTATAATGTGGCAACGGCTCAATATAACGAAGCAAGAAGCAATTATGACTATTATGCTGGACAATATCGAGATCTTGAAAATCAATTAAACGCATTAGATAGAGAATAGAGCAGATTTTAATAATCTGTTCTTTTTTTTGTTTTTAAATTGTGAACAAATTGTAATGCATCATGGATAAAATCAATAATTTTGTCTATGATGATTATTTAAAACGATTTTCCTTTTTTAATATTTTCTTTTTTGTTAGAATAGCTATGGTACAGAAAGTTGGTGAAACTATGCGAAATGCAATCGTACTAGCAGCTGGTAAAGGGACACGAATGAAGTCAGAGAAAAGCAAATGCATGCACTCCATCATTGATCGTCCTATGCTAGCGTATATTACTGATGCATTGAAAGCTGTTGGAGTTCAAAGAATTGTATTAATTGTTGGATATCAAAAAGAAGCTATTCAGGAATATTTTTCTGATTTAGAATTTGCGATTCAAGAACCTCAATTAGGAACAGGGCATGCTGTTATGCAAGCCGCTCAGTTAAAAGATGAAGATGGAGATACTGTCATCATTAATGGAGACGGGCCTTGTATTCAAAGTGAAACTATTGAAAAATTATTTGAGATGAATAAAGATGCTTCTTGTACATTACTAACTTCAGTGTTAGAAGATGGAAAACACTATGGACGTATTGTTCGTAATGAAGAAGGAAACGTTACAGGAATTGTTGAGGCAAAAGATTGCACACCTGAACAATTAAAGATCTGTGAAATTAATGCCGGAATGTATTGCTTCAAGAATAGAGATTTGTTCGATAACTTAGATAAGTTAGAAACAAATAATGCACAAAAAGAGTACTATTTAACAGACATGGTGAAGATTTTATCTTCGCAAGGAAAGAAAGTGAATGGTCTTGTCATTGAAGATCGTGATGAAGTTATGGGAATCAATGACTGTGTAGAATTAAATGTCGCATACACTTGGATGCGCGATCGTATCAATTTAAACCACACGAAAAATGGAGTTCAAATTGTAGATCCAAATCGTACAGTTATCGGAAAAGATGTAGTGATTGGACATGATGTAATTATTTATCCAAACACAGAAATTTTAGGTAACACAGTTATTGGAAATCACGTCGAAATTCTTGGCGGAACATATATTAAAGATTCAACTATTCAAGAAGGTGCTGTCGTTGATTTCAGTAAAGTAGTAAATTCCACTGTAGAAGCTAATTCTACAATTGGGCCAATGTCTTACGTTTTAAATGATGAAAAGGTAAGATAAAAAACATAACACAGGGAGGAAATATGTTAGAAAACACAATTGTATTCGCGTTATCATCAAGTCGCGGTTTAGCAGAAAGAATTTGTAAAGAGCTAGGAATTGAATTAGGAAAATGTAAAGTTAATCACTTTGCCGATGGAGAAATCTTAGTTGAATTAGATGAATCTGTTCGTGGAAAAAATGTATATTTCGTACAAAGTACAAACCGTCCAGTAAACGATAATTTAATGGAATTATTAATCGCAATGGATGCTTGTAAAAGAGCAAGTGCTGCATCTATTACAACAATCATTCCTTATTATGGATATGCTCGTCAAGACCGTAAAGCGAAACCTCGTCAACCAATTTCTTCAAAATTAGTTGCTAGTTTATTAGAACAAGCTGGTGCTGGTCGTGTTGTAACAGTTGACTTACACGCAACACAAATCCAAGGTTACTTTGATATTCCGGCGGATGATATTGCTGCAAACCAATTAATCGCACAACACTTCTTAGATAAAAAAGACTTCGATATGAGCGATGTAGTTGTTGTATCTCCTGACCACGGAGGAACAGTACGTGCTCGTCATTTAGCAACCGTTTTAGATGTTCCACTAGCAATCATTGACAAACGTCGTCCTAAACCAAACGTTGCAGAAGCTATGAACGTATTAGGAGATGTTAATGGTAAAAAATGTATTATCATCGACGATATGGTAGATACAGCTGGTACTTTATGTGCTGGTATCAAAATGTTAAAGGATAAGGGAGCTAAAGAAGTTTACGCTACTTGTTCACACGGTATTCTTTCAGGACCTGCTATCGAAAGATTAAAAGGTGCAGGATTGGCTGAATTCATCTGTACAGATACAATCGATCAAACAGAACACCAAAAAGAATTCCCAGAAATGGTTGTATTAACAATGGCTCCATTACTAGCTAAGTTAATTGATGCAGTAGAAAACCAATCTTCATTAGGAGAAGCTTTAGCACACAGCTTCTAATTATGAATACAATTTGTTTTATTGGATATCCAAATTGCACAACTTGTAAAAGAGCATACAAGGCACTTCAGGAATTGGAACTGGATGTAGATTATAGAAATATTTCTGTAGATAATCCTACAAAAGAAGAAATCCAAAGCTGGATTGCGCAAGGGGTACAATTAAAAGATTTATTCAACACAAGCGGGAAACTTTATCGTGAATTGAATGTTAAAGAAAAAAGACAAACATGTTCGGATGAAGAATTAATCGATTTACTATCCCAAAACGGAATGTTAGTAAAAAGACCCGTTGTGATTGGAAACGGAAAAATTATTATTGGAAATAAAATTCCAGAATATGAGTCACTAAAGTAGAGAAGAGAATCTCTACTTTTTTGTGATTTTGTGTGAAATTAGCACTCGACTTGAAAATGTGCTAAAAAATGCTATAGTAGATATAGCACTTAAGGAGCTAAAGTGCTAGGAGGCATGATTATGAATAATCAAAAAAAGGGATTGTATCGGTATTATGGAATTATCTTCGCTATATTGTTGATAGTGAATTTATTTGTGATGCCTATGATCCGAAACTATCGAGTCCAACAAGTAAATTATTCGGACTTTATCAGTGAAGTAAATAATAAAAAAGTAGATGAGGTACAAATTAAAGAAGATGTAATCTACTACACTATAAAAGGTGACGATAAAAAAACATACAAAACAGGAGAAATGGACGATCCTAACCTAGTTTCTCGTTTGGAAAAATCCGGAGCTAAGTTTAATCAAGTGGTGATTGAACAAATGAATCCAATCGTTTCTTACTTATTGTCATTCTTCTTGCCAATCTTCATCCTTTGGGGACTCGGTTCTTTCTTGTTTAAGCGTATGCAAAAAAACTCTGGAGACGAACAAATGTCCTTTAATCAAGGAGGATTTGGGTTTGGAAATTTAGGGAAATCGAACGCAAAAGTATATGTTGGAGAAAAAACAGGCGTAACATTTAAAGATGTAGCCGGTCAAAGCGAAGCTAAAGAAAGCTTGGTAGAAATTGTAGATTTCTTAAATAATCCCAAAAAATATGAAGAAATTGGCGCAAAAATGCCAAAAGGGGCTTTATTAGTAGGACCTCCCGGAACGGGGAAAACATTACTTGCTAAAGCCGTAGCTGGAGAAGCCGGTGTTCCGTTCTTCTCAATCTCTGGTTCAGAATTTGTTGAAATGTTTGTTGGACGAGGGGCTGCTAAGGTTCGTGATTT
This sequence comes from Bacillota bacterium, assembly GCA_018065105.1. Taxonomy (GTDB): domain Bacteria; phylum Bacillota_I; class Bacilli_A; order Erysipelotrichales; family Erysipelotrichaceae; genus Floccifex. Next base: position 80,423 of record JAGHTX010000163.1, read on the forward strand.
GTTCAAACAGGCCCGTGAAAAAGCGCCATGTATTGTCTTTATTGATGAAATTGATACAGTCGGAAAGAAACGTGACAATGGCGGATTGAGTGGAAACGATGAAAGAGAGCAAACTTTAAACCAATTATTAGCGGAAATGGATGGATTTGATGGTTCAAAAGGGGTTGTATTATTAGCTGCAACCAATAGACCAGATACATTAGACCCAGCACTTACTCGACCAGGTCGTTTTGATAGAAGAATCCCAGTAGAACTTCCGGATTTACGAGGAAGAGAAGATATTCTTCGATTACACGCTAAGAACATTAAATGTTCTCCTGAAATTGATTTTAACGTAATCGCAAGAGCTGCAGCTGGATCTAGTGGGGCAGAACTAGCCAATATTATCAATGAAGGAGCTTTATTGGCTGTTCGTGATAATCGTAAGACAGTTGTGCAACGAGATTTAGAAGAAGCTATTGAAATTGTTATTGCAGGAGAACAAAAGAAAGGTGCAGTAATCAGCACAAAAGAAAGATTGATTGTTGCTTACCATGAAATTGGACATGCCCTTGTTGCCGCAAAATGTTCCAATGCCGCTCCAGTACATAAGATTACTATCATACCTCGTACAAAAGGGGCTCTTGGATATACAATGCAAGTAGAACAGGGCGAACAAAATCTTATGTCGAAAACAGAAGCGTATCAAAAGATTATGACTTTTACAGGTGGTCGATGTGCTGAAGAACTTATCTTTAATTCTGTCACAACCGGAGCAAGTAACGATATTGAGCAAGCGACAAAGATTGCTCGTGCTATGATTACTCGTTTTGGTATGAGTGATACCTTCGGAATGGTTGCCTTAGAAACTCTACAAAACCAATATCTTGGAAGCGATACAAGTCTAGCTTGTTCTTCTGAAACAGCCACAAAGGTAGATGAAGAAGTTGTGGCATTAGTAAAAAAAGCACATGATGAAGCTTATCAAATTTTAAAAGATAATCTTCCTAAGTTACATGAATTGGCGAAGTATTTATATGAAAAAGAAACCATTACTGGTGAAGAATTCATGTATATCTTAAATAAACCAGCAGAAATTACTGGTCCAAAATATTAAACGAAAGGACAAACCTTTCGTTTTGTTTTATAATAGAAAACGGTGATAAATTATGAAAAGAAACGAACAAATTATAGAAAACACTTGGAAATTAGAAGATATTTTTGAAACAGAACAAGAATGGAAAAACTGTTTAGATCATTTGGATGACCTTGTAAAAAAATGTGTATCTTATAAAGATAAACTAAACGATGTAAACAATTTATTAGCGTATCTAAATACATGGGAAGAATTATCTCACGATTTGGAAATGTGTTATGCCTATGCGTATCTTTCAAGTGATCAAGATGCTGGAAATGGTCACTATTTGGAACTAAAAGGGTTTGCCCAGGCAAAATGGGTAGAAATCTCAAACCAGTGTTCTTTCTTTGATGTACAAGTTTTGCAAATTGAAGAAGAAACATTAAATAGTTTTTATGAAACAAAACCAGAATTATTAAAATATAAAAGATTTTTAGATGAATGTCGAAGATTGAAAGAGCACACTTTATCGGAAGCGGAAGAAAATCTATTATCTTTAGCTGGACAAGTTGGTCAAATACCAGATTCCATTTTTGGTATGTTAGATAATGCGGATGTAAGCTTTAAAGAAGCAGAAGACAAAGAAGGAATTAAACACGATTTAACACATGGTTCTTTTATTGCCTTAATGCACAACAGTGATGAAGTACTTCGTAAATCTGCGTTTAAAAACCTATATCAATTCTATAAGAGTCATGTAAACACATATGCTTCTATTTTAGATGGACAAGCGCAAGTATTAAAGTTTCAAGCGACCGCTAGAAAGTACAATTCAAGTTTAGAAGCGAGTTTAGATGCCAATCAAGTTCCGGTTTCTGTTTATGATAACTTGATTGATACTGTACATAAGAACATTGAAATTCTTCATAAATATATGAAAACTCGTAAAAAAGTATTAAATAAGGAAGAGCTTCATATGTATGATTTATACGTACCAATGGTAGAATCTGTAAATTCTGAAATATCGTATGAACAAGCAAAAGAAGAAGTACTACAATCGGTACAAGTATACGGAAAAGATTATACTTCCGTTTATGAAGGTGGATTGAACAATCGCTGGATCGATATTTATGAAAATGAAGGAAAATGTTCAGGTGCTTATTCTTATGGTGTTAGTGTTCACCCTTATGTATTGATGAACTACAAAGAAACTTTAGATTCTGAATTTACGTTGGCACACGAAATGGGACATGCGATGCATTCTTATCTATCGAATACATATCAAAGTGAATTGGATAAAGACTATAAGATTTTTGTTGCTGAAGTCGCAAGTACTTGTAACGAAGCACTGTTGATGGATTCTTTATTAAAGAAGACAACCGATAAAAAAGAAAGAGCGTATTTAATTAACTATTTCCTAGAACAATATCGTACAACTTTATATAGACAAACAATGTTTGCGGAATTTGAAAAAATTATACATGAAAAGGTTGCGAGAAATGAAAGATTAACAGCGGCTTCATTAAATAAAATCTATCACGATTTGAACGCATTCTATTATGGAGAAGATGTTGTTGTGGATGAAGAAATCGACTATGAATGGGCAAGAATCCCACATTTCTATATGAATTTTTATGTATATCAATACGCAACTGGTTTTAGTGCAGCAATGGCATTGAGCCAAAAAATCTTAAGTGGAGATCCACAAAATGTAGTGAATTATCTAAGTTTCTTAAAAGGTGGATGTTCAAAATCTCCAATAGATTTATTAAAAATGGCTGGTGTAGACATGTCTAGTCCAGAACCAGTGGAATTAGCACTTCAAAAATTTGATCAATTAATTGATGAATTTGATGCACTATTAGAAGACTAAGAGAGAAACGATTCTCTCTTTTATTTTAGGTTAAGAAAGAACACAAAGAACAGAAAGAATTCTACCTTATTCTTTATATGAAAAGTGTAATAGGTAAGGAGAAAAAGATATGTTGAGTTTTATATTTCTACTAGGAATGATTTGGTTGATTTTTACACTAGTTCCTTTTGCGATTAAAGCAGCATGGCCTACTGGGAAGATTGTTTTAACCATTGTGCTATTTCCAATTGCGTTAATTTGGATGGCATTTACAGGAATGGTACAACTTGCCTTAGGACTACTCGTACTTGGAATCGTCATTTCAACCACAAAATCGTTATTGTTTAACTAAAGAAAAGGCTGTGTAAAACCTATAAAATAGATATAGGCTTACGCAGTTCTTTTTATTCATTGATTTGTAGATGTTTAAATGCCTTTTTCACTTCATTACGGTTCTTATATCCAGTCTTTTTTAAGATGTTGGATACATGAAAACGAACCGTACTTTCCGATAAGAAAAGATTGTCAGCAATTTCTTTATTGGTTTTTCCAAAGACAAAAAATTCCAAGATTTCTTCTTCTCTTCTTGTTAATTGGTATTTTTCAGAAAAAGAAACAGTGGCAGCTTCCGTTGTGATTTCAATGTGTTGTTCATCCTGTATTTCTTTTGTTTGTTCTTCTTATTATATAAAAAGTCGGCGAAACCGACTTTTACTTGTTTTTACCATCGTTTTTATTAAATAGTTTACGTCTTTGCGTAGATTGAATGAACAGACGTTTCATTTCATCTTTGTCTTCATTTTGAAGAGCATCTCTAAAATGAGAAATAGAATCAATAAATTGATTTGTTTCATCCAATAAGATTTCTTTGTTTAATAGGAATAGCTCAGTCCACATGTTTTCATTGATTTGAGCAATACGTGTTAAATCTCTAAAAGAATCACCAGTGTATTCGACTAATTGTGAATTGTCGTGTGTATTCATCAAGCTTACCGCAATGACGTGTGTTAATTGAGATAAGAAAGCAATCATGCGATCGTGTCGTTCACAAGAAAGGACGGAAATGTGATTGAAGTGTAGGGTATAAGCTAAGTCGTGACAGAACTCTACAGCTTCTATTGTATTTCTTTTTGTAGGCGTGATAATAAAATTGGCTTTCATAAACATATCTGTGTTTGCGTATTCAATTCCATTTGTTTCACGACCTGCCATAGGGTGACAAGAAATAAACTCAACCGGCAAATCCTTTAATTCTTCTTGTACTACATCAACTATGTTAGTCTTAACGCCACTTACATCGGTGATTAGGACATTTTCTTTAAATAAATGTTTATATTTTTTTACCCAGTCAACCATTGTTGTTGGATATAACCCAAAAACAACAACGTCTGCCTTGGAAACAAATTCATCAACTTCCGTTTGTCCTTCATCAATAAAACCATGGTTTAAAGCGTAATCTATGGTTTCTTGTCTACGGGCTATACCATAAACTGTATAACCTTCTTTTTTTAATCCTAGGGCATAGCTTCCCCCTAATAAACCAAGACCAACAATTAAAAATTTCGTATCTTTTTTAATCATAATTGTTCCACCTTTCCACCAATGGATTGGATATCTTTAAAGAATGTTGGATAACTTTTTGTGATTGCCTGGGCATCATCAATGATGCACTCGCTTTTTGCGCATAGGCCGAATACGCACATTGCCATTACGATACGATGATCGTTGTGACCAAAGATTTCTACCATTGAGTCGTTTTCATACGATTCTTTACCAACAATGGTGATACTATCTTCGGTTGAAGAAATCTCAACACCCCATTTTTTAAGTTCGGTTTCCATTGCTTCAATTCGATCGCTCTCTTTAATACGTAAACGACCTGCATTGATAATGTGTGTACACCCTTTTGAATAAGCAGCCAATACACAAAGAATAGGTCCTAAATCCGGACAATTTGATAAATCAATTGTTTGTCCCGTTAAGGAATGATGTTGTACCTCAATGGAATCTTGGTTGATGTTAAGAATGGCACCTGCTTTTTTGATTTGGTCTAAAATAGCCATGTCTCCTTGTTTCGAGTGTGGATCCATGTTTGTACAGGTCAAAGATTCTTGAAGAGAAGCTAATACACCAAAGAAAGCCATTTGTGAATAGTCTCCTTCTACCGTAACATCTTGTACCTTATATTCTTGATTTCCTTTAATGAAATAAGAATGAGAGCTTGTTTCTTCAATTTGAATTCCAAACTTTTCCAACATCTGAATCGTAAGATTTACATAAGACTTCGATTCGAATGGTTCGGAAATTACAATCGTGCTATCTTTTTTTAATAAAGGTAGAGTGAAGAGTAATCCGGTAATAAACTGGCTGGAAATATCTCCAGGGATTTTATATTCTTGTGCTCTTAATGAGCCTTCAATTTGAATGTTTTCACTTGATTGATTAAACGTTAAATTTTGTTCATCAAAAATATTTTGATACACACTCATTGGACGGGATAGTAAACGACCCTGTCCTAAGAATGTGACTTTTTGATTCGTTAAAGAAGCAATAGGAATTAAGAAGCGTAAAGTTGACCCCGATTCATTACAGTTACAAGTAATGTTTTCTGTCCCTTCTAAATTGGTTCCTTCAACAATACAATACGTATCAAATTTTTGAATTTTAGCGCCTAAACTTTCCATACAGGAAATGGTCGCATCTATATCTTTTGAATACGTAATGTTGGATACTTTAGAAATTCCTTTGGCAAGAGAGGCACAAATAATAGCTCTGTGTGCCATGGATTTACTCGAAGGGATGGAAATACTTCCTCCGACTTTAGAAGGTGTTATTTTCACTTTCATACTAATCCCTCACTTGCTTTTTTGGACATCCATAAATCTAAAATTCCAAAGGCTAATACACTATCTATCACAACTCTTGCTCTATGAATGATGCATGGATCGTGTCTTCCTTGAATTTGTAGCTTCACATTTTCTTTTGATTGATAATTTACAGATTCTTGTTCCTTAAAGATTGAAGGTGTTGGTTTGATACAAGTGTGGATCAGAATTGGCATACCATTTGTGATACCACCATTAATTCCAGCGTTGTTGTTCGTTTTTGTCTTCATGCCGTTTTCATAATAGAAGGCATCGTTTGCCTGTGAACCTAGTTTTGAGGCAAATCCAAACCCATCTCCAAAAGATACGCCTTTAACCGCTGGAACACTAAATAACAGGTGAGAAAGAATACTTTCTGTTGAGTCGAAGAATGGTTCTCCAATTCCAGTAGGAAGACCAATGATGGCACTTTCTAAAATACCACCTACACTATCTCCTTCTTCAGCTGCTTTTTCGGCAATCGCATTCATTTTTACAGCGACTTCTTCGTTGATTGTTGCGAATTCTTTCTGGTTCATCGCATGGATTTGCGAAACCAATGTATCATAATCATTTGAGAACGGTTCATCTTTTTCGGTATATAACTGTTCAATATGGGATCCAATATAGATTCCATTTTGTTCTAAGATTTGTCGGCAAATACTTCCGGCAGCTACAATACAAGCCGTTAATCGACCAGAGAAGTGACCACCTCCACGATAATCTTGGAAACCATTATATTTTTCAAAAGCGGTATAATCGGCATGACCAGGACGTAATCGATATTGAATCGAAGCATAGTCTTTTGATTTCATGTTTTGATTTTGAATAAGAATGGTAAGAGCGGTACCTGTTGTATATCCATTAAAGAATCCAGAGACAATTTGCACCCCATCTGCTTCGTGTCTTTGTGTAGAAATCTTTCCTTTGGCTTTTCTTTTTTCCATGTCATCTGCAATGCGATTTTCATCAATTTTAAAACCGGCAGGAAGTCCATCTAAAACAATTCCAATGGCTGGACCATGACTTTCACCGAAAATAGTCCAAGAGATATTTGTTCCAAAATTATTTTTCATAAGGACCTCTCTCTAAGACTTCTCTTAACTGGTCTACAGTATATTCTTCTAGTGTATATTTTCCTAAACTAGGTACTTTGACTACGGTAGTCGTAGCACCCGCTGTTTTTTTATCGTGCGCAATAAAATCCAAAATTGTTTGAACATCATAATCTGGTACTTTTGGAGCTTCTAATTTTTCATACGCTTTTAAAACACGTTCTTTTAAGGCTGGATCTTCAATAAAGAACAACATTCCCATAGAGACGCATTCTCCATGTAGATATGTATTTAATCCAGCATTACTTTCAATCGCATGTCCAATGGTGTGACCAAAGTTTAAAATTTTACGCAATGAAGATTCTTTTTCATCTTGTTCAACAACTTGTCGTTTTAAATCAATGGATTTTTGAATAATCTTTTCAATATCCAATGTATCTTGTTCAAAATATTCAAATAGTTCAGCATCTAGGATCAATCCCATTTTTAGTGCTTCAAATAAACCATTGTGTTGTTGGCGAATAGATAAAGTAGAAAGTACTTGTGGATCAATGATGACAGCTTTGGGTTGCCAGAAGGCACCAACGATATTTTTATAAGTTCCCATATCGATTGCCACTTTTCCTCCTACAGAAGAATCCACTTGGGAAAGAATGGTTGTTGGAATGTTGTAGAAATCAATTCCTCTCATATAGGAAGCGGCAACAAAACCCGAAAGGTCTCCTACCACTCCACCACCAATGGCAATAACCGCATCTTTTCTAGACATTTTGTGTTCGATGCATTGTTCTAATAAGGATTTATATGTATCAAAACATTTTGATTGTTCACCTTGTTCAAATGTTAATACGAAATGATTTGGACATTGGTTTGCCAAAAGGTCTACCCATTTTTTGGGAACGCCTGTATCCGTGATAATCGCAATTTTTCGATTTACATTGATTGTTTCTTTTATATTGTTTAAAGCATTATATCCAATAGTAATTGGATAAGAATTGGCTCCTAAATTTACTTGTAGTTTCATAATTTCAAAAACTCCTTTTGACACATTTTATCACGAATAGAATAATATTTCACACTTTAGTTGGTTAAAGTGCTAAAACGATTGAGGGAAGAATTGATATAGAAAAGCTAACATTTTCTTGTGTTTATGATATTATAGAAAAGCGAGGTGAGAGTATGAACCTATTAGAAGAAGCAAGAGTAGAAATTGACCGTATTGACCGTGAAATGGCAGCTCTTTATGAACAAAGAATGAATGCCGTAATCAATGTAGTAAAATATAAAAAAGAAAATGGATTACCTATTTTAGATAATTCTCGAGAAGCTTTAATTTTAGAAAAAAATGTAAAATATATTCAAAATGAAGAATATAAACCTTTTTATAAAGAATTTATGACTTCTGTTATAAGCAACTCCAAAAATTATCAAGCCACTGTATTATCGACAGATGTAGTTGCTTATGCTGGAGTAGAAGGCGCTTTTGCTCATATTGCCAGTGAAAGAATTTTCCCAAATAACGCCAAGATTAATTTTTCATCTTTTGAAGAAGTATTTGAAGCAGTGGTAAATAAAAAAGCACAATATGGAGTGATTCCTTTCGAAAACACAAACTCCGGATTGGTTGGAGAAGTGTTAGATGCTCTATTAAAATATCCTGTATATATTCAAAAAGTAGTAGATCAAAGTATTGAACAATGCTTGTTAGGAGTTCCCGGTTCGACATTAAAGGATATTGAATGGGTATATTCAAAAGATCAAGCTTTAGCACAAGCAAAAAACTTTTTAAAGAATTTAAAAGTACAAACTATTTCTTATCCAAATACCGCAATGGCAGCTCAATTCGTTGCCAGTCAAAACGATAAGACAAAGGCAGCTATCGGGGCGAAAGAAGCGGCGAAATTATATGGATTAGAAATTTTAGCGGATAAGATTGAAGCGAATACTACAAATACAACAAGATTCTTGGTTATTGGATTGGAAGAACCAAAAGCGGGAAACCACACAAGCGTTATTGTAACCGTAAAACACTGTGTAGGATCTTTGGAAAAATTAATTAATGCGATTTCTGCATGTGGATTAAATATGGCAAGCATCCAATCCCGTCCTATTAAAGGAAAACCATTTGAATATTTCTTCTTTATTGAAGTTGAAGGTGTCATTGATCCGACATACGAAAGAATATTAAAGAATGCTTGTGAAAGTATTAAGGTTTTAGGAACATATCCGTTAATTGGAAAAAAAGAATAAGAACAGAAAAGAAAGAAATTTGTCTTTCTTTTTCTTTTTGTGCAAGTTTTTTGAGTTCGCTTTCGTTTTATTAATGAAAGGGATGATAAAAGCCACAGGAACACGTACATACGTATAATTCGGAACAAAAGAGAAAAAAGGAAGTGTTATTTTGAGAGAAAATAGAGACATTGAATATGCGATAGAAGAATATGGAGATATGGTATATCGTATCTGTATTTGTCAACTTCACACAAAAGCAGATAGTGAAGATGCATTTCAGGATGTTTTTCTAAGGCTTAACTAGCGATTTAGTGAGTTTGTTGTATAAATGACATTAAATATGTCAAATTCAGATGGACATTATAGGTGTAAAAACGAGGTACACCTATATG